>CAZRIO010000008.1:0-22063 GCA_964600185.1 uncultured Candidatus Saccharibacteria bacterium | reverse complement strand
GAAGGCTTGCGTGTAGGGCAAAACATAGAGGATAGCGACGTGCTGTTGACTGACATCGAAGTTTTCTGGCGGTGTCGTCTCACTGTGGGCCCGTAAATCGGCCGCGGCACGATAATTGATGCTCACATGATCACCAACTTTTAACTCACTGAAAGGCTTAATTTTACCGCTCGCGATAACAGTTACTGTGCGCGGATCAATGTTGGTAAAGGTCTGGCTCACCCATTTTTTCTCGGGGCTCGTCAACATTTTGATAGTGAGGCTATTGGCAGAAATTGCAGTGATTTTATTATCCAGATAGCCGCTCATAAGCTGGTCTTTGTTCTCGGGTAAATTCTCGATTTGTCGGCTAATTGGCGTATTAAGCTCGGAATCGTAACTTGCTTCACAATCGGCTTTAACCATTGCAATGACTTGCTCGTTCGTAACTGGGGACTTGTCGGCAATTTTGAAGTAACGTGATTCGCTGCCGGTACGATGCTTGGTAATGTTGAAAGAGTTGACGCTATCGCAATGCTCGACGTCAACTTTGACGATGCGTGCCTGAGCGATTTTTTGCTCGCCGCCGAAGAGTGCTTTGATGCTGCTCCACCCGCCATTCGTCATAGCGTACGTAGTGCCGCCAATGCCAACGACGGCGACAAACAGCGCGAGCCCTACGGCAAATTTTTGTAGTGGTTTCATGTGTGAAAATCCCTTTTGCTTGCGTGAAATTAGTGATTGATACATGGCTTTACGCAGGTGTCGCTTTTTAGCGAGACGCGCATGACGCATGGTCATTTTAGTAAAGTCGGTGCGCAGTGGTCGCGCCGGTTCATTGTGTCGTGTCGTTTTCATGACAAAACCTCCTTCAATTGTTGCTTGGCTCTATGCATCCACCCTTTGATTGATCCGACGGACGTGCCGAGACTACTGGCGATCTCGCTATAACTTTTGCCGTGCCAATAATGCATCGAAACAACGGTACGATATGGTTGGTGTAAATTATCGACGGCTTCATGGAGTTCTCGGTACAGTGCAAACTGCTCGGTTTCAGGCAAATTGCTGAGCACACGGTCGAGTTCGCCTTCGTCCATGCGAATATCTCGTCGTTTGCGAATATGCATGAGGGCGAGATTCGTAGCAATTTTATAAAGCCATGTGCTAAATCGGTAATTTGAGTCAAACTTTTCGAGGTGCACGAATGCTTCAATGAATGCTTCCTGTGTAATGTCTTCAGCGATTGTTTCGTCGCGGACAATCTTGAAACAATGGCGATACAGACCTTGCTTGTAACGGTCGATGAGTTCGGCGTAGGCGTCATCGTCGCCGTCCAAAATGTGAGCGATGAGCTCGTGTTCTTGTTGTTTCATACTTAGGTATATGCTGCTGGCGGCCAAAAGGTTACAAATTTTTTGCGATTCAGATCAGGCGCAGTGTACTATATCTGATATGAAGATAGCGAGTCTCGCCGATGTTACTGAAATTTTGAACGCCTATATTCCGCGGCCGCTCAATGTGCGCGCGGTATATAATTTGGACACGATTCGTGCGCTCGCCGATTTTGTCGGCAATCCGCAAGATCGTTTTAGGGTGTTGCATGTGGCGGGTACGTCAGGTAAGACATCGACGTCATATTACGCCGCAGCGCTGTTAAAAGCCGCTGGCAAAAAAGTTGGGTTAACCGTTTCGCCGCATATTACGAATGTAAATGAACGCGTACAGATTGATCTATTACCCTTAGACGAACGAGAATTTTGTGATGAACTTGGCATTTTCATGGACGAGGTCGAAAAAAGCGGCCTCAAACCTACCTATTTTGAAATTATGATGACGTTTGCGTATTGGGAGTTTGCGCAGCAAGGTGTTGAATATGCGGTGATTGAGGTTGGTCTTGGCGGGCTTATGGATGGTTCAAACATTGTAACGCGCGCTGACAAGGTTTGCTTGATCACGGACATTGGCTTTGATCACATGGGAATTTTGGGTACGACCTTGCCAGAGATTGCTGCACAAAAAGCTGGAATCATTCACGAAAATAACGCCGTTTTTATGCATGAACAATCAACCGAGGTTATGAAAGTTTTTCGGCGTACAACCGAACAAATGCACGGTGATTTGCACCTCGTGAAGCCTGACCGAGATACAGCATTGGCGTTTTTGCCGCTCTATCAGCAACGTAATATTGCTGTGGCGGAAGCGGCAGTGGCATATGCGCTTGACAAGACGTTATCCCAATCTGTCGTGAACGAAGCGGCGACCGTTCATATTCCTGGGCGCATGGAAACGTTTGTGATCGGTGGCAAAACAGTGATTTTAGACGGGGCGCACAATCCACAAAAAATACAGGCGATGGCCGAGAGCGTGCGCGAAGCATACCCTGACCGGCAAGTGGCGGCGATCGTTGGTTTCGTGCAGTCCAAAGAGATGAGTCTGGCCGAAAACGCTCAGATTATCAGCAGTTTGACGTCGCATATTATTGTGACGGCTTTCGGCGCATCGCAAGAGCAAGGTTCGCCTTCGATTGATACGCAAATTGTAGCAGACGTGTTTCGGGCAGCGGGCAGCGACGTTTCGATAGCGGCTCCTCATGCTGAAGCGATTGCAGCGCTGATGGCTCGTCCAGAACCGGTTCTGCTGATCACGGGTTCTTTATATCTTGTCTCATACTTGCGGCCGCTGGTTTTGGCGCTCGCTCACCCCGCCTAAAAGCATGTGCGCTATACTAGTTATATGAGTACGATGATTCAGCTCGACCATATAACCCGGACTTATCGCTTGGGCGATGAGGTTATTCATGCGCTCAATGATGTCACGTTTTCCGTGCAACCGGGTGAGTTCGTGGCGATTATTGGACCGTCAGGTTCGGGCAAATCAACGCTCGCCAATATTATTGGAGGGCTCGACCATCCGACGAGTGGATCAGTGGTAGTTGATGGTAATAATTTATCTAAAGATCGTGACGCCAAATTGTCGGAATATCGCAATCATCATGTGGGATTTATTTTTCAATCGTTCAATTTGCAGAACGACATTTCCGCGCTGGAAAACGTCATGATGCCACTATTATTTTCTAAAACTACACGCGGCGAACGACGCAAACGTGCTATCGAATGTTTGCGTGCCGTGGGCCTGGAAAATCGCATGAAACACAAAGCCACCGAACTTTCGGGCGGCCAACGACAGCGCGTGGCAATTGCGCGGGCACTGGCAGTTCGGCCAAGTATTATTATCGCCGACGAACCAACGGGAAACCTCGATACAACCCGCGGCCAAGAGATTATGACGTTGCTCAAAAACCTGAATAAGCGAGGCATGACACTGCTTGTTATTACGCACGACATGACCGTTGCGAAACAGGCTTCGCGCGTGGTACAGATTCTCGATGGTAAGCTGGTGGAGCGGAAGGTTTAAGATGCGATTCGTCGATTATATCGGATTGGCTTTTCGAAATCTGGGGCGCCAAAAATTGCGCAGTTTTTTGACGGTGCTGGCGATTATTATCGGAGCAACCAGCGTTACGATTATGCTGGCTTTGGTCACGAGCATCAAAAGTTTTTTCTTGCAGGAATTTAATTCGACTGGCCAGGTTCGACAAATTGCGGTCACACAAGCGACTGACCTTACGTATGGGCAGGCTCGATACGGTGGCGGTGGCAGCAGCCAGTCGGGTGTAAAATTGACCGACGACATGCTCGGCCAAATTAAGAAAATTCCGCATGTGCAGGATGCCTCCCCACAAATCGGATTGTATATGTTTGACTCGGTGAACTATCAAAACAAGAAATTATCAGTACAAAGTTTTCAGGCTTACGAACCGAACGGCGTGCTGAACTACAATGTAGTCGCCGGGCGTAATTTGACCGAAGAAGACCGAGCCGGCGCGGTGACATTAACCGCGGAATATGCCGATAAACTTGGCTTCAAAGGTCGTTATCAACAGCTCATTGGACAAAAAATTACGCTCAAAACCGTACCTGGTTACACTGGAGCAGGGGCGAATCTGCCGCCAAACCCTCTGACATTGCATGGTGCGCAACCGGTACCGCAAACGACTGATTTTTCAACGACGGTCATCGGAGTTGTTGGTTCACAAACGGGGCAAGCGGCAATGTATTTCCCCCTTGATTGGGCTCGCGGTTTGCTGGAAACACAGGATTGGAAAGTCGAAAACGGCAAGGCACGCCTCGTAACGACTGATAATCTGGGCAAGAACGGTTACCAATCCATTACGGTGGCTGCCGATGAAGCTGAAAACGCCAATGCGGTCGCCAAAGTAATCCGCGACAAATTTAGTGTCGGGGCAAGTACGGCCCAAGATTTCATTCAAAAACAGCTCGCAATCTTTAATATTATTGGGTATGTGCTGGGCGGAATCGGTGGTATTTCGCTTGCAGTTGCCGCTGTTGGCGTGGTGAACACCATGGTCATGGCAACCATGGAACGAACCCGCGAAATCGGCGTCATGCGTGCAGTCGGCGCTAAGCGGGCAACTATTAGTCGGTTATTCACCCTTGAAGCATCGCTGCTGGGCTTCTTAGGCGGCATGCTGGGTATCGGCATTGGATTTATGTTGGTAACGGCGGCCAACCCGCTCGTTAATAAACAACTTGCGGCCAACGGAATCGCTTCCAAAAACATCATCACTTTGCCGGCCTGGCTGCTTCTGGGAGTGGTTGTTATTACGACGCTGATCGGTATGTTAGCTGGATTATATCCGGCGCGACGCGCGGCTAAACTCAATCCTGTTGATGCGCTGCGTCACGAATAATAAGTTATGAACCGAGCTGAGCGAGATATTCGGTATAGGTGAATCGTGCTGTGGGTTCTGCTGATACTTTTGTATTGTTGCGTGCTCGAAATGTTGTCGTGGTCGGAATGCCGTTTGTTACGGTGTCGATGCGTGTGATTTGGTGCGTGGACTTTTGAATATAAAGGTGAACGGGGATTTTGGTATTGAGTAATCCGCCGGTGAGGCTCGTCGTGTCGGTGGGAGAGATCCCATATGCCGCGCCCGCTTTTGTTTCATATGCCGCCAGTTTTGTGCCGTCAAGCGTCAGACTGTATACGTATGTCAGCTGATTGTCCATGGTGACTTGTTTGACGTCTTTTGCAGCAAAGCTGTAGAGTTTGGTGGATTTGATTTGCTTCAGTAAATCGCCGCGAGTTTTGCTGTCGAAGTTACCGAAAATCCAGGGCTGTAATAACTGATAGCGAGGGTCGCTCAAGGTAAAGAGCGGTGTCTGCGAAGCGCTAATCGGCAAGTTCCCGTCTTTGCGCACTGCAATCCACTGATCGAGTAGACGTGTCGGGGTGTTTGTCTGCTTGGCGGGATCGCTTCCAAACGCGAGATAGGTATTTTGCATGGTGCCAAAACCCTTAACATACGTATCGGCGCCAAGATTTTTTGTAGTGAGCGTACCAAGTTTTGCAGTTTTGGGTTTACTAACGTCCAGTGCAGTTACCGTTGCGTCGTTATCGTTAGCGCGTGTCTCGGTGATGCTGCTCGTAGAGAGGCTTTGGGTAAGGGCTTGGTCAAAAAGTACGCTGGGGTCGTTGCGATGCTTTTGTACAAGCAAAATAACACCGGTCACAATAATTGCTACGGCAATAACAATCAATAGCGGCAGCACCCATCGTCGTCGCGGCTTTATATAATGAAGTCGGAGGTCAGATTGGATTTGTGTCGCGCTGCTGCGCGGAGGAGATGGTGGTTGTGGTGGCATTTGCGGAGGTGGGCTCGCGGGGGGTGTTTCGCTCGCACCAGGAAGGGCTGCAATTTGCCAACTTTCGAGTGCCATAATGATGTCTCAGTTCCTAACAGGGTAATTATATAACGTTACACCGAAAAAAGAAAGCCTCGCCCGACGCAGTACCTCAGTTAGGCCAAGTTGCGTCAAAAAGCAAAAAATGTTTATGCATATATGCAAATTCATACTAAACTAAGTAAGATCTATGAACGATGATTTACGCCCGCCCAAAAGGGCCAACAGCATTGATGGCTTTGTTGTCCGGCCCCAGGGGTCGCGGTACGACAGTTATCGTCCACTCCATGAACAGCAACAGCAACGCGCCTTCGTTGATCCTAATCGCCTCCGGCACGGTGGTAACGCGCAACAACAGGCACCACAGCCACAACCTGCACGACCGCATCAGCCACTGCAGACGGCCCGGCTTGCTACACCTGTTAAACCTGGCGTACACGCAAGTGGCGTGAAGCCTTCAGCTGTCGCTCCCGTAACTTCGGCCCCCAAATCCGAGGAGACTATCACGCCTTTAACGGAACGCTATCGTCCTCGTCAACGACTCAATAATAGCGACAACCAGACCGAAGACAAGCCCAAAGGCCGTAAAGGTAACAAAGACAAAAAGCCCAAAAAACAGCGCCAATCCTTAAAACAGTGGCTCACCACCTGGAACCGTAAAAAAATCATCAAAGTATCGCTGTTAACAATACTTCTGATTATTTTAGTTATCGGTGGCTGGCTGGGTTGGAAGATCTATCGCAACGCCGCAAAAGTTACACACAATAGTAATCCTTTTAGCCTGTTGAGTGCATTCAAGCCGGTGCCGCTCAAGAATCAGAACGGACAGGTTAATATTCTGCTTGCCGGAAACTCGGCCGATGATCCTGGCCACGATGGAGCCAACCTCACCGACTCTATTATGATTATGAGTCTCAATACGAAAACGCACCAAGCATCGATGCTGAGTGTGCCGCGTGATCTCTGGGTGGAAATCCCGAGCATGGGTCATCAAAAAATCAACGCAGCCAATACGGTGAGTAATTTTAGCGATGCCGGTTATCCGAGCGGCGGTATGGGCCAGTTGCAACAGATCATCACCGAAAATATGGGCGTTACTATCGACTACTACGCACTCATTAACTACAGTGCTTTCCGCGATGCCGTGAATGCGGTCGGGGGCATCACCGTAAATATCCAGAGTCCTGATCCACGTGGTTTATATGACCCGAACATTGGCAAAGTGGATGGCGGGCCGCTCAAGCTGCCGAATGGTTCGGTAACTTTGAACGGACAGACGGCTTTGAACTTGGCTCGTGCACGCGGCGATTCCTATTATTCTTATGGATTCCCGCAAAGCGACTTTGACCGCACGACACACCAACGTCAAATGTTGCTTGCCATCAAAGACAAAGCAACCAAGAGCAGCGTGCTTTCAAATCCATTTAAAATCGGCGAGTTGGCTGACGCGATCGGTAACAACGTAAAAACCGACATGAAAATCAACGAAATGGAAACGTTTTACAGTTATATGAAGAGCGTGAGTGATTCGAGCATTGTGTCATACAACTTGAACGACCTCAACAAAGGTTCGATGCTTCTCAAGAACTATACATCGCCAAGCGGACAGTCGGCATTAATTCCTGCGGCGGGCGTAGACGACTTTAGCCAGATTAAACTAGCGGTAGCAAAACTGTTCTCGGCGGATCCAATCGTAAAAGAAGGGGCTACTGTTGTGGTGCTCAACGGTGGCGGACAAACGGGCTTAGCGCGCAAAGAGTCAGACGCATTGACTGCTAAAAACATCAATGTGGCTGCGGTGGCCGATGCGCCTAAAACCTATGCAACGACTGAAATTATCGATAATTCCAAGGGCGCCATGCCAAACACAAAGCAAGCCCTACAAAAGCTCTTTGGTAATAATATTGTCGCCAGTGATCCATCTGTCACCGGATACACGGCCGACTTTATTATTGTGTTAGGTCAGAATCAGCAAGCGCCCGCAGGCTCAGGTGCTGTAAGTAGTTCAAATAATAGCAATATCTAAATCTGTTCAATAAAAATACCGCTCGATTTTAGAGCGGTATTTATTGCAAAAGCGTAGTTTTGGCCTATTTGCGGCCACCACCGTACGTGCTTGAGCCGTATCCAAAAGAAGCTGAACTGGTACGGTTGCTGCCGCGACCCATGACAAAGCGTAAGATGTTCGCAATGCCAAAAATCGAGGCTACACCGAAACCAAGTGTCGTCAAAAACTCTTTTCGAGTCATCTCCTTTTGCATGATATTTTCTAATTCTCGCATGTTTGTTATACCTTAAGCGTTAGCTTTATAATTGCATTGTAGTAGGAGTTGCTTGTGGCTGTCAAGCATATTCAGAGATCCTTAACTAAATGAGGGCTCTTGCGGCGGGCGGCGTGTAACTTGGAAATCGCTGATGACTCTCGTTCGCTGCACGGGCGCAGGAGAAGGGCGCCGAATCACTTGGTTGGCGTATCGTTGCGGACGTGCGGTCGCTACTGTTGGCGCAGCCTTTGCCGCCTGGGCATGAACAGGTACGGGTGATTTGACGGCCAAAGGACGCGTTTGAGCGGCTCGCTCAGTCCGTGCGGCTCGCGCTTCGGCATCTTTTTGGAGCAGATCGTCCACTACTTTGGGTTGTTCAAAACCTCGGTTGAGATACCAAATAAGCCCAATACCGAGCTGATACATAAGAATAATCGGACCGGCCAAAAAGAGCAGGGCAAAAACGTTTGGCGTCGGGTTCATAAGAGCCGCAATAATAACTGCTCCGACGATCACATGGCGTTCATATTTTAGTAAGCGCTGCGGTTTGAGCGGTTTAATGCGGTTGATAAAAATGAGTATGAGCGGGACTTGGAACAATAGCGCCGAGCCGACCATATAGACCATAACGAACGACATGTAAGATTGGATGGTAACGAGGGGTTGGATTTGCTTGGTTACGAATTGGTGCAGCAAAAAATGCAGTGCCGCAGGAAGACCCCAGAAGTAGCCATAGAGCACGCCGGCAATCGCTAAAATACCAGAAATCGCACTCCCCCAACTGATGAAGTTGATGGACTGCTTGTTGATAAGCGGTTCCATATATTTGAGCAGCTGATAAATAATAACAGGGATACTGCCGATGATGCCAGCGTACAAACAGATGCGAAATAGAAAATCAATCCCACCACCTGGTGAGGTATAAATAAACTGCTGACCTGCGGCCGGGCGAAGGAGGGCATCAACAATATGGTGCTCAACGGAGTACGCGATGGCACCAAAAAAACCCACCGAAATCGCTATATAGGAAACACGCTTTCGCAATTCTCGTACGTGCTCGATAAACGGACGTACGGAATCGCTAGGCGGCCTATGATGCCGATGATTCTGGCTTGGCTTTTTCTTGTTTTTTCTCGCTTTTGTCATTGTGTTCGTCGCTTACACTTTTACGGAGCTCACGCATTGACGTACCCAGACTGCGAGAAAGTTCTGGCAATTTTTTACCACCGAACAACAGGAGCACGATCAACAAAATGATGATCAGTTCCGGCGTACTAAAGTCCAAAATTGCGAACGTTGGCGTAACCATACATTATTCCCCTCGTATGATGTCTTAACGTTTTTATGATATCATAAGCATGATTGAATAGGAAAACATAATGAATAAATACTACAGCGTACAGTTCGGACAGGTTTATGGCGGAGGGGCGTATAGCGCGTGTGCATACCAAGACACCACCGCTTGTGGAACCAGTACCGGCGGCGGCACGGGAACAACAACTCCAGCGGGGGGTGCAAACGGCGGCTTGGTAAATACCGGGTTTATCGTGCTAGTCATTGCGACAATCGCTTGCTTGCTTATTTGTGCGGCAATGATCGTAAAGTTTTGGCGCCGTCCGCGTAAACTCGCTACTCAACAGATCAATGTTGAGCATGACGACCAGTATCGTCGTTAAATAATGATTTCACTGACCTATTAAAATGCTGTGGCTCAGTGCCGTATTTGCGATGTACAACAACGCAATACTCAAAACGAGTAAACCAAGCAATATGAAAAATCGCATGCGTTCGTTCATGGTGTTGACTCCAGATTTGCTGTAACGACGAGCCGGTCCTTTGGTAGCCACAGCGGAGTACAGGTATAGAGGGTGAGCCGACTATCGGTTGTCGGCGCTTCAACACTCACGGCATCAGGTTTAACGGTTTGCACGCTCGCAACACGGTAGACATATTTTTTATGCTGCCAAAAAATACCGATTCGATCACCAATTTGTACGCGGTCCAAGCTATAAAATGTTCCACGCGGATTGGTGTACGTATAGCGATGACCGACGATGACGGTGTTGCCGCCTTTGTCCGGTGTGCTCGTATAGGGCAAGCGCCACGGGCCATTACGCAGCACGCTCAGATCTTTACCTTCAAATATTTGGTCATTAAGGTGCATTGATGGCACGACGAGTCGATTTTCAGACGGAATGTCATCACCACTCGTGTCCACGATTCGCTTGTTCAAAGCACTGGTAGATACGGGGGAGTGCGTATGATTTTGCCACCAGTACACAAGCCTCGGATAAAACGGCATGATCAGCAAGTAACCGTTGATCACAATAATAAGCCCGAGTAAGACGGTATTGATGCGGGCGAGTTTCATCCTATTATGATAGCAAAGAATAAGCAGTTTTATCCTTGATAACAGCGAGATTAGGACTGTTGTATAAAAATCGTCACAGGCATATAATGCGGCATAAGGGTGCCTGTCATGACTGCCGCAACTATCCGAAAGATCACCCAATATATGTCCCGCTTCGAAGAGCGGAGCTACAAAAAAGGCCAAGTGCTTATTTTTGGTAATGAACCTATGTCTTCGGTGTATTATTTGGCAGAGGGTCAGGTGCGACAGTATGACATCTCGTATCGCGGCGACGAAGTGGTCGTGAATGTGCTGTGCGCGCCGTGTCTATTCCCCCTGTCGGCAATGATAAAAGCGACGCCGAATCGATACTTCTTTGAAGCTTGCGGGGCGGTGAGCATATATCGGGCGCCGGTGTTATTGGTAAAATCATTCCTGAAATCTAATCCTGATGTCGTCTGGCACTTGCTCGATCAAGCAAGTGTGGGTGCTGACAATATGTTTGATCGGCTTGCGCATATTATGGGCGGCAGCGCGCATAGTCGCGTGCTGTATGAGCTGCTCACGCAAAGCCGCTTAATCGGTCAAAAGCGTAAAACTTTGTGGCATTTAGCGATCAATGAAACAGAAATTGCGGCTCGCTGCGGACTATCGCGTGAAACGGTAAGCCGGGAAATGCACAAACTCAAAGAAGCGGGTCTGCTCGATATCACTCGAAAGGGGATTGTTTTAAGGAGTCCAGAACTGCTTGCCGAAAAATTACGTTCCGGGTTATAGCAGAAAGTAAAGACCGCCTTTGCTATCAAGGCGGTCTTTAGGGCTTAGGATGGTCCTTAGAACATTACGGTTGCCAGCGGACAACAACGTCGTCGGCTTTCACATAACCAATACGGTGGTTAAATGAGATCTGGTAATACTTTTGCTTGCCATGAACAATCATGTGATCGTCGGGCAGGCTCGAGTTTACAGTGGCGTCATAGAAGTAGTCGGTCGGCAACTTCTCGGCAGTTGTTGCGTAGTTTTGTCCACTTGGAATTTGGTAGAGTTCGTCGAGTGCTTTAGGCGGAATCGTCGAAGGGTAAGCGCTCGCTTCGGGGTAAGCTCCGCCGTAAACGGGGATTGAAGTGCGGCCTGGTTTTGCGCTCACCGTAGCGCTCCAAGAGAGTTTTGCGGCTTGCGCTCGACCAACAGGGTTGAGGAACCAGGCTTTTTGGCCGGCGAACCAAACGGCGGTCCAATCACCTTGTGTTTCGGCAACCACATATTTGAAGCCGGCTGGCGCTTTGTCGCCCCAGTCATCGTCGCGAGTTGTGCCTGCGCTGTGGTCGGTGTGAATGTATGGATCGCTCAGTAGTGGTGCGTTTGCGTTTGGTGCGTTGCGCAGCGGTACAAAGTTTGTGCCTTGCGAAGGCAGGGTTACGCAGGTGCCGGTTTGGCAGTCAGTAACTGTTTGCTTATTCGTAGCAAACGTAGGTGCGATGGTGATGATATCACCTTTCTTGAGCTGGCTGCTGCCGGTACGAGGTGAAGTTAGTGGTGTGCCGGCTTGTGCGGCGCTCGCGCTCGCTTGTGCTTCAGTTTGGCCGTTAACGAGTGCCATGAAGTAGTTCCAGTTCCAGTATGGACCCGGGTCCCAGTGCTGACCACCTTGGCGGGCGACCGTGAGGGCTGAAATGTTATCGTGGCCAAGGATGTGCTCACGGTCAAGCGGGATGTTGTACTTGGTCGCAAGGTAACGAACTAATTGAGCATTCGTGCGGTACATGGCTGGCGTAAACCAGGTGGCGCCTTGAGCGGCATTGCCCTCGTTCTCAATGTTAATGCCGTGCATGTTGTCGTACCAGTTGCCGACACCCCAAGAAACATCGGAGTTTGCAACCA
Source organism: uncultured Candidatus Saccharibacteria bacterium (assembly GCA_964600185.1). Classification (GTDB taxonomy): domain Bacteria; phylum Patescibacteriota; class Saccharimonadia; order Saccharimonadales; family UBA4665; genus DATASD01. The sequence goes on along the minus strand of CAZRIO010000008.1, from coordinate 9,824 downwards.
TTTGGGTAACAGCGCCGTCACTTGAACGAACGACGTATTGAGCGCTCACATATGATGTCGGGTCTTGGAAGTGTGAAATCGCGCTGTCGTAAGAACCCTCGGTGTCGTGAATGTAAATGTACTTGATCTGCATGTCGGCTGGGCGGTGTGCCGGATCATAGTTACCGTAGTCGGTTGGGTCGGTCGTGCCGTTTTGTGCGTAGGCAGCTGGAATGAAGCGGCAATTCAGGGTTGTGGGACATTCGGCGTTTTGACCAGGAAGATCAGCGCGTGGCTGTGCCTGTGCGTTTTGCTGCGTGAGGCCGAGTGCCGACATCGTGCTCTTGTTAGGCTGCACATTTGGCATCGCAGGCAAGTTGAGTGATTGCCCGTCCATAGTCGTTAAGTTCGCACCACTTTTAATGGTTGAGAAGATGGTGTCAGCAAAAGTGCTCGCAGCGGTTACGTCGCTATTACCGGCAAAATGTGCAATCGCACTGTACCAACCGCTTGGATCGGTCGGCAATTGACCGCCATTCAGGTCTCGTGCTGTTTGGGCGAGAATGACTGCTGCACCGCGGATGTTTTGCTGGTCATCTGTTTTTAAAGTGTCAGTAGACACATGCAACAAATTAGCTGCCTGGTCGAGTGTGTAGTAGCTCGCATCCTTTTTTGGTACGTTTTTTGTGGTACCATCGCGGCCGCTTACTTTAGTAGGAACGTACGTGCGAAGATCCATAAGGCCGAACCCACCGTCGACGCTCATGGCACCGGCGCTTGCTTGCCAGTGTGATTGGTTGTATGACAGAGCCATTAAAATACTTGCAGGTACGCCAAATTCTTGGGCGGCTGCGTTAAATTGTGCTGAGCGGGTGGTGGACCCACTCGGTGTGTTACCTTGAGCTGCGGCAATAGTTGCGCCGCTTCCGGTGAACACCAATACAGCAACCGCGAATGCGGCTCCAACTGTACCAAGTGCTCGGGTTAGTCTGGACTGTACGGAATGAATTCGACTCATAATCCCTCCTACCTTATAAATAATGGTTTGTCCGTTTTTTGACGAACCTTTCAATTACACCACGCGCGGGGCTTGAGACGTGTGGGATATCTCACTGTGAAAGTTGTGGCGTGTGTGCTTGTGAGAGGGTAAATTTCGCCAAAATTGGCAAATGATCAGAGGTGGTTGTGGAAATTATTTGGGCGTTCGTAACGCGGAGATCGGGGGTAGCGAAAACATAATCCAGCCGCCAGTTTAGATCTTTTTCATGAAATCCATTGTAGTCGAACGGCTTTGTCGTCCAGGTTTTTTGAGTGATTTCCGGGCCCGCATTTTGTAAATGCTCCGAGATCGCTTGAATGGTTGGAGAATCGGGAGGTGCATTGAGATCACCAGTAAAAATAAAGTTCTGTGTATGTTGTCTCAAAAGTGCTACAAGATTCGCTGTTTCTTTAGCTTTTTGCGCCGTCGGCTGGAACCGGTCGGTGTACGACAGATGCGTTGTGGCAAGAGTAACTTTTTGATCGTTGATTTCGAGCGTAACTTCTACATATGCGCGGTATTCATCGCTGTAACCACCGCCTGAACGTGGCTCATTGATCCATACAAAACGGCTAGCAGAAATAGGGAATTTACTCAAAATTGCGCTGGCAAGTGTAATGCCTTTACCGGCGGTAGTTTCGATAGGAATTTCTTTGTAGTAACAATGATAGCCCAGCTTTTCGGCGAGGTATTCAGGGGTTTTGTCGGCGTATGGGACATGACCAATGGTGAGTTCTTGCAAGCACAAAATATCCGCCGGATGCTGCACCAAGAAGTCGGCTATCTTTTGAAGATCTTCGTTATACCAAACATTCCACTGAAGAACGGAAATTTCCATCGTATTGACTAGGCTGCGGGGTCGAGTGGTTTTGGTGGATTGAGATCTTCGGGAGTTTCTTCTTGCGCGTCAGCGTCGGTGCCACCGGTTTTACCCTCGTCGTACGTTTCGTGGGCATCGTTGTCGTAATCAAATTCAGGATGATCTTCGGGTAACGGTGTACCCGTGCTGTCGTCAGCTGGTGCTGCGGGTGGGTCGTTGTCTTCGGCGAGTTTTTCTTCGTCACGGGTTGGACTAAAGATGTCGTCGGCTGGTTGGAGCGCGTCATCCGGTGTTTGATGCGTATTTTGATCGTCGAATGCTGGGTCGTTTTGTTGTTGGTCCATAATGCCTCCACTGTTTATATGTAAATCGTACACGACAATGCCTGCCAAGGGCAACAGAGAAACCTCACAACCGAGCATTTATTTCTTTTCGGCAAACCGCGATTTTTTGCGGTAAGGGAAAACCGAATCAGCAGCGTATTTACCGACAGCGCCGCCGATAATTCCAAAGCCTAATGCGCCCACGATATCAATAATATGATGTACGCCGGCAATCACACGGGACAATCCGACAGCAAGGGCGATCGCAAATAAAATCCCGCCAAGCTTGCGGTCATACCACCACACAACCGCGGCCACGAGCCCTGTAAACAATGTGTGATCCGAAGGGAAACCATTGTCGTTTCCGTGCGCAAAATAAGGAGTGAAATGCCCGACAATAAATGGCCGAGGATTGTGAAACAGCATGCTGCCGATTTTGGCGAGCACGATGGCGGCAATCGCACCAACCACAGCCGCGATAATAAATCGTTTTTTGTCTTGATTTTCTAATTTGAGGAAGGCAACAAGTGCGCCGAGAACGGACAAGACGATGAAGTACTTGGCCACAATAATAACTATTTCATGCATATGCTTATTGTAGCGTAATTGGCTTAAAGATTCGCTAAAATTACGACTTAAATTACGGCCTTACTTTTTTGCGGCACTTGCTCTTTATGTGCGGCAGTTATGAGTGCAGTGCCCGTGAGCGCCAAAGCCACACCCGAAATCACCAACACCCACAAGCCATTTCGCGGACGATCACCTAAAAATATAATACCGACAATAAGTGGAAAGATAGTTTCACAGGTAATCATAGTCGCATTGACAACCGTTGCGAGATTACGCTGCAGCGCAATGGTAAATAGCATGATTCCTACGAGTCCATAGGCGATGATCGCCCATAAAAGCGGCTCGGTCAGCACATGCCAATACGGGTGCGAAAACGTAAGCATGCGCCCTGCTACGGCGGTTCCGCCAAACGCGACACCACTAATAGCGCCCAATACGATGGTGGCGTAGCCTTTCCGTATTTTCACAAACATACTGCCAAGCACAGCGAGCGCTATCGGCATAAAGATGATAATCCAGCGAAAACTCGTGCTTGCTACCGATGCTTTCTCGGGTGCTGCGGTGAGTGCGAGCAATCCCAAACCGCTCAAAATTACGAATATAGCAATCGTGGTCATTCGCCCGAGACGCCGATGTAACACAAAACGTTCCACAATGGCGGTCACGACCACGCTAAAAGCAATAATCGGCTGCACCACAAATAAGGGCAAACTTTGCACGGCTACCAGTGTTAAAATCCATGCGATACCATCGAGTACAAGCCCCAAAACATATGGCCATTGCTGTAATAATCGAACTAACAATCCAACTTGAATCGAATGTGCTCGCGCCTGGCCGTCGGCACTGACTTTTTCAAGGATCGCAGCCACGCCGTTACAAATCGCGCAACCCAATGCCGCCAAAAGCGCTAGCCAGAAAATCATGCTTTTACTATAACAAAGATAATTTTATGTACGCCTGAAACTTTTCGCGCGGCGCAACGTATAGTAAGTATGATGCATGAAGAAAAAATTATCACCGATGTGATTAACGGCGTCGATCGGTACGAAGAGCTCGTTCAGCGCTATCACGTCGGATTAATCATTCACTGTGAACAAATGGTGCATGATCGTGACGTTGCCGAAGATATTGCGCAAGAAACATTCATAAAAGCCTATCTTGAGCTTAAAAAATTTAACCCTAAAAAGGGGCGATTTTCGACGTGGCTGTATCGGATCGCGACAAATCTCGCGATTGATTATTTGCGCAAAAACAAACGACGAATTGTAGTTGAAGATATTGAAGCAATTGCCGAAGTCACGATGCCGACATTTTTGGAAGAAGAGGCAAAGCAAGAAATTCGTAAAGCAGTGCTCTCGCTCGTTCCACCAGAATATCGGCAGATTATCGAGGCATATTACTGGGATGGCAAAAGTTATCAACAGATTGCAGACGATATGCACATGGAACTTAACACGGTCCGAACTTGGCTACGCCGGGCGAAAATCCAATTGCGGGAGAAGTTATCATGAGACGAACACTCGAACAGGAAATAATTGCTGCGCGCCCTGAAGACCGTACAGGAAATGCTGCATTTATGAAACGCACAATGACGGCGATCAAAAAAGCCAAAGCACATGAAACTTTTGATCATGTTTTGCGTACAACGAATGCAACTAAAAAGGAGCGTTTGTTGATGCGATTACGAAAATTACCGGTTAGCGCACTTGTGGCAATTGTACTTGGACTTATTGTATTTGCAGGAGGCGCAGTCTATGCAGCGACCCAGTACGCGCCACTTCTCGTCAAAGTTTTACATAAGTCCGTTAATACGAGGGGCGCATCGGAATATGAAATCGGTAACTTCCAGGACTGTGTACAAGAAGGTACACCGATAAATGTAGGTAAATTTGAGCTCAAAAAAGACGCCCCACAAATCAGCGATGACGATGTGCGCCGTATTTTGCAGGCACGCTGCGAGATGCAGTGGGTCAGTAAGTTCGCCTCAAAACAGTGGCCAACGTATGGCTCTCACGCCGAGTGGCAGGACGGCGATCGAATTTACTACGCCCGTGCAGATGTAATGGGCGAAGTCATCTCGGTTAGTGATACCGCGGTCACTTTACGATTGGGTGACGGAACGACCAAGACCATGACTGCGCAAAGTGGGCAAAAACTACTTGCCTTCGGTAATGGCGAACAAGCGCCTCTTAACACAATTTTGCCTGGCGATCCGGTATTTACTGTTATGCGTGCCTCGGAAATTCATCATGCAAAACAGATAACTGCGCCGGAGCAGCCACATGAAGAAGGCTTGGTTGGACTCGTAAAACTCGGCTTGCCACTCAAGTTTTATGGTGCAATGCAAAACTACCTCACTGATATCCCTGAATGTTTTGGAAACAAGGGCGAATATTGTCCTCAAACAGGCGGTATCGAAATCTTCCCGCGGGAAGGTGGCGAAGGCGCGAAAAACCCTGAGCTTGTCATGAATGATAAGAATGAGGGCCGAGAAATTAGCGGTATCGTCACAAAATTAGAAAGCGATGCAATGACACTCAAAAGTCGAACGGGCAATGACTTTACCATCAAAACCCCGGCTCATGCGCTTGCCGACTACAACCAAAAATACGTTGAAAATTACAGTGGTGATTCGACGCTCAAAATCGGTAGTACCGTGCAGGTTACATACTCTCAGACACCAGGAAGTAATGCCCGCGAAATTACGCCGAGCCAAATCATGACCATCTTCCTGCAAATTGACATGTTGAGTCCAAAGCAAGACGCGATAAAACAGTACTAGGCTTGTTTATTCAACATAACAGTTACTGAAAAGCCGAGGGCGGCACAGGTGTTTTCGATTGGATCACCTGCGGGGCGGCCGTGCGTAAGCGGTGCTTCTCGCATAGCTTCGGCATCAGATAAAAATGCCTCAGGTACTCCTGCATATTCGGTAACTACAACACCAGGCCGTTCAAAAACTACGGTATGAACTGCTCGTATTCCAACTGCTTCTGCTGCTGTCGGGTCCGCAGCATGGCCAAGTTCTTTTGGTGATGCGCTTTCGCGACTTACTCGGGATATCCTATAAGACATAGAGCAAGGATACTATATTTTGACAGATAGTCAATAAGAGTACAAAACTATTGAACTTCGTGCTGGTTTCTAACAGTGTCGATTACGAGTGCTTGACTGTCTTTGAGCGGCACCGTCTGGTAGCCGGCAGCATCGAGCGATTTGGTAATGCCGCCCACAACGGACGAGAACATCGCGTTATCGATATGCGGCACCACAACTGACTCCGTTAAATTAAGCCCGCCGAAAATGACCGTAGGCGCATCGTTCGGATCGTCGGCTGCTTCGAAATATTTAAGCGTCGGCCCGGCCACGATTGCCCCGGCGCTACTGCCGCCATAGACCGTGCCATCCTTAACAAGTTGCGTAATTATTTCGTCGGCTTTCGTTTCGCTAAGAAGCCAACGCAGATAATATGTGTTGCCGCCACCGAGCCAAATAACATCTTTGCTGGCAAGTTTTTCTTCGAGGCGTCGTCGATCGCCACGATATTCGCGGAGGTCGATAATTTCAACATCCCGGCTGTTTTTTGTCAGCGCTTTCAGTTGCGCATCGAGCCACAGTTTGGGACCTTTCTCGACATCTGCGGCATTCTGAATGAGCCCAACAGATATTCTGTCCGCAGGTTTACCGACTAATTCTAGAAAAGCAGGAGCGAGTTTTGGGGAAATATTGAGCGATGACAAAAATAATTTCATGTGTCCATGATAACAACTCTGCTACGATTACGCCCAGAATGTACTAAAAGAAGTACAGCGTGTATTTCGCATTAGGCGCGCAGCCAGCGTTTGGAAGCATTGGGCGGTTCCTGACTTCAGCTAAGCGGTCGCCTTTAACGTAATGCAAACGAATTGTGGGGGTGGGCTCTATGGGGCAGCCTCGAGTTTCGGTGTAAGAACCGAGGGGTACAAAATAACCAACGATGGCAAAAATAATCGCAATGCCGAGGAGTTTTTTAATCATACGTTAACTATATCAGGTTAGTTGTTCATACGGTGGGATTTTGCCATCGGCGTAATCTTCGGATATATCGCAAGTACGACAGCTAGGGCGTTACAAAAGAATGAATTCCAGCGTGCCAGACACGACAAAAGGTTCGATAGCGATTTCGTCGTGCTCACTTTTTAGCATGGTAACAGATTCAAATGGTTCAACACCATCGATCGTGGAAAGGGTGATGTGCGGCACACCGTATGTGTCCGGCAAACCATGCGTGTCCACGCGCACGGCCTCGGCTTTATCATTTTTAGCATAGGCGTACACGTCTACCGATGCTGGTTTGTCGATGTGATTTTCTACGGTGCTACGCGCGGCGTCGTAGGCCAATGTTACGTGATCATAGTGTTTTGAAACATAACTGGCAGGAAACCTTTGCTGTAAAAGCTGTTTGCTGCGCTCATCGAGCTTGAGCCATAAAATGCCATGAACCTTGGTATCGGATATGTTCATCTGTTTATGATAGCAAACTTGGTCGTGTAAGTGCGGATATTACTATTCTGCGGCTGCAATAGCAAAACGATGTGGGTAAATATCTTGTATCGCGACATTCCCGATTGTCCGCATAAAGGTGAGCAGCGCACTTGGTGATTCATCTTCCACTTCGATGCGTGCGCCAGTAGCGGGACAGCGCCGCCCGTTTTTTGCCATAACAAGTTGGTGTCGTGGTTGCATATCAAGCTGGCCGGCTTCATCGATCTCAACACGAAAAGCGCGTGGGTGTACCGAAGTATCACGAAGGCTTGTAAACATGGCCTTCATCCAAAAAGCCGGCTTATTGAGTGGATTGGCTGGATTTCTCCCCGCGCGTAGACCCAATTGGTTGTATGTCGCAGTACGGGCGGGATTGAATGCGTTGCGGTATACATGACGGAGTATTCTATCGGTGTTTTTTTCTACGGTTGCTTTTGTTTGCGGCACTGCAGCATATACTGCGAAGAAGTCGCTGACCAATGCTGCGCCATTTACCGCCGTCCCTACACCTCGTTCTCCATTAGCCCAGATAGACTTCCATGCTAGTGAGAGGCCTGAGCCGTTATCGTCAGGATCAAGTCCATTTGCAGCAAGTACGGTTGCTCGAACCACGCTTTCACCGACTACTTCCAGTTGATGAAATGCGTACGCAGTATGAGCAAGAGGTCTTGTGTGCTCACTCAAAGCTGATTGGAAGCGTGCAATTGCATCTTCTGTGCCGACGAGTGGCGCAAAAAACGTATCCATCTCTTTATTAAAATCGCTCATAGAAAGATGATAATACCATATTACTCGAGAAAATTCATTTATTACACGGTGTGTGCAGTGTAAATTGCATTCGTTTGTTCGTGTAAATGCATTGCGCTGTCTTCGGGAATCATCGCGTGGGGTAATGCTTCATCTAACTGCAAAATATCTTGGGCGAAGGGCCGGGCGTCGATGCCTGCAAATTGCTGTATCTGGAGCGCACTTTGCGCCAGGTCCGAGAGATTGGTGTGAATGGCTCCTACGGAATTTTTTGATGGATTATCGGGTGTAAAACAGTCAGTATAAGGATCGAGATCCACGAAAAATGCCTGAAGTGTTTTGTCTCGAGCGGTATATCCATACATGCACTGAAACATCGCAAGATCCTCAAGGTATATACCTCCATTATTTATTTTGTCTCGATAGTATCGTATACAATTCGCGAGTGTTTCTGTGAATGCGGGAACGAATATTTTTCCTATTTTTGCGGGATAGTCCATCGTGTTTCCATGTACGCGATCAGCAATAACATAGGTGACCGGCTGATGGTTATAACGAGCAGAGTCATGACCCACGACAAATGTTGGATTCGGCACCGCAATATTGTAATCATCGGTTAGCTCAGTGAGGCAGTCGAGGAAAACGCGCGCTTCTTCTACTTGTGTGGCTGCGCTTTCGTGTCGTGGCAGATACCGTACTATTTTCTCCGGATCGTGCGCAAAAGTGAGCAAACCTGATTTTCCAAATCCGGCATTTACTAAGTTATGTCGAAACGGCATCTCTGGAGTAGGCATAGCTAAATAGTGATGTCGTGTTGTAGAAGCTCGTTTTTGAGTTGCTCTGCGGCATGGAAATGAATCGTGCGGATGCCAAGTTTGTCTGCTGCGGTGACATGCTTTTCATTGTCGTCGATAAAAATTGTTTCGTCAGCCTTCGTACCGAGTTTTTGCAAAGTGTGTTTAAAAATATCGGCCTGCGGTTTTACCATGCCAACCTCACTTGAGATAACAATTTCGTTAAAATGTTGTTCGAGCCTGTGCTTAGCTAAGATATCTCGAAGAAAAACCGACGGCGCATTCGACAATAATGCAAGTTTATAGTTTTTTGTCAGCGATTGTACGATCGCCAGAACGGCCTGATCGACTTTTGCGGTGGCGTCTATCTCTTTTTGGGTGATGGGTCGACCTTGCAAATCGCTCAGCCGCTGCAGAAATTCCCCAGTGTTAATATTCCCCATATCTTGTTGATACGACGCGTCAAAGTATGGGCCTTCGTGCGGAATATTATTTGCAGCAAGCCAGGCTTTGTATGAGTCGGTACGAATAACGTCGAAGAAATCAAAAATAATAGCCTTAATCATGGACCGAGTATAGCACGCAGCACCGTTGTTTTACTCGATTATTTCGTCGAGCGGACGCGCCGCGGGATACACGTAACCCAAGTTCACTAATCGTTTTCTGAGCGTGTCCTCAATCTGATACATTTCGCTTTGATACTCGTCTAGCCCTTGTGGTCGTGCCTTCTCGTAAATGCTCGAATCGCCACGCAAACCCGCTAACGTCTCCACGTTCTGCGCAATCCTGTCGAGGGATTCGAGGTGAATCGGCTTATGTGTTTCAAGGTAATCCATGGCACTGTCGGCTATGGCGGCAAGGTGACGAAAACACATCATATACTCGGCGGCAGTAGCGGGAAGCGCAAGATCATTCATAATCTAATCATACCAAACAAAAAGACTCCTCAACCGAGAAGTCTTGAAATGCAATTTTGGAGGGCCATCTGGGACTTGAACCCAGGACACCCTGCTTAAGAGGCAGGTGCT
>CAZRIO010000007.1:51579-54347 GCA_964600185.1 uncultured Candidatus Saccharibacteria bacterium | reverse complement strand
CCCCTTCGTACACTCATCGTGACGCAAGCGCTTCATCGTCTACAAATCATGCAGCCATATACGGCTATGTTTGGCGTTTTTCCGAGTAATGGCCGCGAGAAACATTCGAATGGCAATGCGGGAGAAGAACGCAAACACGAAGGCTTCGACGTAAAAGTAGTATATCCGGATCACACTTTTGTGCCGCTCAAAGTAATATCGGGCGATGCCACCAATTCCAAACGCAATCCGCGCGTAGGTCAAATCACCACCGCGCAGCTGGAGTCTACGGCTCGAAAACTCTCGCATGTCGCACGTGCAATGCGCAAAGATGCCGCAGGCGAGCAGCTCACCGCAACACAGCGACAGCTACTCGACGATGTCACACAAACTGTTCTAACAGCCGTAACTTCAGTTGAGCCAATCGGAGAAAGTATATACAAACGTGATGACTCTCGGACCAAAATGGCCATATACGCAAAACAGTGGGTAGCTGATTACACCCAAGAAAGAAGATAACTCTTATGACAATGGAAATTATCGAAGCACAGCAAGTCTATTCCGAACTTCCATCTCTAGTGCAACCGCACACGCTCGACAAAGAGACACTGGAAGCATGTGGCAGTGTGTTGCTCGCCGGAGAACGAGCCGGCCAGCAATTAGATGCGATATCGTGTATGATCGATTACGCGCATTGCCTTTCCGAGACCGAACTCCCCATGGCGCGAGCCGTACTTGCCAATGCCGCCGTGCGGTCAGATAACCTACGTCACCACATAGAAACGCGATATAAAGACCGGGAATCGTTTCGTCAACGGACTCACGAAGCTAACGAACTTGTTGCACATGCTCCTTATTACCTGGGTGGCGGCGGCCTGCCACATGACGACGCGGATAACACAACATTTCAGCCTAAAGCATATGAGCGCGTACAACGAGAAGTTCTCAACCCGTTATTAGGTAACCAGGCGCGCCGCGGGCAGCACAATAAAGTTGATGTAATTACCCTCGCAAATACAAAAGGACGCACCCTTGCCGCTCAAACACTCAATCGGTTGCTTGTTCGTCACCCTGATATCGGTTTTGTAGTACTACCCGCCAATCAACGAGAATCGCACCGAAACGGACCGGAATCAGGACCACTGACTCGAGAGAAACACGCAACGTTTTGTGGGAAAATTGTATTGTGCGACCACACTTTCATTCCTTTTAATGTGAGCGTTAACCCTCGAACTTATAGTCATCCTCAGATCGCCGAAGTTATATGGCGAGACTTTGACTTAAAAGGGCATGACTTGACCGGCCTTTGTCTAGCCATGCGTTCTGAAGTTTCGGGGGCCGCTATGCAAGACAGAAATAAACTTTTACTATGTAAAACCACTGCCCATGTACTAAAGGCAGTGGCCAAGGTTGAACCAGTCGGGGAAAGTGTCTATCCGGAACGTCACCCTCGTACCGTTCAAGCTGGACGTGCGCGACGTTGGCTCACCGGACAAGTCGAAAGATACGAAGAACTCTCGCACTACTATGCGGGTAAATTGAGCTAAGGATTTTGTACTGTCAAATCTTGGAGCGCCTGCGAATAAATATCAGCGTAAGCAATGCTGTAATCGATTGTCTCGCCGCCAAAATGACAAGCTTCCCAGGTTCGTAGGCCCGGTGCTTGGTTATTTTCCAAGTATACGCCGTCGCCGATAAAGTCGAGGCCAGAGTGGATGCCCGTTACACGGCTATAGTTATGCACGATGCCGGGAACTTGATCGGTAATCGAGGGAGGCAAGGCCGGATTATCCGGATCAATATTGTGTGCTTCGAGAATCTCACGATGTAAGCTCATCTGTGGAATAGGATTACTGCCAACTATTGGAATAACTTCACCACCAAGTGCTATATTCGATCGAACATCACGAGCGGCAAGGTAAAACGCTGACTGCGGATCAGAAAGTTCGCTCGATCCATCATCCATAATTTTTGCGTCTGAAAGTTTGTGGGCAGAGTAGAGTAATCCTGCGGCAACAACCGTTTTTGGGGTCGCAATCACGCGATAAGACGTGAAGTAATCAGTCGGCGTTTCCACGAACTCGCGCATGGCGAAACTAGATACTTGTTGAGTTCCTAGCGCAGTGTCGAGGCGATGTTCGGCATAAGCAAGCACTTTCCGGTGCTGTTCTTCGGTTTCAACCAAATATTTTCCGTACCCGCGGGTGTCTTTGGTGTCTGCTAAAACATAGGGATTTTCAAAAGAAGCGTCATTTTTTAACGCATCAAATAATGTGGTCGTGACCGGCTGGCGTAAATTCGGCACGCGAAATGGCAAACTGCGGAGTCGCTCTTCCTTGAATGCCTGCGAAGGATCATGAGTGTAGGTGTTATCGCTAAAGCTGAACACGGCATTATGCGTTGCATAACTTCCGTCATCCTCTACGATCATAGCGCCCAATTGTTTGGCTGCTGCGGTAAATTCTCGTTTTGTTCGCATATAAGCAGCTGTTTGCGATTCATCTGGAGCATATGGAATAGATTCACCAAAGTGGTTGGCAAGCAAAGTGACATGCGCTAAGGGGTGAAGCGAAGCGGTTTCCGGTAATCGCAGTTCAGCATGTGCCATAATTTACCTATTATAACATACTTATGTCTTTTTGTTAGGTTACTCAAATGGACGACTGTCTCGCCACATCCCTGTCCGTGCTCAAACACAGCGGAAAAAGATCAGGCAAATGGGGGCGGAGACACGGATGTTGGGCGGAACTCGCCCCCGGTAATAAAAAAAAACCGCGCAAAAAGCGGGG
>CAZRIO010000007.1:0-51569 GCA_964600185.1 uncultured Candidatus Saccharibacteria bacterium | reverse complement strand
TTTTGGTTAAAAAATTGCACGACTGTCTCCCCACACCCGTGGCGGGCCAAAAACCCTGCGTAAAAATACCCCAAAACTGCGCGCGTTGACAGGGATGTGGCGAGACAGTCGCCCCAGGTATAAAGAAACTCCCGGCAAAAGAGCCGGGAGTTTTTAAAACAAACCTAGGTAATCGTTATTCTTCCTTGTCGAGTGGAGAAATGATGATTGGGTAGTTTGCCGAGACAATGTTTGAGTTCGCCTGCGTGTTCAGCGGAGGAATCGTTGTGCTGTACGAAGAGGTAAACGCGACAAAGTCAGTCTTACCAAATGCCAAAGAAACCGTTGTCGAGCATGTGGTGCCCGAACCACAAACAGCGATACGTGCGCCGGTGCGGAGGTTAAAGATTTGGATGTAGTAAGGTGTCGGAAGTACATTGATATTGCTGTAAGCAGTCAATGTGCGATGACCATATGATGGTGTCGTGCTACCGAGTGAAATTCGGTAGTTTGAAGCAGTCCAAGTTACATAGCTGGAATTAGATGTAGCTTGTATGCCAGCTGGCGGATATGCCGTGCTGTAATTTGAAACATAGGCAATGTAGCGGTGTGTTGTCGCCACTGCTTGACTCACAGAAGCGCTACAAGTCACACTAAATCCACAGTAATTTAATCGCGTACCAGTGGTAGCGTCATAAATTTGGATGTAGAAGGGTGACGGAGTAACATCTGCGCTTGCGGTAGCAGTCAAAGTGCTGTTTGCGTTAATTCCTACTGTCGTAGGGCTTGCAGCAAGCGAAACACTGATGCTTCGCCAGGTAACGCTCAGACTACCCGATACTGCCTGCTGGCCAGCGGGCGGGTTAGTCGTTGGGTAATACGAAACGTACGAACGGTACACATGCGTCGTTGCATTAGGGAAAGTGACCGCCATGCTACAACTTGTTCCGCTTGGACAGATCTTGATGTAGTTACCAGCTGTTGCATCGTAAATGCTCAAGTAGTAAGGCGTTGGGCCCACATCTTGGTTGGTTGAAGCGGTGATAGTCGAGTACTGTTGTGGCCACAAGTATGTAGAACTTGCAGAAATGCCAGCGGTGTAGGCAAGTGCCGCTGCATTCGGGTGTGCTTGTTGTGCCGCACCCTTGTTAGCAACAGGCGCAGTAACGCCAACTGTTGAATCTTTTGGTGCGGTAGGCGCAGCTTTGATGCCGCTTGCTTGGTCTGATGCAGCATGTGCCACGGTTGCCGGAACAAGCGAAAAAGCACCAACAACGACGGCGACAAGCGCATATCGAGCAGCTTTGCTGAATTTCAGGGCGCGATCAATACACTGAATAGGACGTTGAGTCATATTGTTCTTTCCTGTTAGATTTTTAGAACTTCACGTATTTGCTGTGCACAACCGTAGGCTATTTTACTACGCGAAAATAGGCAGTGCCAAAATTTTCACTGACAAAAAACCTAACTTCTATCAGGTCTTAATTTTATATAAACTACCACTGTTAATTTTGATGAATTTCATACAACATGCAACACGATTTTGCAAAGAAAATTTGGGTCGTGATCGGCTAAACTGTTGTATTTTTATTTGCGGTTTGCGAGCTGTTTTGCCATATCATCAGCACTTTTGGCGAGCGCGGAACCTGGATAGTGCGCACTCAGAATTTCGGCATCAATTGCAAGAACGTCAGCTTCCGCTGCCTGAACGTCTGCCGGCGCGTAGCGCAGGGTGCTCAAGAATTCGTCCGGGTGAGTCAAGGCGACATTTCCGCTCGAGGCACCGAGTTCATATTCGTTATCAGGGGGATGCCCAAGGTTTGGCGTACTACCAGCAGGTAAATAAGTAGATTCAAACATACCATGATAAGTGAAATCCCGTCGGGCGCTATCGTAAAATTCATCGGTTAACTCGTTATTAATCGCTTTAGCGCCGCGATCAACAACACCGGGCGCTCCTTCAATACTTTTCTGAAAGACTTGTGAGTCGCCGCCCTGGTCGGTGATTGCTTTTCTTATTGCTGCGGCAGGCACTTGTTGCGTACACGCAGGAACGGAAGCCGCCTGGTCAGCTCGTGGAAGATCAGTGTAGGTACCGTCTCTAAATGCGTCAGTAACTTGATCTATTGCAGGCCCATATTTTGGATCAACAACTTCTTTTAAGCGTTCGAGCCCATCAACAAACTGATAGCCGTTTGCATCAATCGCTTCTTTTCCTAAAACTTTACAGGCTTTCGTAAGTCTTTCAGCTTGCGTCGGTGTTAGCCACTCTTTTTCGCCCTGTCCTAAAGCTGCGTGTTCAACTTCGTGACCGAGCATTTCAGGAATTTCAGGGTAATTAATGGTGTCGCTACCGGGCAAGAAATAATACAAATTAGGCGTGTCGCCTTCGTTTAGGTCATGTTTTGCGTAAAGAATATGACTTTGCTCATACTTACCGACAGGGTCTTTGGGGTCAAACGCACGAAACTTAATACTTTGTAATGCAATTTTGCCTGCCGTGTCGGGCATCATAACAGATCGCAAACGATCGCTGCGGCTATCAACGGCATGTAATAATTGCGTGAGTTGTTTTGCTGGCAGTTTTTCTGAAGCAGAGTAGTGTAATGTTCCTGTTTTATCGGCGTGCACCTCAAGCAATTGAGAGGAGCGTGAACCTGTTGATCCCGCACCGACATCGTATTTCAGCGGGTCATCGTATGCTTGTGTTTGACCTGGCTTCAACGTAGTATTCGCGAAAGTGTTCGCAATCGTACTCGTATCAAAAATGCCGTATTCAGTATATGGATTTTGGGCAAGATAGTCTGAGACGAGTGGGGTAGCGTCTTGTGGTGGTTGCGGTGCCTCAGCTGAACAGCCGGATAATGCCAAACTAGTACCAGCGGCAAGTGCCGCGGTGGTTACAACCAACTTATTACCGCCCAGGGATCCGCTCATAAAGTATAATTATAGCATATATCTGCTACATTTTCAATGTTACGCCAAGACGAGCTGCTTGCTTGGATCACTCTGGGCGAAAAAGGCCGGCACCGATGGTAATTCGCCGTTTGCTGTAGTGATAAGATGGACACTTCGTACCCGCATAAGACTGTCAATGCTCAGCGTTTGGGCCGTGTAATTCGGATTTTCGAGTGCATCAAACCGAGGAAGTGAATACGCATGCACCTGTCCGTCCAAACTATCAGGGGTTTTGGTCGAGACGCGTTCTCCCGCCTGATAAAGTTGCGCACCGTCGTCGGTAGCGCGTAGATGGCTCAGGTGCCACAAGCCAACACGACGACGTTGTTCATCGTCAGTATGCAACACGCCCCATTCCAGTCTTCGTTGGTAAGCCAGGCCGGTGCGTTCGTCATAGGCGCCTTCGGTGCCAAAATGCGTCGGCTGTGGCGCCTCGCTCGTCTGTTGTGTGCGCCAATACGCCGCAAAGGGTTCTTCGATCGAGCGACAATCACGGTGTTGCGCCCCTGTATCCTGGCCATAGGGATTTTTGTTGCAACGAATAAGTTTTTCACAATCAATGATAACTACCGCGCCATCTGGCTGAGCCTGTTCAAGTGATTTGCCTAAAGGCAGTGTCTCTTCGGCGTACCAGCCGTCGACTATGTCATCGCCCGCATTGCATAACGCTTCTGAAGCGGCTTCGACTTGCTCTGATTGTACGAATTTCGAAAACAGTGGCATGTGTTGCAGGGGTTCGCCTATAGCCAGACCGTCCCAGTACTGTGGTGTAAAAAGATGCGCATTCGATTCGAGCATATAGGCCATAAAGACGAAATTATATCATGATTCTATAAGCGGGGCGGACAGCAACCATCGCACCTAAGGTGGTTTCTCTAGATCTATGCGGGCCGGAGATTACGGTATAATTAAAGGATTAATCAGGAATACATCATGGAACCAGAAACTCCAGCTCCAAATAATGTAACAAATGCGCCGGGCTCGCCCTCTACGCAGTCGCCTAATGCGCCGAACCAATCGATTGGGCAAACGCCGGCAACATCACCTAGCAATAATGGAAATCGTAAAAAATTACTTATTATTTTAGGAGTAATCCTCGTACTTATTCTGGGTGCGGGCATTATAAAAGCAGCGACGAGCAGCAAGTCGAAAAGTACAAATAGCGGTACTTCGTATGACAGTTCACTCTACCACTTCCGAGACGGCTACAACATCAAGCAATACGGTTCGTCGATCGGCGACCCAATGGCGCTGAGCATGGCCAAACTCGATGAGCCATTTAAGACTTCGACAGGCAACATTGTATACGCCTGTAATTTGGTGACTCAACAAGAGTTATATGACAAAAAGATATACATAACTCCACGCGAAGACGATAGGGCAATCGGACGTACGTTTATCGACGGTGTAGGCAAAAAGAGCCCCGAATCAAACGTATATACGCTCCCGTCTGCCGACGATGACAACAATTGTAATTACAGCATGCAGAGTGGCGGCCTCGTGAGTCTTAGCGTTTATCAACCACCATTCACCACGATGGACGCCGTACAGGACACACTCGATCGCAACTACTCTAAAACAAGCGATATCGGCGGACTTGCGACCTATCAATACTCAAAAGCACGCAGCTCTGGCAATCACGAATATATGCTGGTGAGCGGCAAGCAAGCAATCAACGTGTTATTTAATGGCACAAAATTGTCCGAGGCCCAAGCTCAAACCATCTTAACGACAGCTGCTCAAAATTTTGTAGCCCAGCAGGCCGCTCCAAAAGGCCCGGCAATTCCGACATACGACACGCCGACCTACAAACAAAAGTGGGCTCGAGCATGCGATGTAATTTCCAACGATGACATCAAGAATTTGACCGGCAGCGATGCAAGTATTTACGTCACCGAAGGCCTTGCCAGCGGGACAGCAGTTTCCAAAGTTAATGATCAGCTATACAACTCCATTACAACATCATGCGCACGATACAACACCGGGCTTGGTTCGGGAATTGGCGCCGGACCTTTCAACCAAAAACTTGAGCTGACGGTAACCAGTTTTAACAGCGATGTTGCAGCGAAGTACTTCATGGGTGTTACCAAGAAGGACGCCGGCAGCAGCAAAGTAGACGCGAATATCGGTAGCGAAGGACTCGGTTTTCGTGATAAAGCCGACCAAAACACCGTAGCATTTCGCCAAGGCCGATTCGTAGCTGAAATCGTGTTTGACCGAACTTCACAAAAGAATGTTAACCTCACTGATACCAGTGCCATGACTCAAAAACTTACGCCATACGCGCAACAAGTCGCGGCAAAATTGAAGTCATTGGAATAATCCGCGCCACAGGTAATAACAAATGGACGATCCTAAAAGCGATCGTCCATTTTGTTTACATAGAAAAAGCCGGACAATGCCGGCTTTTTCGTAAACAGAACTAAGAAAGCTAGTACTTGATACGTGAACTTTCTGGTGCTGTTTGTCGAAGCGCTTGTACGTTCGCTTCTGCACGGTTCTGTGGCATCGTGTCGCCAGAGAAGCGCAGCACGCCTTTGCCCATATCGGCAAGGGAAATGCCGGCCTGCGCCGTAGCTGTGTTATATGCTTCACCATATGCGGTATTAAGCAGCGCATAACCGTAGGCTTTGTGGGTCTTCGTGTTATAGATGACGCCAACATCGTGGCGGTTATCACCATCGGTGTCGTCCAAAATACCGACTTTGTTAGCGAGTACGATAAAGTCGTTTCCAGCCAACTGCGTGCGAACACCATAATCCGTGTAAATATTTGTCGCGAGTGCATGCTTCACAAATTGCTGGTACTGGTCGTTGCCGTCGAGCAATTTTCGGATGTTTTGCATCGCTTCGCGTGCGGTCGTGTTGCCAACATAAAAGCGATTGCCGTCGAGCGGCTGCAAAGCAGTGTGCTGCAAGTGAAGCTCGTTCACAAAACGAGCGTTGACTGCGGCCGCGCCGCCCATACCTTGGTTAACGAGGGCGCGAACAGCCGTATTTCCAGACGGATTTAACAGATCAAACAAGAGTTGTTGTATGGTTGCTTGTGTTGGTGCGCCAGGTTGATCATAAACACCGGCACCGGCACGAACATCGCTCGCTGCCCAAGTCAGTGTTTGGTTAAACTGCAGTTTACCGCTGCGTAAATCAGCTAAAATGAGTTCTGCAATAGGCACTTTGTTCACACTCGCAGCAAATTGCTCAGTGTCGAGGTTGTGCCCGTAAATACTTTGATTTGTCTGCAGGTCAACAACGGATACATCGGTCGTAACGCCGAGGGACTCGTTTTTGTTAACGATTTTCTGAAGGTATTGGCGTAATAGCAATGTCTTAAAAGCCTCTCCGACATTATTTTTCGATAGTTCTGTTGGTGTTGGTGATAGCGCTTGCACTTGCGTGGTTGGTGCAGCGGCGTTGGTGTTTGCAGGAGTATTGTATATCAAAACTATTCCTTTGTATTGTTAGTTGATGTTTGCGCAGAAGCGGGAGCCGGAGCGCGCTTTTGCAAGTGTTGGTAGTCGATTACAGCACCATCGAGGTCTTGTAATGTCCAGTTACCACCCCAGGCCCAACCGTGCGATTTCATTAACTGAATGAGTGGGTGGTCTTCGTGAAGGGTGCCAGCCGTGCCTGAAAGCCAGCTCGCACCTTTGGGTGCAACCACGGGATTTCCTTGGTCGTCCAGTGTTATGTAGGGGTTCTGGCGCGGGTTAACATCGAATGCGCGGCCTAAGCCGTGTTGCGATGGATTGTTAGTACCGGCTACCGTTCGGTAATTAAATCCGGAAGTCACGTTTGCAGCCATTAATTTATTGTCGTCCCATTTGAAACGTGAATCGCTCGAAACACCAACCTCGTTGATAGGGAAGTTAAGATAATATGCGTACTTAAAGAAGCTGATTACGTCGTCTTTGAGCGCGCGATTAACTTCGATGATGCCCTCGTGTGGACGTGATTGAAAATCGCGGTAAGCGACTTTAAGTGATACTAATTGGCTGACGACGTCCGCCGGAGCAGGATTGTTCGGGTTGAGGGTAATCGTTCGGTTTACCTCTTCCCAACTAGGGGTGAAATCATCATGATGCTGTGCTTCGTCGGCGGCATTGACCTTGGCATATGACATACCAGCAGCGCCAACAAGTACGGTTATAGCCATAACGGCCAACGCTGCTTTTCGCAACGATTTTAATTTCAATACCATACATCCTCCTTATGCTTAGTGTTGGGAGGGTAATTATGGCACCTGCTTATTAAATGACAATGAAATATTTCGCACTTGAGACCGTCGTTTTTGTGCTATAACCGGGGCAATCATAGGTGTTATGCAGACGGTCCGGCGGCTTGCGTAGCGGCCCGATAAGCACTTTCAAGCGAGCCCTGTAATGTCGCAAGCTGACCCGCCCGCTCGGTGTATTTGTCACCATTACCGGCTAAACTGCCCGCTTCGTATTCGGCAGCGTCAATAACCCAGCTATAGTCAGTATCGACAACCATGAGATTACTCGAAACGTCCGCTATGTTACTGCGGCCATCCTGCATATCAGGGTGGTCGGGCGAAATAATTGCGTCGCTTCCTATAATACCTTCGGCTTCAGCTCGATGACCTTGGGCGACCGCCACATGACCTCGAATATTTTCCGCAATCTGTTTGACGCCGAGTGCGCAAGCGCCAAGTTCACTAAGTGCCGCACCGTTTCTTGCGCATCCTTCTTGAGTTTTTTTAACTTCTTCGTATAAACCTTCTAAGGTGCTCCGTACGGTCGTGATTTTTTCTTTATATGCATCTTCCGCACTACCATAGCTCATAACTATCCGCCCCTCGTTATTATGTACCGCGCCATCGACATTATCATGGCGAGCAAATTTTGCTGCGCTTGATCTAAGGCTTTGTCCGCGCCATTTTGTTGTTTGGCTCCTGTTTCAAAAGCACCCTTCGTTAGATTGAGGGTTTTAAGCTCATCTTCGATTTGCAAGGGATTAAGTGAGGAAGTAAGCTCTGCTTTCAACCGATTAAGTTCCTCTTGTGCTGCGAGAACTTCGGCCGGTGGTGCGCCTGCGTGCTGCCAGTCGGTAAGCGCGTCGCTCGCTTCGTCGATCTCGCCTAATAGCTGTTGCAAAGCTCGATTAATCAATTGCGCCGAATCGGGCATGCCGCTGAGCTCGGCGGTCACACCCGTCAACTTTTCAGCAATTGCAGCAGATGTATGGTTGGGCTGGTCACTTCCTTCGAGCAGGGCTTGCACGATCGCCTCTTGGGTTTGCGCTACTTTACCTTCGGCTTCTCGGCGAGCAGTAGACTCACGAATTCGCGCATCTTTATAGGCCTGTATACGTCCCGCAACTTGTTCTTGTTTTTCTTGCAGCATGGGCAAGCTCCCCA
This sequence comes from uncultured Candidatus Saccharibacteria bacterium, assembly GCA_964600185.1. Taxonomy (GTDB): domain Bacteria; phylum Patescibacteriota; class Saccharimonadia; order Saccharimonadales; family UBA4665; genus DATASD01. The sequence goes on along the minus strand of CAZRIO010000007.1, from coordinate 43,253 downwards.
TGGCCGCGGCTAGATCTGCAAACCGTAGTTCTTGTTTACGTTCAGAAAATCCGGCGACCGCGCCCAGCACAAGGTAATGCTGCAGGTCAACAAACGCCGTGCGTTCTGGACCAAGTTCCTGAAGGCAGCCCGTCAGATTGCTCGTTACTCGGGCAGCGGCTGCATTGTTTTCACTAAAGCCCGCATCAGTGTGTATGGCCAAGGCTGCCTGAAACGGATCTTCTGCGGCTGCGTGGCCAGCAATATCTTGTCCAACTTGACGGGCACTATTTTCAATAGCTCGAGCGCCAATGTTCATTTGTTCGGCAAATTGCCCTAAATAAGAACGCGCCTCCTCAAGTGCCTGATTAATCTCAGCAACTTTCGCAATGGCTTGCGCTGCAATGGTAGCCCCATCGTCTAAAACTTTCGGATATTCGCTCATGTTAAAGGCCTTCTATGACGGTTCTTTCAGCCGCGAGAGCGCTCCGGCCTGCACGCCATGAACCTTCATTTATGTGAGGGTGATTGGCTAATCGCCCAGCCGCGTCTTGCAATAAAGCCGGCCCATCTTGCAAACTGTCAAGCGACGTTTCCACATCCCCAATCATACTTATCGTTTCTTCGGCCATTTCCGTTCCTGCTTGTGCCGTACCAGTAATGATCATTATTTCTTCGTGTGGCAGAGACGCCCCGAGTAAATCTTGCAGCTGCTGATTATATGCCTGTAATTCTCGTGCCGCGGCAATGGCGCGGGTGAGCGCACGGGCAGCATTAAGACGACGTACGTCACCTTGTTCTGCCGCATACGCGCAGCGGCGGGCTGAGTCTTGGTGTACTTGCTGGCCTTCCATTGCGGGACCCAGCTGCGATAAACCTTGGCGCGTGAGCTCACTCACTCCTTCTTCAATAATTCTTAAATCTTCAACACTCATAAGCGTTCGATACTACCAAAAATAACAAAGCGACGCAAAGTAAAAAACACTATGGCTATGTCGTCTTACATAAACACGTCGGGTTACAATTTTTCTAAAATACGCGCTTCGATTTTATCTACAACTCCCGAGTAGTCGACTTTTGTACCCCCAACAAGCATACGCGCCAGCTTTTTGACAAAGGAATTTAGTTCCACACCGTTCTGCTTTGACTTCATGGTATCCACCATTTTTGCCGCAATCATACCAGGCCAGGCAACTACTTGCTTGTTTGAGCTTTTTCGTTGTGTGCGCATTGCCCGTACATTGTCCAAATCGACCGTTCCGTCAATAAAAACCACACGCTCTTTGTCGGCTTGCGCATAATCACGGTCGCGAACTTTGGTTTTGACTTGCACACCAACAGCTTTTCGCTCTACGCAATCAGCAAGCACAAAGTCGACATTGATCCGCTTTTTTGTTCGTTCAAAATTAAGCGGGGCAGGCACGACTGCCCAGTTGGGATGCTTTCGTACCACACCTAATAGCGCCAAAACTGCATCGAATTCTTGGATTTTACCTATCATGGTGTCGTTTAAACCCTTTAGCTTTCCGTTGAAAAGGCTCGTAGGATCAGCATGGCTTTGAGCGGCAAAATAGACAAAGCCACTCAATGCCAAGAAGCGCTCAGCAACATTGATGGCATGCATTCTTGGGCCTTCGGAGCGCCAGCCACCTTCTTGAATCGGCGCCCAAAAGCCTTTCATACCACCGTTCAAAACGTGGAAATTGAGTTCATTGATTGCGTGGTGACGTGCTTCGTCATCTCCCGGAATTCCCATGAGTTCGTTTTCCATATTCAAGACACCGCCCTGCCACTTCCAATAATTCATATCATTTGCAGGGCGATGCACCGTGCCAAGCTCCGCGCCACCAAGGTCGGCGTGCAAGCGCTGGCCGAACATATATGACCAGTCTTGTGCTTCCGGAATGTACTTTGAATGATCACCGGCATGAATAGTTTCCGGCGTCATTTCGAGCGGATAGGGCTGCACAAATTCTTTGGAATTCATAAGCTTGTTATTATTGCAATAATCGGATGTGATTACAAGCACGAACAGCATGCTTTGCACAAGAATGCGGTTATTTTCTAGTGAGTATTTTGCTCAACACCTGGAGGCCGCGCACCGGTTGTTTGCCGGTTCTAAAGTCTACACGATCGAATCCAACGAGAAACTTAAACAGATCATGTGCATATACGTGATCGAATTGCGTCATTTCGAAGGGACTTTTATATTCGGGATCATCGATCAAATCCATAACTTTTTGCAGACTTTTGGCAACCTGGGCTTTCGTTTCTAACACTGCGACCGCTGGGCCGGACAATCGTTCGCTCGAGCTCAAAAAAGCCAAATCGTCGAAACGTGGAATGCTTGGTATGAGCTCTGTTAATGGCTCGAGCAAATGCTGCTTGAACATAAGACTCAGTGCGATTACTGCAATGTCATTGTTAGGGATGGTTCGGGGACTCTGGACAATTTCTGTTTTATATTCAGCGCCTGCAAATTCCACGCTATCTGCCAATATTTTGTATTGCTTGAGTGGCCAGCCTCGTTCGCTCTGCGGCGTTTCTTTGACGCCTAGTAAATCGTCTGGATTGAGATCGAGCGCGGATTCAATAAAAGCAGGGAAATGTTCTCGCAGTGCCGTACGCATTTTAGTGCGACTACTTGCATCATCAGGCGATTGCAGCTGCACCAGCGTTTTCAGATCAATCCAACTGCCGGCTTCATGTAAAAGGTGATTCCAGAGCAGTTTTTGCAACCCACCCTGAACTCTCGCGCCTGTTCGTCGGCCGGCGTGCGACACCACGAGGTAGCCGGTTTGCTCGTCAAACCGAATATGCGTTCCGTTGCCCCAATGAGCAAAATTTTCAGAAACATCTTGTGGGCGCGGACTGTCTTCATAATAAAAGGTGCTCGCTTGCGGTGAGGCTCGGTGAGTAATAATGTCGGGGGCTCGGTGACCGCTTGTTCTGCGAGCAGCACTCATGATGTTAGTAAAAGCAGCGTCGTCCTCGGCCAGCTCAGGCGCTCGTTCAATCGCTTCAGCCCGGAGGTGTTGCAACGTCTTTTCTTGAGCCATGCCCGTCCCGAGCGCCAAAAGCGTGTATCCAACGGCACGCTTTGTGACGACAATTTCATCAGTGACGACGGCATGCAGTTCAACATGCGAGGCACTCGAGCTTATTTCTCTGAATGGGTGCGCCTGCGGTTGGCCCGCAAAAGCCGGAACCGGCGCATGTTCGTTCGAAGTGTTTGGTGGCATAGTTATTCTGTAAAGGGTTAGGTTTCTGAAGATGTCACGTACGCAAATAATACCAGAGACAAAAAATACCGACGAATAATTACAGAATTTTACGTATACCTCCGCAAAGGTAGTGATAAATTATTGTTCGAGCAATCGCAAACGATAGCGCACGAAGCGCCGGTACTGATTGTGGTCAGCTAGTTGCAAATATATTTTTACAAGTCTAAGCGCAAAAACTACTGCAAGCAGTATATAAATGGCCGAGGAGTTGCCGGTAGGACGCAGCAAATAATAGCCGACGCCGCCAATCATGGCCGGCGTGGCGTAAAAATCTCGGTAAAATATTTGCGGTTTACGTTGCGTTAACAGATCTGAAAGCACACCGCCGCCAGCGGCAGTCAAAACCGCAAAACATACCATGGCGCCCACGCCTAGGCCTGCGGCTGCGGCTTTTTGCGCGCCGATAACTGCAAATGCACTCAATCCAACCGCATCAATAACTAACATAATGGGCAAGAACTTCGGGAAAATGCGGCGAATCGCCAAGGCAAACGCCACGCCAAATATCACCACGTACACGTACAAATAGTTATGTAAAAACACCGGTTGGTGGCCGAGCATCATCTCTCGAATAGCCCCGCCGCCCACCGCCATAGCCATGGCGCAAATAAATGTACCAAAGAGGTCGAATTTCTTTTCTATAGCTTTATTAGCACCAAAAATGGCGAACGCAAAAGTGCCAATAAAATCAAGTACAGTCAAGAGCACTTTGCAAGTATATGCGAAGTGCTATGTGCTTTCAATGAGATTGTCTATAAAATAAATCACACTCTGTGGCATTCGTGCAAAGATTTCAGACTTATGAACTACTGTTTAAATTCAACGCAGATCGTTTGGACCTCGGTGTCACCAATGTTTTCGACAGCGTGTTTGCTGCCCACGGGGCAGAATTACGTGATTTTGTGTTTGGTTTTAGCTGCATTGCCGATAATGCAGGAAGTCGCCGCGAACGGAATTGCGAAAAGTACAATAATGGCAAGCGTAAACACGAGCGCCACGGCGTCACTATTGTCACTCACCAGCATCCAGATTACGGCAACGCAAGGAACGTACAATGCGGCCATAATGAGCAAAGGTTTTGTAATAGACTTTTTGTCTTTGAGCGGTTTGCTCTTTGCAAATATTCGCCCCCAAAGATACCGCAGCACACTGCCTAAAATAAGGGCTAGCCCGAACACCGCAACACTAAGAACGACAATCCAAACCGTGAACTCAAGATTGGTATTTTGAATTAAGCAGTTGTCTGCTCGCGATCCACCCTCGAAATCCGTACACGACGTTTCCCGAAAAAACCCAAGCGACCACATCGCAATTATCGCAATAGTAAGCGACGCCAGGCCAAGTAGTAATGGCTTAAGATATTTGCGCATATACAAATGGTATCACGGTTGAGATCACCTCCGACTTGCAAGCATTCTGAAACGTGACATACTTGTATCCGTTAAGGGAGCAATGTCATGAGTAGTGGATGCGAAACGTGTGTAATTAGCCAATGCAAAGATAATCCCGGGGTAGTGCCGGAGAAGATTATGACTCTCTACGCTGAAATGACGCCAGCAGATGAGGAAAATATTTCGCCTGCAGAACAAGAAAAAATAGACAAAACACTCGAAACGCCCGTTTGTGAAGTGGAAGGCTGCGACGTAACGCTTGGCGGCATAGTTCGCGTGTTCACATCAAGCGTTGGAGACGTAACAGCGCGCCAAGAAGCACTCCAGCAAATAGACGCCACTGTTGCTCCTGGCTGCATAATGTTTGAACCGGAAAATCGAAACTGGTAGAACGCTAAATTCCATACGGATGCGCTAATATACACCTTAAAAGTGCAGCACTTGCAAAGTTAGTGTATAATACTGTACTTGTGAGGTGTGATGCATTCTATGCTGTTTAACCTGATCGACTTACTACAAAAACGACGGCGACTTATTTTTGTCGCACTCTTTATTATTATCGACATTTGGCTTCTCTCTTTTTGTACCCGAACACTTCAAGCACACCGGGCAGACATTACGACGCGTATTCACAATTCTCAGACACCGCAAAACTCGTCAACATACCAAGATAGTCTGTTAGGCGTTGGCAGTATCACCGGCGCTTTCAGCCATGCCGCCAGCGTTACGGAAGTTGGCGTACTGCGCGCTACGGTTGCGACTATCGACGGCATTACCAAAGCTGAGCAGGGCATACAGGGAGCCGGAAAAGCGACATTGCACGCGGTAGCGACCGCTGGAAGTGTCACGGCACATGCCACTGGCAAAACGCTAGCAGTCACCGGGCATGTCATAGCATTTCCATTTGTGGCGATCGGACACGGCGTAGGGAGTGCAGCAAGCGCCACTTCGAAACTGGTAAGCGCGCCTATTACGGCGATCACTCAACCCAAAGATAACGTTGCGGCCGTACCAGTTATTACACCCGAGCAGGCCCAACAAGCATTCTTGATTCAGGATGGTACCCTCAACTTTGAGCCAGCCAAGCCAGCCGGTTCGGGCGGCGCCTGTGACGGCGGCGCGGGCAATGGCGGCTATCCAATGGAGTGGTGTAACGCGCCGATGGACAACATTCGAACTGTTTCGTACAGTGGCGACCGCATCAACCGCGAATGTACCTCATATGCCTATTGGTACTTCACCGCGATCGAGGGGCACACCGACTTCCACGTAACAGGCAATGCTAATCGCTGGGCGGCAACTTCGAACTACCCCATTCACAAAACACCGGCGGTGGGCGCAATTGCCGTTGAAACGGCCGGCGCCTATGGACACGTCGCTATCGTGCAGGCGCTGCCTGGTCAAACCTATGAGGGCAAGGTCATCCCCGCCGATTATGTGCTGGTGAGTGAAATGAATTATGACTGGCATGGTCATTTCCGTTATTCATATAGTCCGCTGAGCAAATTTTCGGCGTACATCTACCGGTAATTTATTTGCTAATGATCGTCATAACTGCGGCTAATATGTCTTTCTGAGCTGGGCAAGGTCTCTTACACTTTTACCGGCAATAATTCCGGTAGTTGCAGAGGGCGCGCGAACACGCAGGACTCCGTCACGGCCTACGATCGGCTCAAACTTATCAGCCCGACTAAAGACGAGCCCAAGGTACTCTCGTTCTTCGTCAAGTAAATGATCATTTTGCTGACGTAGATGCGATTCAGCTAGCCCCACCAAACGATCTACCAACATGGATGTTGCTGCGTCATCTACGTGTCGGGTGATAATTTCGTCAGTGATAGCTCTGAGGGCTGCGGCACGCTCGTGATCCAGTTGGCCTTCCAGGGTCTCCATTTTCGTTGCTATTTCTTGGACCAGCGCCTGATAGGCGAGCTCTTCTTTCTGTTCTTCGGTGAGCTCCTCTTGTTCCGACTCAGGTTGCTCCGGTTGCTCAGGAGGGGGCGTACTAACTTCTTCTAACAACGGCGTAGCTATATCTGGCTCTGGTGGCGTGATTTCTAGTTTTACCGGTTCTGTGTCTGGCGAAGTGTCTGGCGAAGCCTCTGGCAATTCCTCTTCTGGAGTCACTAAAGGTAGCGCAGGTTTACTTGCTTCAGGTGCACGTGGGCGGGCAGGCCGTCTCAATTTGAATCTTTTCCCCTGTATAGGATGAACAATACCCGGTTCGATGCGTAGGAGCGTTTGCAGCAGTTGCGTGACATGCTCCGTTAGCTCGACGTTTCGTTGCCTGGCAGCAGCTCGCATAAGCCTATCGAGTTCCTTAGTCCAAACAGATCGAGCACCTTTCTCGGCCAATACCCCGAGCGCAGCGCGCACAACTTCGACCACTCGTACATATCTCTGCTTGTCTTCGGGACTATGTAAGATTTGTAAATATTCCGGGTCTTTCGAGAGCATAACGCGCGGATCGTACAGCAAAGTTTCAATAATAGCGCGTTTTACGCCTCTAGGAATCCTTTGTCCGGGGGCAAGTGCAGCAAGAATTTCGTTTCTACTTTGCAGGTCAAACGTGCCACAATTATCAAGCGCGCATCGAGCGAGTTCCTGAAAAGATGTTCTCTGAATATCAATTTCACCAGTCAAGTCAGACAAATCGGCTTCTTTGATCTTTCGCGCTTTTTGAAGCCTAAGCTCGGTCGCATAACGCCTAGCCGCCTCGATCCTTGGATCAAGCCTGATTGCCTCATAGATTGCACTGCAAGTTGCTGCGGTGTAGTTCAAGCGGTCGCATACTCTCTTAAAGTATTGATTGTTCGTGTAAACTTTATCGGGCCACATTTCATGCAATACTCGGGTGATAGCTTCACCTACGGTTGCCGGTAAACCGGGCGTAACTTCGTGAACTGTTATTATTTGCTCGGGACCAGTTACACCAGCGCCTAAACGCTCGCGGGTTGTCTGCAGCCGCGGATGCTGTCGACATACGTCCTCGGCCAGCATAAAAGTATTGACATAGAATGGAAGAATCTTGCCTTCGCGGCGAATTCGTTGAATTGCATCGTCAAGAAAAAGCTGTGATTCGTCTTCAAGCATTTCGGCGATTCGATCAACCATCGCCTCGGCACGTTCCAAGTTAGTCGGACCCGATGTATTCGTCGGCTTATTGACATAAAATTTGTGTCCTTTGAGCGGCACGACATCGTCACTTGTTTGTAAGACATTGTGGAATCGTCGGCGAGCGTCGTCCGATACATTGGCGGGCAGGTATCGATCGCCAGCTTCCGTATATTCATAGATACCCTCACGCATTTTAGCGACTGCCGCAACTCCTTCGTCCCTCGAAGACAGGTCGAGTTCCATAGGATGTTGCAGTAAAAGCTCTACCTGTGGGGGTTGCTCACCTTGTACGACTTCGGGAGCCGGTTGTTGAGGTTTGCCATATTCACCGTTCGTCACGCCATCTCGCTCGCTGTTTAAGTGTCCGCATTATATCTTATGCACAGTCCAGATACCAACGCGTTCATTAGCTAAACATTAAAACGCCAATATGTGGTATCTTAGACCAAGCGCCTGACCGAATCTTATTTCAAAATAGGAGGTGACCATCGAAAAAGAACATATGCCGGCTTCTACGCAAGTCGACTTTTCCGGGCTCGAAATTAATGGAGCAGCCTTAGATGCGCAATATGGCGATGTATTTGCTCGTGATCTAGCACCATACAATGAGGATAACGCTTTTTTGTTGCGACGTATGAGCAGTGGCAATCGGTTACTTCGAAAGGCCCCTGAATTCGTGACGCAAATTCAAGAAGCACTTATGGGCGATGATGACGATTCGCTCGTTCATCTCGCCGACGACCTCGAGATAGCTCGACAATTATATGCACCAGAGGGTGAAAAACCCATAAATACTGTTCTGTCGCACATGAATTTGCTCGAAAATATTAACTCTATTCGAATAGATTTAGGCGCCCAAGAGCACACAGGACCACGCGTAAACGCGCTCAATGAGTTGATAGCTGTCAATACGGCGCGCGCATTCCCCGAAGAATTACTTGACGATGCATGGCATAGTGCGAACTTCATCATGGAACGCACACAGGAAATATACGACAAGGTAGCGGAACGTGAAGCTGCAAAGGGTGAGAAAACTTCGTTTTTGCCGGCAGTGAATAATATGAGAGTGCGGATCGGAAGCCTCCGCGCCCTAATCCGAACAAATAAGGATGGTTATAGGTATGCGGATGGCTTACCCTCTGATCGAGGCGAAACGGTTAGTCCGGAAGAAGCCGAAGCCGACTCACAATTTGTAGCGCGCTTGTTCAATAGCATTCGCGAGACACAGCATTTTGGCGTCAAAATGGGCTACAAGCCTGAAAAACACCTGGGTGGCGCAATGATATTTAGTCCAGCCACTTCTTTAATGGATTTTGTTGATGATGAGAAAATACGTGCCGCCTACCATCCACTGCTCGATAAAACTGAGGCGGTGGCGCACATCTTCCATACGCAAAGGACAACTCACCGCCGCATAAAGATTGAGAAATCGGAAACGTATGGGCATTCACTTTATGGTTTGTCTGAAACGGGACCGATGGCCATATTACATCTCGGTCCGGATGGCGAGTTGTACACTTGGCGCGATTGCCGGGTTAAACTTCGGGATATCGCGTTACAAAAAGGGAAATATGAAGCATATCGTGACCTCCAAGCTACGGTACTTGCGCACTACTTCGACCTAACGCATCGCCTCGACAAAGTGGTGCTTATCAATAAAAAGCTGCGTGAAGAACCGCCAGCGCGCACCTCACAAATGCCGCCCGCACTCGAATCGATTGAACGCCTCGTGATGCCACGTATAAAACTATACGCCGCCGAAGTTGCTGGCGATACGCCTGACACCATTGCAGCTGCCGAAGCCCAAGACAAACCGACTCGTTCTCTGCGGCTACACCACGTCACGTGGCATGTTCGCGACTTGCCCGAAGGCTGGCATGCCACACCAACTGCACTTGAATATGCCGAAAAAATGGGTGTTAAACTTGAGAAAAATCAAACCATTGTCCAGGCGCACAGGCGCGGATCAGAAGCCCTGGGCCAAGTCGTGGCCTATCAGTTTATTGATCGTAGCGACGAGGATTAAGGCAGAACAGTAACAGTTTTGATGTGTATGTCTACATCACTAGGCTGAATGTCACCTAATTGCACAAAACCGTTATTAAGCGGGGCTTCGGTGTCGAATCCAACTTCTACGACTGTGCCATCCGGCAAATCTTGTACTTTGCGCGGATCGTTGGTGACGGGGAAGTCTACTAATCGATCATCCGTCCTCTCGGGCGCCATGCTTTTTTGGTAGCCTGCTACACAGACTAACGATGTAGACACACCGCCAAGCTTGATTTCACGGGACGGGTGTGTCCAGTTTGTCTTAGCAGAAGAATCTCGTGCAAATAATGCCGGTTGTTCGTTGCCGGCCATGGCTGGAAATGGTTTTGGCACGTCGTTAATAGGAACCAGGTCATCGCCTTGTTGCTGTAATCGCTTATATGGAACTACCGCTGGATCATTATTTTTTACAAACACTTCAGGCGTGTCATCCGTTGCTCGCAGAAGACCACAGAAGTTCAGGTGTGGCCACCCATAGTCTTTGGTAACGAAAGCATAGCGCGACACAACCGTACCTTCGCCAGGTGCGTGAGACGCGCAAGCGGCGGCGCCCAAACCTACGACCGCTGCCAAGGCAAGATTTCGTGTAGTATTTTTTGATTTGATCTTATCGGGTGTAGTCATAAGGCGCTATCATACTATGATCGTGCGTTTTTGTCTACTTTTCTTCGAACCATTTCTGATTGAGCCGATCGATAGTGCCTTCGTCTTGTAACTGCAACAGTGCTTGATTTACTTGTTCGCGCAAGGGACTCCCCGAAGAGAACACTAAGCCATACGACTCACGCTTGAGCAGTTTACCGACGGTTACAACTTTGTCTTTTCCTTCGTGGTCGGCAAAGTATTGCAGGGCTGGCGCGTCATAGACGATTGCATCATATTTGCCCGATTCAAGTTGGGGATAAGCGGCGCTGATGGTGCCGACTGTGCCCGCCTTGATACCGTGCTCGTCCAAATACTTTTTAGAGGTGCTGCCGGTTACGGTCAGCACACTTTTGCCGCGCAAGTCATCAATGCCGTTGATGGCATTTTGAATTTGCTGCGCAGTCAAACTGGCGGTAATGGTCGCGGTAAAAAGCGAAACACAGATGACGCCGAACGGAATCCACATAAAGGCGATGACGCGACTGGAAAGGCCTTTGGGGTGGACCTCTTCTTGACCGAAGATCGTGGTGACGATCCACCAAAATGCTTCGGCGATGCCCTTAATCCAGGAGTCGTTTTGCAAAAAACTGTTCTTGTGGCGACGCTCGATGAGATACACGATGACAGCGGTCAACACCATGAGCATGAGCACCAGCCCCAAGAACGGATAAACTTGATGCGCAGTTTTTCCGCTGAGTGCTTGCCAGGCATTGTGCAAAAAATTCGGCTGCTGGGCTTCTGGCGCCCGCGTCATGATCTGAATACCAGAGTTGGTAATGGGAAGCGGCACGCTAAAATCGACTTTTTCCTCGCGGTCACTGGTGATCGACATATTTCCGATTGCAATATCGTATTTAGGAGTACTACCGCTCATGTCGCTAATAATTTCATCGGCGGTTTTATCGAGCGCTTGCGGTGCGACTTCACGGCCCATTTTTTCAGCCAAAACTTTGAGCAATTCCTGACTGTACCCACAGAATTGCTTGTTATTTTGGCCGAGCATAGCCGGACTGTCGGCGCACAATTTATTTGGGTCGTCGCTTTTGTCGACGACAAACGGTTGTACTACGCGTGTGACAACACGCAATGGACCGGTAGAGGGATCGTCCGGCGTCGTGTCTGCAGCAGGAGTCGAAGTCGCGTCAGTCGCAGTATTATCACCGGAAGGCGCTTGCGGGAATTCCGCATAGGCAGTAGTTGGTACTATAAGGCACGAAAGGAGAATCAGGAGACAGACAGCAGTTTTCTTCATTTTACACCCCAAATTATATAGCTAGTATAGCCCATGATGACTCAGAACAGTTAAAATTAACTTCTTGACGATTTACAAATTCAAGATAATAGTTTAAAATATATATCTTATGACTCATCCATCTGGCGAATATCCACAAGCAGGCCATAGCCCTGAAATAGAAGCCTTGCGCAACTCTTGTGCCAGACATGGGCAATATTATGCCGATAAACTCGCCCTAGACCAACGGGTAGTCCCACTCATGACCGGCGACTTGTCTGATGAACAGTTTTATGAGGTGCTTGAGGCCGATCCTGCATTAGATCGAGCTTACAATAAAATGACAGTTCTTCAGGATTTATACGATACGGTAGGTCATCCCCAGCAAGGTGTCGGGCATATTTTGTCGCAAGGCAAAGCGTCACTTATAAATCCGTATGCCGAGTCACTCAGCGATCAAGTCATAGAGCGGCTGGGCGAGAAACCCGACTTTCTTGATGTCGAACTGAGTATGTTCATGTTCGCTTCTCAAGCCGCCCTGGTAAACAGAAGGTTGCAGCGTCCGGCAGAAGGTCGTTTTCAAAACATTGTCGTCAATCAATTCGCCAACATCATGCTCGCCAAAGCCGACACGAACACCTTGTGTGCAAGTTTTAGTAATGGCGATCAGAGTGCATTTTTGGAACGAGCACGGACGAAAGTAGCGGAATTCAGCACCCGAATGAAGGCGATTACCGGACAAGACATTGGCGAAGATTATCTACTGGCAAAAATGGGTTCACTCCACCATAGCCTTGCGAACACTCTCCGGATGCAAGACCTCATGAAAACCATGCCGGAAGTCGAAGCGACCGATGCTGAAGTTAAGGAAATGGAGCGACACAACTCAGCATTTGCCAAGCACATTCTTCGCATTCGTAACCACGGCGTAAAATCTGTCTTATTCTCGTTTGAAGATGTCGTTCCCGGCATGGATGCGATATATCACCACCCTCGCATGCTCGGCATTACACTTCAGGGTGACCAGCCGTTAGCCTTGGTGCAACTTGCCTCCGCCGAAATAAGTGCAGAAACAAAACTCGACAAAACTGTCGAAAAGGAAAACTTATTGTCAGATGATTTAACGCGCGTTACGTTAGGCGTAGGAGTAGTGCTCATAAGCATTGACAGCAAAGGTGAGCTATATAATGGCGCAAACTCGGTCAACGGTGTTCCGCTCCGAACATGCTTTGAGCAGCAGCAGGCTTTAGGGAAGTACGAAATATTGCGCGGCGAGTTGCTCGCACGATTATTCGATGCTGTAGCGCCCGCCACCATCGTGAACCGGATTGAAGCCGAGGCGACCGAAGAAGAAGCTACAAACCCTCAACCAGTAGTCCCGCCGCAGCAAGGGCAAACTACTAGAAAGCCGGCAGAAAACGTTATTAATCGTGCCGTTTTGCCACGCCTTCGTTACATGAACAGTCATAATGCAAAAGCCATCAAAAAGGATTTCGAGGAAGCACTCAAAACCGAAACCCAGGAACTAGCACAAGCACAAAAAATCATACCAACCGCGGCGCTAACGCACGGAAGAAAACTACACGAAGTCGAAGGTTTTAAACGACTCTTGCCAAAACATTCTAAAGGTCCCGGCAAAAAAGCGATCGAAAATGCCAAACTATATTACGGCGATGACTATGAATTGCCGCCCGGTTATACTTTCGTCAAAACGCACGAGCGAGGCGACGAAACATATGGAGTGGTCACCGGCTACATAGCAACACGCCGGACGGTAGCCATCGAAGACCAAGAGTAGCACCGTTAATAAGTTGACCTTCCCGCATATTTTGCTAATCTGAGAACAATGACGAGCGGTGAATTTGGCGGCACATCATCTGGAGCCCATGAAATGGGTCATGTTCCAGTTGACGAAGCGCAAATTACGCTTGAGCGGCTACATAATCATCCAATGGAACTGGATTTATCATTTGCCGAAGAAGCAACTGCATCATTGAGTCAATTACCAGAAGGTATTTATTCAGCAAGAGCGTTTGCGGCATCATGCTTAGGTACAGAGGTAACGAATGATGATTATAGGCGTATACAGAATGCTATTCATACTTGTGGTTTTGTTGTGCCGCTCAAAAAAGGTGAATTTTACGTAAAAAATCCTGATGATACATCGGGCGAGACGAATCTTGAACGTGCCGATGCTATTGTGGACCGGATTGCAGCAATGGTTGAACAAACACCCAATCTCCGACTTGGTGAAGCACTTGATTATATACGTCAGGAAGGCCAATTATTATCACCGGATAAAGATGCATTTCCTGTAGCCGAAGCTATCGTTTTACGACACGGCAGATTACAGACACGGCAAACCGGAGACGAAGATTTTAGCGCGCAACGAATACTTAAAGTCCATGAGAGCCGAATCACTTTAGCGGCCACCGTGGGTGAAAGTCTCGATCGGACCATAGACGCAGCGCCGCCCGGTAGAACCAACTCCTTAGCGCAATGGACCAAAAAAATACGTAGCATTTATTTGTACACCCCGGCCACTATGCATGCGCTGAACGAAGCCATAGCACTCGACCCGCGCTTCCTACTCGTACAACTCCCCAAAGAGGAAGGCAGTTCTCCCACCTACATGATCAAGGCAGAAGAAATAAAGTGGCCGCCCATTCTTACTGTTGAAGAATTTTGTAAAAAACCAGTGCAAGAACTAGTCGAACGTCTACTTGATATGTGCCAACCGTGTGACTTGCAAAACATAAATCAAATATTCTTATCCCTTACGAATGGACTCACAGTTCCAGGATCGAAAAAGGGGGAAGTTACCAAAGCGCTCCTGGAAGACCCACGCGTCATAGGAGTTAGTAATCGGTATGTCAAAATTTTACACGGTCCCAAGGATCATCAAATGTATGATCAATTTACAGAGATTGTCGAAACTACACTTCAAACACTACGCGGCAGGGGTATCAAATTTATTGGAAGTAAGGGTCTTAGTGAACTCTTATTCGAAGCAGCACGAGAAGCTGGCATGGGCCTAACTCCGCACGCCGAACGCACGCTTCAAACAATCGCGCATATCGACCCGAGACTATCTCTAGGTGAAGACCACAAAAAATATAAAATTGGACGAGTTGTTCCGCGAGTCGCCGAAGCCACTCCCGTCGAAGTGGCCGAAAAACGCCCGTCGGCAGCAGCCGCAATGGCCCAAGTTGCAACCGCGGCGCGCGTCGATACAGAAGAAGGCGAGGAGTCCAAACTAGAACCGACAGAACAAATAGATGTTGCACAGTCTGCAGGCGAAACCCCGAAAATAACGCTTAAGGAACTCGACAAAGACCAAGTCGCTGCGTTTCAGGCGGTCGTTGACCAAGTCGTCACAAGATATGTAAACGAAGGGACTATCACCATATTCGTAGATCGGCTCGTAGATTTGGCGGAATCCACATTGGGCCGGGGCGAGAACAAGCTAAACGCAGACGAGCGAGCATATCTCGAGAATTTGTTCGTCCGGCACGAACGATTTGAGCCCCCCGAGGACGAACAATCTGATACCGACGCCGAAGACGAATCACGAGTACTGCGCGTGCGTTTCGACGACGGTCAATCTCCTGGAATAGTGAGAGGCGTAAGAGAAAGGCGAGAAAATCGAGATAGGCTGAAAACACTTTACCTCGGAAAAAACTAGCAATAGCCCGGCTACTATCTATTCCAAAAACGCACGCATACGAGATGGTCAATAGTCTAATTTTGTGATATAATATATCTCATGAAAGCTGAGTGGGTTCCGAGTGAGCCTCTTTTAATATACCCTGACATTGCACAGGAAGTTGCGCAAGCCGAAAACTTGTTCCAATGTGCAGCCGCCGCGCATCTTTTGCTCGCCCAGGAAATACTTACAGACCAACCCGATGATGAAGCCGCTCAGGCTAATGCCGAAGAAGACATGCATCAAGCCGAACGAATGCGTCAAAAAGCAGATGAAAAGGGTGCCGAAAAGCTTGCCGAAATAAAAGCAAGGCTTGCCACGGAAACGGATGAAGCGAGCGCCGAAACAATGCCAGCAGCGGCCGAGCTCGACACCAAAACTGCAGAAAGCGCAAAACCTAAAACGCTCGCTCAAACCTATTTCGCGCAGGCGCTTAGTTTTTATGACGCCGTCACTGACGAGCGTTTTGCAGCCGAAAGAACTAACCGTATGCCATCAGAGGCTATGAGCCGCAGAAACTGGGCAAGTGCCAATACACAAATGGCCGAATTTGCATTTGAGCAAGGCGATCTGGTTAGCGCTACCGAATATTACACGCGCATCGAAGACCCCATACAACAGTGGAAACTTGTTGCCAAAGTGCACGGTGCTCATCCGATTCTGGCCACGCAATGGGAACGACCACTCGTTGAACGCATTGAAAACAACGAATTTGATACCCTTACCACACTCGCCATGTACAAAGCTGGCGTCGCTATGCGTTTCAATCAACTTGCAACTATTCCAAAAGACGCACCCGAATACACAACTTTACAGGACGAAATACGCGGCGTATGGTTCGATGCCAAACAGTTATTAGACAAAGAGTTAGAACAGCAAACGATGGGTCCGTGGAACAACTCATATAAACCGGTACTCGCAGGTTACGATGTCCGCGAACACCTAATAGCATTCGCAGAACTCTTTTATGAACGCGGCGACATGCGAACTGCACAAGAAGTCACCAAAGCGCTCACCGCCACTCACCGCAAAGCAAAAACCCACGAAGAAACCGGAGCCGAAGGCGTTAATAAAGAGACCGAGGACTTCCTCGTCACGACCGAGCTTCGCGAACGCTGCTATGGTCGCACTTGGGATGAAGTAACGGCGCAGGCTAAAGATTGGTTGCGAGACAACAAACTATCGCCTGAGACACGAGTGCTTTGCGCAGCGATCGTTCAAACTCAAAATCCTGGCATTTGGGATAAGCAAATCATAAAACATCTTCCAAAGATAAACTATGCCAAAGAACAGGCAGTAACGGCGTACATAGAAGCGACCTATGAAGGTGTAGCTTTCGAAGTTGCCGCAGACCTCGGTTACGGCGGGCGTGCCGACATACCGCAGCTTTTGCAGACCAACAAACCGGGCGCTGACTTCCTGAAGTATTACAGGTTGCTTGCCAACGCAGGCTCATATGAACAGGCGAATGCTCCAAGTCAACGCGTTGCAATGTTTGAGCGATTCCAAGCCGCGCTGTCGGTTACCAAGCAAGCAGAACAGATAGAAAAAAGCGGAGTCGCCGACACGACCACTCATTTACTTGGAAACATCGAACTTATTATGACCGATTTCTCTGAACAGCATAAACATGTCATGACCGACGAATTGCCCGATTTGCAACTCGAAATCTTATCGCAACTCGACCCCTATATTAGGGTAGAACGAGGCATCGCCGAGCTCGACGAAAAGCTATATGGCGCGCTACTTGATGCGCTCACGATTGTTGCGCCAAAGGGCAGTGCCACCACTGATCAGTTATACGAAAAAGTGAAAAAGCATTGCGAACTCCAACTAAGCGCACTCAAAGCAATCCCCGATGAAACGATTACCGGACCACGCGCCGAAACGATCAAAGCGCTGCTCGCACGTGTGACTCAAAAATAATACTCCGCCGTGCCTAGCGTTCGCGCTTGTATGAAATTGCGGACGAAGACGATTACTCTAATCGCTCGTAATCCTGCGCGGTAATATCACGATCTTCGTGCACAGTAGGTAAAGCAGTGTTTTTGGCACGGTAGCGGCGTGATTGTTTACTGAGAATACCAAAGATCAGCAAGACTATAATGGCGCCGAAAATACAATATGCGATTCCTGCTAAAAATGCCGCATAATGACCAGAAGTAGAAAGCGAACCGGCGATCGGCGCCAAAGCCACATATGGTAGCTTTTGCAATAAAAGCCAGCGTCGACAAAGCTGTTGCACGATGCGATGACGACACTTCCTGCTGCACGATATCATTGAGCCATGGCTCGACCAAACTATTCACGATAAAGATTGCCAAAAATGCCAATAGGCCAAATCTGCCAACAGGGAATGAAGATACTAAAAATCCCCCACCCATGACAAACGCCAAAAGCACGAGGCCTTTTTTCTCACCGAAAAGCTTGCGTAAGCGAGGCAATAGCATGAGCACTGCGATGGCAACGCCGCCAGCAATCGCGCTTATAACCGCCTGTGCGTTGGCGTGATAACCAAAGGCATCGAGTGTCAGCGGTTTGATCACTCCCAAATCAAAAGCATAGCCGATGCCGAGCACGACCAGTGCCATAAAAGCATAAAGCCACATATGCCGCCTGAAAAGGTATTTCATGCCGTCGATATTCTGGCGCACATAACTGGAAACGCTAGGACTCTTTTCGCTAGCATGACGAACTTCTTTCAGGCCGAACGCTACAAAAACGCCGACCAATCCACCGATGCCGGCCAGAATAAACGGCAATCTAAAATACCACACATACAATAATCCACCCACCAGATAGCTTGTGATGGTCACGGCGTGCATGATCTGGAATTTTCGAGCTATAATTTTGTTCCATCGGCCGGATTTACCCTCGGCATCGAGCGAATCGTATACCAGAGCATCGTCTGATCCCGAAACCAGCGCCATGCCGACCGTGAACATCATCATACCCACAAAAAGATACCAATAACCTTGCGCAAAGCCTTCGACCAAAAAACTGACAGCCATCAAAAACAATCCGACTATAAGCTGTCGTTTACGCCCAAATAAATCCGCCAGAGCGCCGGACGGAATTTCGGCAACCAAGCCAACGCCAAACGCCAGCCCATCCAAGACGCCGATCTGCCGATCGGACATATACAAGCGATAAAAATACAGCCAACTACCGGTTATAAACCACAGGTTAGTGAGCGCTGTGAGCTTATACAGCCGGTTAACATTTTTGAGCGCAACAGACATGAAGTCCATCCTTTATTACTCATGTATCATAGCAAGTTATGGGCTTATCGTGGGATGTCCTGCGCTACTACCAGCCGCACCATATTTTGAGCGCCAGCCCAGCGACGAGTGAATTCGCGATGCGGAAATATTTTATTCTCCCACGGGGTTGCAGATCGTGTCGGATCATGACACTTTACTCCTTGTGAGTCCGACTCCTGAAGCACTACTTTGTGCCGTGAGAAATCCCATATCAACCGTGAGCCGCTATCATATGTCGCTATATCTGCTACTGCAAATGTCCGGCAATTACCGCGGGCATTTTGGAATTTTTCAGCCAAATTATTGATGTGGTTGAAGTCCGCACCAGGCATAGCAACACTAAAAACCCGCTTATTGGTGAGCGCCCGAAATGCCGGCGTTGCGAGTAATCTCAGGTAAAGTGCGTCCTCGACGATCACCGAACCATAGCGGTCACGCAGCCGGGCAGTCATTGCGCGTTCGCCCGGAACCCATCCGGCGATGCCTGCAAAAACCATCCGGTAAGCTGCCAGCGCGCAGGTTTTATCATAGTCAGTGTAGGTGCCTTGCTCTCCTTGTGAATGGTAGGGCGGCACACCAAGATAGCTGGGGTCAAGACGCTGAATGGCAAGCCGAGTGCCGGCTTTTGCCGCAAAGGCATCTAAGGTTTTACCCCAATCTAACTTGATATCCCAAACCTCGCTGATCAAACTTCGGTAGTCTTCGGGATTTTCCTGTGTCGCTTGCTCGCGCTCTTCGGTGATAGTGTCTTCAATGGCGATAAGATCTGGCGACTTGTACATAGGGGGCCAGAGATTAGAGATATCGAGACGGGGGTCAAGTGCTTTGACTGTTGCTCTGAGGTCAGTCATTGCAGCATCAAACTGCTTAAAATAAGGGCCGGCCGACACTTTCATTTCCGGCTGTGTTGTGTCAATTTGCGAAAACGCTTCATCCAAAAAAGCAGCCTGATCCGCCTCGGGCGGAGAAGTCACGATTTCGGCCATCTCACTCATATCTCATACACTTCGGTTATTTGAACAGAATTATAGCACTCGTGCAAAAGATAACAAGCAGTCGTTTATTGCTTCGCTTCGCTGCAGAAAAAGGAATGCATGGTGTCGTAGGGAATTGGCGGCGAACTATCACGCCCAAGTGTAAATGCAATATTGCAGCGAGCGGCGCCATCAGTGGCTTCGTACGCAACCTCCAGTTTATCCTTAGTGAACCATGCGGCCCATTGTGCTCGACTATTTGGACTGCCAATCCTGAAATCGTTCTGAGCTATGTTCCAGCCGGCTTGTTTCATCTTGGCGTCGAGCGTATCGAGCAGGCCGGCAAGAATCATGCCATCAGTAATGTGCACGCCTTTGGCGTAATCAGTTACGACCTCGACCGTACAATCAAAATAGTCGATCGCCGGATCATTGACACCGCACACAGCCGCTTTTGGCGATCCGGCGGCAAGTCCGAATGGCGTCAGCATAGGGCGTACCTGATTCGCACGCTTTTCTGCAACTTGCGAAACATGTGAAGCTCGTTTGGATTCCTCCGTATTCTGGTCGAAACGCCAGACAATAAAGCCAATCACCGCAAGCGCCACAATGCATCCGGCGATGCGCAGATATTGCCCCAAATGCTTTTGCAAATACACGAGATGTTTTCGAGCCATGGGCCTATTGTACGTGTTCTTTTGCATTCTGCGAATGGTATTGCTATCAGCAGGGTCACATATTTGACAATAATGCTTATCTATCTTAAAGTACTTTACTTGTTAAACGCAGCGGTCATGTATGAGTGAATATGAAAACACGCGGAAAATTCTAGATAATAGTGTCGAGCGAGCAGCTACTGCGGTCGAACATGTACAACTCGCCCTCGATAAGGTGCAGGAGGCAGTTGATGCCTGGAAAGACATCAATGACAATCGACCGCCTGAACAAGATAAAAAGATTGAGGTCGATGTTGCGGCAATTTTCGAAGTAGGAGCGGCGGCGATACAAGCCAGTACTGGCGCTTCATCACATATTGATTATTATGCAAAATCACGATTAGCAATAGGCGATGAAACGCCCACAAATTACGATGCGACCCCGCATCACACACCAGCGCGAACCGAAGATCGGCCGCAAGTGCCGTCCGCGGCAGGTGACGGGCAAGGTAATCAAGATCAGCAGAATGGTGAGTCGACGAACAGTGGTCCGCAGCCAGGCGAAGAAACTCCGACCGGCCGGCCGAGCTTGCTGCCGACCTATACGCCTATGGATGTCGCTAACGAAATTGCACGCATCGATCAATGGCGCAGTGGAGAAGCTATCTCATCAATACACGAGCCGAGTGCAAGCATTAGTCTAACTGCTGCAGATCAGCAACTACTGGAAGCATACATCCGGGCTAATCCTGACAAGCAATACTTTGTACATCAGCAGGGTAAGGGGCTTATTGGTGAGGGTGGTCGGGCTAAAAAATTCGACGACCCGCAGGTGCGAGCGGTATTCACCCAAACCGCCAATGCCATGCATAGTCATATGCAATACGATTTATCCCGGGCGAAAGTGACACAGGACCGACCATCTGCGATTCACTTTACTGTCGGACAATACACAACGAGCGAGGATGCCGTTCCTCATATGGATGCAGATGATAAATTCGGTGACGACCTTATTCGCTACGTAGCGACGCCAGTCGGTCCAACCACACAGTTTGCTGACGGCTCTTTTGCACCATCGGAATTCAGAGAATCAGGAGACATGCATCCCACTGAACGACAAATCGTATGGTCGTCAAGCATGCCAAAACATATTACTCGGTTCCGCGGCACATCAGTACACCAATCGCCGACTGCCGACACGCCGACCCCAAGAGTATTTATGTCAACAAACTTTTCGCTATTGCATCATCGGCGGCGTTAGGTTTTAAACCCGAAGAATGAAGCGCTTGTCATATGATACGATACACCCATGAATGAAGGGGCGATGCTTCGTATATTGCGGTGTTATCTGGAAACAAATACACTGAGTTTTACGAATATTTGCAAGCAAGCAAATTATCCGACCGATTTGGGCGGGTATTATATTCGACATCTCGTCGACAACAAAAGCTTGGTCAAAACCGGTCGCGGACAATACATGATCACACCATTTGGCAAGCAGCAATTCTTGTTTCTCGAGAAAAAACAGAGCCGAAATGCAGTCGGGCGTGCGCGGCTCTGTGTAATGCTCATCGTGAAGCAAGGTGAAAAGTTCGTGGTTATTCGGCGTAAACAACAGCCGTTCATTGGTTTTGTTGAATGGCCGGCAATGACACTAACGCCTGGTGAAGGCATCGCTGCAGGAGCAGAGAAATTACTCAAGACTCGGCTAGGTTTAAAGGGAAGTCCGTCTTTCGTCGGTTTTTTCCGCCGCATAGATATGTACGAAAATACGGTGTTCGATGACAAATTATTCGCCATTCATAGCTTTGAGCTTGAGCCAGAGGTCGCCGTGCCAAAAGCCACGGCATTTGGCGACAATTTGCTGCTACGTGCCGTCGAATTTTCAACAATTGAAAAGCCGGCTCGGGCACTCCATGACATTTTTAGGTTCAGCCAGCAAACAATTAATTATGAAGAACAACGATACTTGTTATTGCTCGAAGATATTATTCCTGCCGAGTGATACATTGTTAAAACGTTTAGGAAAATAACTTCATATATTTCCCGCGCACGGCGTGTTGAAATACGATGTATGAAACGTAAAAACATCAAATATTGTGTGGCGGTTGTTTTGCGCCACGGTCATCGTCCCGGCGATTATCTCGCAGTGCGTCGGCCAGCGGATGACGCCGACTTGGCAGGGAACTGGGGTTTGCCTGCCGTGACCTTACGACCCGACGAATCGCCCGAAGACGGCGCCCGCCGTGTTTGCCGCGAAAAACTTGACTGCGAGGCCGAACCCATTCGATTTTTAGGCGCCATGCATCAAGAACGCAATACATACGATATCGTGCTCATGGACATAGAAATGATTTTGGTCGGTATCGCACAGCCTGATGTTTTAAAAGCGCAAACCACGGCCACGGCCTATGTCGCGCAAAAGTGGACAAACAATCCCATAGAACTACTGCCCTCGGCGCAACACGGTTCGTGCTGCAGTTCTATTTTTCTGCAAGATCAGGGCGTCATGACGCGCGACGAGTGGACACTTTCACTCGCAGGTACTTCCATTGTTGGATGACAGAGAGCATAGATTTTGACGTATTAAAATAATTAGTGTATAATAGTGTCATGAAACGTACTACAGAAGCACTTGCACTCACCAGCGCCTTATTAGTAGGAGGCTGTAGCGCGGACTGGAATAAACCAGTGGACCGGCACGAATTAGGAAACAATATTGCAGCCGGCCATGAACTTGGCCAGGCCGAGAATAGATTACTTGGCCGACTGGCTATGCACCCCCAAGGTGACGATAAAATTATCGTTCGCGCACCGGACAAAAACGTAGTGCGCCTCGATGAAGGCTCGCAGTGGGGTTCAGTTGAAAAAACTTACAAGGCCGAGACCGGATCTTGTGCCGTAAAGACAACTGCACGATTAAACATTGATGATACCGTCGGCGGCTGGTCATCTAATGGTCTCACGCCACAACCGGCTGTATATAATCTCTCTATTGCATATGAGGGCCAGGAAATTAGCTTCACGACGCCGGCCAACACTGCCGACGATGTCGAAGGCGTGCCCGCAACTATGACCCAAAATCACATAACTTACAAAGTTGGCGCGAAAGCCACCAACACAGAGCGACCTTTAACCGATACGGCTATCGCACAAGCGGAAGCTACGGTGAACGCCATGCTCGACGTCTGCAAGGTAACAAAGCCAGACGAGCAATAGCGCTACAATCTATCAGCCCACTCATTCATAAAGCCGCGCTGCAAATCAGCGGTTGAACCTTCGGCGCCAAAGTCATGGACGCTACTAACAAGCGCATCCAAATCCTGATACACAAACGTTCCGGTTTCGAGCGGCGCCCCCGGCTCATGACGCAACATATATTGTCCTAACGGTGCCGCATCCCACAAATAGTACGGCTGCGTGCAAGCCCAATCTATGAAGTTCGAAAGTTTTTGTGCCAATCCCCGTAATTGTACGCGGCCCGCTTCTGTCTCGAGTAACTCCGTGGCGGGCGTGCCTTGAATATGCTCAACTGCAGAATAGACGCGCGACTGCTCCGGTTCTGGTGCTTGTATTAAGTAATGTTCCGCGGACGGTACGGCAATGCCTAAGTCGTCCAGTTTTTCATAATGTTCAAAAGCCACCTGTAGTGCTTGTTCAGCAGTGAGACCGGCCAGAGCACCGATAGGCAGCTCGTGCATAGGTGTGTTGTTGTTAGGGAAGTAGCGCAGCCAGCGTTCCATTTCGGGCTGGTACTGCGGCGTGCCGCCTTGCTCCAAAGGCAACGCTACCTCTGGAGGAACATAATTTATGAAAAGTTTTTGCTCGGCTGACATAACGTATAAAATATTATAACATTTTTGGTTAATTTTTGCAGGACAAGGGAGTCCCGGCAGCACCGCCTCGTTTACTCCCTGCCCAAGTAAAATCCTTGCAAGGTAGCATCCAATATATTGTTAAGTTGTTGCTGTCGCTCAGGTAGCATGTGGCCATCGGGCTCTCGCATAAGCTCTACCATAGAAGGGAGATTGGGCCGAGAAGCTGTAATTTCACTAGCTTTTGCGAACAACTCACTCTTTTGAGGTTCGTCCCAAGGCTCAAATAATTCAGCAGCTTGGGCTGCAGTAGTTAGCATCTCGACACTGCCATTGGCAACAATGTTGCCCAGCGCGCTATGCGTGACGCTTTTACCGACGCGTACGACATCTGCACCGGCAAGATATACACGGTCGGATTCTTTACGATCACGACCAAGCCAGCGCATCGATGTAATCGCATCTGTTAGGATTGCATCTTCGGGCGTTTGAAGTTTTTCTGCTTTGCGGATAACAGGCTCGTAGACTTCGGCAACGCCGCTCAGGAAAAATCTACCTTCTAGGTAGTCCGCACTCGTATGACGTTCAAAGCTCGGCATTGCAGCCATTCGTATACCAACTCGTTTACGCTGATGGGCATCGCCTAGTATTGCAGCCACCTGGTCGACGTGAGCGCCGAGCGCATAATTACCCATCTGTTCAAGAGTGGAAGCCGGTAATTCGTAGAGATCCCTAACAAGACTTTGAGCATGTTCAAAATCGCGTTGTCTGACGTTCGGATCAATTTTTCTTGATACTTCAGATGCGAAATGGCGCCACTCAACGGGCTTCTGACGTTGCAAGTGCGGACTACTCACGAGACACCTCCTACAGTTCTACTATAGAATACTGTCAAAAACAGTTTAAGTAAATGCTAATGGGTTGTGTCGGTAGGTTTGCGAGGGGTTGGCGCGATCTTATATTTTTTCATAACGGAAGAATAGAGGAGGTATGGATCAATTACTGGCAACATCTTCAACAAACGCATTGCGTGCTCTGTAACTTCAATACCTCGCTGCTTCGCTATATATTGCATGTGGTTGGTTAGGGTTCGGGCACTAATAAACTCAGTGCCTGCTTCTATCAATAACCCAACAGCCATGCGCTCAACCCGAACAAGTCGATCATATTTTAGGTGATCTTCGGGGCCATGCAAGATCTGGATGTAGCGTGAGCGTCCTACGCTAAAAACGCGTGGATCGTACAGGAGCGTTTCAATAGCTTCATCTCGTTTGACTTTAACTTCCGCTTCTTTACTCTTAGGAACGCTTAGTCCTTTTACGATGCATTCACGAAGCTCACGCTTGCTGCGTATGTCATATGTCTGGTAACTATCGAGTATACGCCTTGCTAGTTCCTGCAAAGATGTACCTAAGAATTCATCCGCCGTAACCAGTGGTTGCCATTTCACTTCATCTGTCATAAGCATATACGTGGTACGGCTTTCGCCTTCTGCTTGGCGTGCGATTACAAATCGTGGATCAAGTCGTAGAGCTTCATAAATGGCTTCCATGGTAGCTTCTGTATATTCCAGTCTGCCGCGAGTTTTTCTGCAAAGTACACGATCGGTATACGCTTTGCCCGGCTGTACGATGTTAGCCAACCGTTCGATTGCCTCACCAACGGTGACGGGTACCAGTGACGCCTGATCAGGTGTCGGCGCCGTGCGCTCCACGTCAGGATTAGCGCTAGGTTTATTTACATAAAATGAATCTTCTAGGGGTATGATATTTTCACTCGAGCGTATGGCGTTATGCAGCCGCCGAGGACTAACACCCGGCACATTCAGCTTGAAGTATTCGTTGACTCTGTCATATGAATACGTGCCGGCACCGAGGCCGCCAAGCAGAGCAAACGCTTCCTCGGTATGTGACATGTCAAGTTCAAGAGGGAGCGCCAAAAGTTGCTCTCTGTATTCGTCGCCTTGATCGCAGCCCATCTCTTGAGTACCCATTTGAGGGCGTAACTGTTCACCGCTAGTCATATTTTCCTTACATCAAAGTCCAGATTATAACATGCTAGCTATGAGTAACGGCCGGATTTTGGCATTATGAGTTATTCTGCCGACACTGCAACGCTATAAGAAAATATTCGTATACATCCGCGTACGCGTGCTTATAATTTTGTCTTTTTGGTAAACTCCACCATGATCATCTGCTCTTTTTTACGACGCGCCGTCTGGACGTAACCAGAATAGACCTTGCGGTCCGCTTCATTAAAAGGAGGCTGGATAATATTTCGCGGCCATAGCCTGTTATGACGGACAACGGCAATTTCTAACGCATAAATATAGAATTGGGCTTGGAGGTATAGCCAAAAAAGCAGTCCCAATACCACTGCAAAAGTACCATACAATGTGCTTGTTCCTTTTATTTGGTGCCATACGAGCATACCACCCACGACTTGCAGAATTTGCCAAAACAGGGCCGCAAACACAGCGCCTATCCATAGTTTTCTGGTTGTGATCACCCGGGCCGTTGCGAGCCGCGCCACCACCAAAAAGACCAATGTATTAAGAACAAGCGTGAGTAAACCCAACAAAATTTTACTCGACGCACCGCCGCCGTTGATCCCGGTGATAAAGCCCGTAATAACCGTGGTTGCGATCAAACCGATACCACCAACGCAAATCAGACCGATACTTCTTAACAGGTTAAAAGGAAAACCCGGACGTTTTGTCCTAACTACCTGCCAGATACTATTAGACGCATCTTGCAAGACATTGGCGATGCCTCGGGCGCCGTAAAAAATAAACAAGAGACTTGCCACAAGCGCTAAACCATGTGCATGGTAAGCATGAATATTGTGTGTCAAATCCTGGCCTATAACAGGGAAGTAATCAATAGTATTATGAATGATCCGTTCTTGTAACGCAGGATTATTACGCACAAAAAACGGCAACAACGACAAACCCACGAGCAGTAATGGAAATAGCGATACGAAAGCGTAGTAGGTAATAAGTGCCGCCTGATATCCAGCCTGATCGTCACCAAATTTTATAAAAACTGCCAGCGGAAACCCTATGATCGGGTGCTTCTTTTGAAACGAGTCAAATCTACCAACTGTTGCAGCGATGATATTCATACAAATATGGTAGCATAACCAGCTGCGGTATTAAGCGCACAGCACAGAGATAGAATAATCGGCTATTCTGGCTCTATTGGTGGCTGTCCTTCTAATGTAAGGCCAGTAACTCCCAATTGTCGGCTGAGCCGATCGGCTCTGTCCAAGTCTTTCTCAATGAGTTCAGATATCTTAGGCCATGCTTTTGGGCGGCTGCCCTCATTTTCCTCGGCAGCGTTTTTTGCCGCCTGCAGTTGCTCAAGACCCTGCCGTCTTCTTTCTGAAGTCCACCATGACGCTTTTGCTGATTCTTCCATGATTTGTTCCTATGTTATTAGAAAAATAAATAGTAATTAGCTATATTTTAAAGACATGCCTCTCATTTATATTACTGGAATTCCTGGCTCTGGTAAGTCGACCGCTCGGCAGGAGCTGCTTCGTCGAGGTTACGTAGCTTACGGTGGTGCCGAAGATACTATTGCAGCATTCTATGACAACCAGACTGGCCGAAGGCTTGAAGGCTGGGTCGAAGCAAAAGATCGCACTCCTGAATGGAAAGCAAAGTATACATGGAAAATAGCGAGAGAGACGATCGAACAATTAAAGAAACGCGCCGAAGACAAAACTATTTTTTTATGCGCCGTTGCTCGTAACGATGTTGACGAGTTATGGGACCTTTTCGACACAGTTATCGCACTCACTATCGATGAAGAAACGCTACAACACCGTCTTGCTACGCGCGCAAACAATGACGTCGGCAAAACACCAGATGAACTCCAGCATATTTTAGAGCAGCAAAAATTAGCAAGACAGCGATACGAGCGTTTAGGCGCTGCTATTGTCGATGGCACGCAGCCTATCGAAAAAGTTGTCGACGAAATAGTCGTAATTAGCAAGCATAGTAGCTAGCCGAACTTTTCGTAGCAAAATCCTGATTCAACTAGTTTGCTACTGCCTCTCGTAAATATCCGTCGGTTGAATCGTAGTAAAGCACATGTAATTTTCCGTTCAAGACATTTGCGGTGCTATATGCTCCCACATTAACTTGAAGTCGTGTCGTCGGGGAACCACCTGAGCCATCCAGGTTCTCAGATTGCCAGCCGACAGAAGGGGATGACCATAAATGTCTTAGGTATCCGTGGGTGGCATCATAGATAAAGACGTGCAGCTCATTACCCGAGACAGTCATACTTGGGTTATATCCGCTATTGGCGTTATATCCGGACACGGAATTCGCGTCTCCGTCCAGATTTTCAAAATGCCAGCCGGATGCATCAGCCCAAGCATGACGCAGGTTAGTGCCGGTAGCATCGTAATAAACTACTTGAAGGGTATTTCCGTAAAACGTCGCTGCCGAGCTGCTGCCAACGTCTGCATTGTACCCAGCCACCGAGCCACTGTCGCCGTCGAGGACCTCAAAATGCCAGCCCGATGCGTTCGACCAGGCATGGCGCAGATTGCCACTCGTTTGGTCATAGTAAAAGAGTTGCAGGCTGCCATCGCCGTTTATGGTGGTAGTAGGGTTAGTGCCGACATTAGCATTGTAATGGCTCACGCCGCTCGTGCTGCCATCCAATATTTCAGTTTGCCAAGTAGTGCCGTTGTACCATGCATGGCGCAAATCGCCCGCAGTAAAGTCGTAGTAAAAGACCTGGAGCGTGGTTCCATAAACCATTGCGACCGGCGTACCACCAACATTATTAGCAATTGCATCGAGCCGCTCGATTGACCACGAAGTGCCGTTGCTCGACCAGGCTTGTTTCAGATATCCGTTTGCAGCGTCGTGATAAAAAACATGCAGCTGGTTATTGTAGACAACGGCGGTCGAGAAGTCACCCATGTTACTGCTCGTGGCATCCAAAGTACCATAAGAAGTTGTAGTGCCATCGGTCGCCATGTAACGGAGCGACTGAGCACTCTGGTTATAGTAGAACGTATACAAGGAGCTGCCGAACTGTATCGATGTAGGGCGCTGACCTGTATTTGCCATTTGTTTACCGCCTGTAGCGCTATTGCCGTCGACAGTATTAAAGGACCACGGGACTACGCTCCAGGTATCCTTGTCGGCAATGTATTGCCGTTGAAGTAAAGTGGCATAGGTTTCTCCGCAGGATGCGGCCGAGCATTCGGTGGTACCGTCCTTTTCGCCATAAGCATAGAAAGCTGCTTGCTTAGCAGACAAATCGGCACCGCTAATATTAGCGCCACCCGCAAGGCCAGATCCGTAATAGGCTATGATTTGGTGATTGTTGGGAGCTGAATTGTAAGCGCGGTGCGCTGCAAACGCAAAGCGACCTGCCGCATGGTGATCACTATGATCGCCGTCTGCCGCAGCCGTACTGTAGTCAGGACCAAATTGCCCGACATAATCCAGCGTCCTAATGATCTGCGGCTGAAAGGTGTTCATAACTGCTGCGACCGTATCGATAAGGCCTTGCCTAGTGTATGACTGCAATCCATCAAATGTGTGGATAGTTCCCAGGTCGTTATTCCACAGTTTTTCAAGCGATTCGTAGTTAGTAGCAGGAGTGCCGGCTCCAGTCGGACTCCCATCAGGTAAATTCAAAAATAGCAGCGAGATATTTTCATTGCTTTGCAGCGTGTACTGCTGCGCAGTATGACTGTTGATTGTCGGAGATGCCGCCGACCAGCTATCTGTAGCTCCGGCCAGTGATGCATAGGCAGCTTTTAAACCATCCTGGCGATCAGTTACATATGATGCATCACTGCCCGCATCGCCGGCAGTAAGTACGAGTGTTTTAACGCACTTGCCAGCTTGAATATCATGAAGAATATCAGGGTTTTGGAACAAGAGATCATCGTCTGGATGAGCAACCACGTTAAGGGTCGTGCCAGCCGTACAATCAGCTGTCGCATGTGCGATTGGGCTAAAACCAAAGCTCACTGTAGTCAAAATAAGAGAAACCGCTAATCCAATATGACGTATTCGATGCCAAAGCCTATGTTTAAAGCGATTTACAGTATGCACGACGACCCCCTTATATTACGGCAATGTGTATGCCTTAGATTATAGCGGTGGGTAGTGTATATTGCTATGATTTGCGAGATTGATCGAGAGAAGCAGGCAGTACTATCCATTATTTTTGAGGAGCTTACGCGCCAGGGAAGTAAGACGCAATGCTTATTGACATATTGATTGAGACTCAGTACATTAGTGAATATAAGTTCACTAATAGGAGATGTTTATGTCTCGTCCACGACTCGTGTCGGACCAAACAATTATCGCAGAAGCATATGACCTTCTCATGGAGCGCGGCCCTCGCAACCTTACGTTTGAAAGTCTCGCTAAGCGCGTAGGGCTGGTGCCCGCTGCACTGGTACGACGCTTTAAGAATAAGCAGCAACTGCTCTTACAGGTCGACCGTCATGGTCTGGAGTGCACAAATGTCCAGGTAGCAGAAGCTATGGAGAATAAAAAATCACTAATTGACGCAATCATTGCTCAATTTACTGCCGAACTTGCATTTGCATCAAGTCTTGAGCGGTTTGCCAACGGGCAGGAGTTCCTGCTTATGGATTTTCGTGAAAAGGATTTGTATAGCAACTACCGCGTTTCGTTTGAGCACCGTCACCAGCAAATTATAGAGCTTCTGCAGCAAGCGCAAGCCACAGGCGAACTGGAAGAAATTAATAACACGCCTGAGCTTGCCCGCCACCTTGAGATGTTGCTGCACGGAAGTGGTCATGTATGGGCTATGACTCAAGGGGGAACTATTGAGTCTTACATTAGGCAGCATGTGTTGCTTGCACTGGAGCCATACCGTAAAAAGAAAGGAGAGGGAACCTAGGAATCACTCAACACACGAAAATTACAACTTACCTTAAAGGAGCATTACTATGACAACCAAATTTGTGTTTATCAACTTATCTACCAAAAATGTAGCGGCCGCGCGTGAGTTTTATACGCAACTAGGCTTTGCTATCAACAAAGATTTTAGCAGCGAAGAAAACGTCTTCGTAATTCTGAGCGAAAATGTGCAATTAATACTTTGTCACGAAGATTTCCTAAGGAAGCTCGGTGAAA
Organism: uncultured Candidatus Saccharibacteria bacterium; assembly: GCA_964600185.1. Taxonomy (GTDB): domain Bacteria; phylum Patescibacteriota; class Saccharimonadia; order Saccharimonadales; family UBA4665; genus DATASD01. The sequence continues at coordinate 11,996 of CAZRIO010000007.1, read as the reverse complement.
AGCGTGAATTTGCCGACGCTACAAAAGTTACCGAAGGAAGCGTTGCAATCTCAGTGGAAAGCCGTGAAGAAGTTGATGCGGTATACAATACGGCTATTGCCGCCGGCGCAAAACCAGCAGGCGACCAAGAAGAAAAGGAAATTGGCTTGTACGCCCGCGCCTTCTTCGATTTGGATGGCCACAAAATCGATATCAACCATATGGCAGTTTAGTATTAGCAATATGATTCGCTATTTGGTACGCAAACTATGACAAGACTTAAACATCTTCCACATGTTACGTTAGACATTGCTCGAAGTAGCGGCTTGATTACCATCAAAGATATTCCGGAAGCACGAAGAAACCTAGCCGAAACCAATCGTACTCTCCTCAGCAGCGCGGACTACCTCGGTCATCTCCACGCACAACGCGTCGTAAATAAAGGATACGACGCGTCGACACCTAATCACCGCGTCTTGTCTTATCATGCCTATCCGCTTCCTGATTACATGATAGGCGCGCTTACCGTCGCCAGGATTCTAGAAGCGCAGGCAGCCGAAAATGGCACCGAATTGCCAGAGCTCGATATCCAGCGGTCAGTATCTCTTGGGAATTACGTAAGCACGTATTACGAAGCAGCCGACGCACATCCCGAGCCATATCGCGATGCACTCTACGACGCGCTGCATGATAGCAGCTGTGGCCCGGAGTTCCTTCAACACATTACCAACGATGGAGAGCGTCGGAAGCGCATGTCCGTCATGGGCTATGTCGGCGCATTAGAAACTGTCGCGCTTTTCGAGCCTGCGCTTTTTCCACCCGGTGACTCTCCTCCTAGCGCGTAAGTCTCTGAAATACAGGGCTGAACATGAAGTTTGGTTGAAATAGTTAAAACACTTTAAAAGAGCGTCTTGAATCCTTATTAGCGGATTATATCTGTCACTAAGCAATTGAGGTCTCGACAATTTTGTCGTAAAGTTTTAAAATTTATCTCTTATGACATCTTCAGGAGAAAATATTCCAAAGATCCCGGTCGATCCAGCCATTATTGACGAGGTGGCGCGAATTGGCCACGAAAAAATTCACGGACCTCGTGAAGATATTACTCGCCAGGCCCTAGAACATTACGAGGCGGATCTTCCGGGTTATGTGGCTGACCTTAACCTCTTCGGATCACAAAGTAAAGAAGAACAAGACACGCAGCTGGCCAGCTTACAAGCACAGCTGCGCTATGCGACCTTCGCCGAAGGTAATGAGGAGGAAGTCGCCGCTCGCACCGACCAGCTCGGACCTGAAGCTCGCATTGCTCAACACGACTGTATTGGACTCAGCCGAAAATTTATGGCGCTCAGCTATCAGGTTGCAAAAGAAGTTATTGATGGTCAGGCCCAAAAAGTGCCCGACGACGGCCTTACCGCACTCATCCAAACCAAAGGACTTGATGCTTTCACAATGATGACTCGCTGGAATGTTGTAGGCACTACCATTCTGAGGCACTCAAGAACCATTTTGCGCACCACGGCGCTTCAAATGAGGCCGTATCTTTCTCCTCAGCAGCAGCAAGAAATGGAGAGGGACATTATCGATAATCCCGTAGGGTACGCCGACTACATTCCAGGCGTACGGACACTCGTAGGATTTATCCGCAATCCAAGGCAAGACACGCGGCGTATTCCAAAGGCGCTCCGGGCAGATTACCCCGCACTCTACAATGAATGGCTAAAAGTGATGGGCTTGGGCGTCAATGAAAAAGTACATGCCGCGACCGAAACAATAGGGGTACGTACGGCCTTTATAGACATGTTACAGAAACCGGAACAATATGACATTGATCTTCATGCCGTAGCCGAAACCGTAGAGCTCAATCCTAAGCCCGAGGACACGGGACTTCGGCCGCCGAGGAAGTACAATTATTCCAGCAAGAACTCACTGCAATCATCGAAGCGTACGCAAAAAAATCAGAGGTGTTCCGTCCGAGCTGGAACCAGGTACAAAATCAGCGCACTGGCATAAAAACCTTCAGTAACAAACTCCTCCGTTTTGGGAGCCAACAAAAAGATGCGCCGCCCGGCAAACGCCTGACACGCATGCTCCACGGCCTTGAGCAACTCGGCGGCCAGACTGACGATCCTACTGAACTACTCGAGAAATTTAAGGCACACTTCACTGTCGAAGGGCTCATTGCCGACAGAATCAACATGGCGCAAGATGTATTTGCGCGTGCTGGCATGGGCATTGACACGAGTGATTGGGATCCTATCTCGGGGGACCTCGATTTTCTTGCCGCACATTGGAAGGGCAGTATTAAGGCGATTGCCCAGGAACATTGGGTACAAAAAACCGGCACGCGCGCCGACGCACTTGCCGCAATCAGTTACGCGCTCACCCAATACACGAGCGCCAAAAAGGAGTTATTACATCCTGAGCATCGGCTTGCCGCAATCGCCCGTGCGCTTGGGGTTGTAGCCTTGCCAGCCGAAGCTCGACCACAAACAAACGCCGCGCACCCGAATCGCGAGCTCAAACGGCTTGCCACTCAAAAACGCTTCAAAGAAATTCGCGAAGACAGGTCAGTGCCTGAAGATATGCGTGAGCGTGCCGCCGTCATCGAACATTATTTGGACCTTGCCGAAAGCCAGCGCACCCCCGACGATGATGATGAATTTGGCGATTTGTTTCTAACCAAACGATCCGAACAACACAGTAGGCGCTATTTTGGCATTCGTTTTCGTGATGAGCAGCAAAAAGAATGGGCTATTTTAGAGAGCCTGACACTTGAGGCAGCAACGTTTGTCATACCGATGGACCTTGTACGAAGCCTTGGCTCACTTGAGGAGTTTATATCCAGCTATGGCAAAACCGCCCAGCGCGAACTCGGTAGCGTATATGCCGTGCACAAAACCGACTGGACCGCCGAGACGCACATTGAACGCATCACGGCCAAACTCGCCCAACAAAATTCTTAACTCGTAGATGGCAAGGTGGTTGTGCCGTATATGATCAAGAAGTCCAAGCTAAAATAACCGCCCGCTAACGCTTTATGATATATTTTAGGAATGTCCGACCGTCAAGAAAATCTGCCACCCCAGGAAAAGTCGTCAGGCGAAAATCATAAACGCTCATTACGTTGGACAATCATAGGTAGCAGTGCCGGCGTTATTGGCGCTTTTGCTGCTTGCGTGGCATTATATCCAGTCTTCAAAGGCCCCGAGCCGCCCAAAACCGATCAACATCGGATGTTCGACGGCCCGATTGCCCGGATCGCCACCAATGAAAAGGGTTGGGACGAACGCGGCTTTGAACCTGACGAGATGAATTCTATGTCAAGCGAAATTATATACCGGTACGCAGGGCATTACTCAGACCCTGTAAATGGCGACCGCAATCCTAATAATGAAATGTGCGCCATCAAATTGCGGGCGAATCCTTCAGCGACTTTTCTGTATTCGGGCGACAGTGGCTTCGTTTATCTTCAACCTGGAAATTCGAAACATCAACAAGGCATCACTCTGCACAATCCTACGCTTGCGGCCATTTACCAGACACGAATCGACTACGAAGAGCCCATACCTCAGGAATGTTACCCGGGCAATATGAAGTTTCCGCACGAGTTTCCTGAATATCGCTAGGGCTTTTCCAGCTTCATATCGTCCAAAATTATTATTTCATTCTGTGACTTCCTGATAAATATCATAGGCTGATGAAACGAGGAAGAGTATGGCTAACTTCTACGATGAATGTATGCAAGAAAATCCTGAAGTCTTTCAGGAAGGTTTACGGTTAGAACGTGAGCGTTTTGGCAACATATTAACTGATCTGCTGGATGCGGTAGAGTATCAGCCGCCCAACCGCACCATGACCATAGCCGATGTTGCCTGTGGTCGTTGCATTGAAGCACCCGTTTTGGTGGACGTATTCGGCAAGTGGGGCGGCAATCGCAAGGTCAATATCGTGGGGATGGATACTGTACCGGAACGCATTGATACAGCCAGAGAACAGGTCGTTGGCCTCCCCGGCAATCATTCATTCATGGTTGCCGATGCAAGCGAGAACTCCACTTATGGCAACCATGAATTTGATGTCGCCTTGTTCAGGCGGCAGAATATTGCTAATCAGCCGCCGGTATGGAGGGAAATATTCGCCACAGCCATGGACCGGATGGCACGAAACAGTATCGCCATTGTAACTTCGCTGAGCGGTAGTGAGCACGTTAGGGCCCTAGAGGCCTTCAATAGGGTGCGGTACGAATACGTACCAGCACTGGAGATCCCCCTGGCAACCCGCTATCTAGCGGAATCGCGAGCGCTGCCCTTCGGGCTCTTGCCGATTGAGAGTTGTGCGTCCGTATTTTATCCGGTTAATCCCGGCTAACGACCTTGTGCTTCACCGCTAAATCCCCTCTGTCGCAACTGCTTAGCCAGTTGATTGTCCTGAAGCGGAGCAGGTGTCTCTCCGCACGGATGGACGGGATCTGTCGTCGATTTTCTTTTCGCCGGAAGTGTCTTGGTCGGGCGGCGCTCCCTAGGCATGACTTGTTCGGAAAAGTATCTAGTCAAGGAAGCCAGAACCATGCGATCCTCTGTATTCAGTTCAGAATTATGAGCGGCATCCCACTGCAACAAACCGGCCAGCGCATCAAAACGGTCCGGTTTCACATTTTCACCAACTAATGCCAAGTGCAGTCTTTTGCACCAACCAAGGTGTGCCATGCTTACGCTGTGAATGATATCAGCCGCCCGCACAGGGTACAGCTTCTCCTTTGGATCGTGTACCGCCGCCGGATGTTTGATGGGCGGTCTCTGGGAAGTATATTCCCTAATGTACAAATCGTGAGCTGCATCGCCAGGACGGCTCAATTCGCGAAACGATGCGGTGCAGGGGAAGCGACCGCTATCCCGCGCGCGGGCCAAGGAGCCAAAGGCAATGATATTAGACATATAGGCATACGTTAGTCGGTCTCGCACTTTTTTGAAACGTAATTCATCATAAATGCCCATTGTATCGGCAAAAACTGTGTCCATTACTTTCGTCGATAAGGTCTCTCGATGCGTACGCGCCTGAAACGCGCTATAGCCGGTTATAAATGTTTTGGCCTTAAAAAGTGCAGGCTCGCCGACGCTGTATTCGGGGTGTTTGACGAGATGATCCAGATCGTCAAAGGCAGCTTCTAAAAAGGCCGGTGAGCCCTGGTTGATAGCGAGCTCAAGCATATTACTGGCGATTCGGACACGCATCGTACGAGCAGGAGCGCCAGTTAGGTCCGGTAATTTACCATTCATATAATCATGCTGTTCTACAAGCCATGCAGGGTCAAGTTCTTCGGCCAAATAGGTCTGGATAGGCCGTTCGGGGGACATAGGTGGCGTCGTCATAGCTATATGGTAGCAGAATCGAGAAGTACCAGGTGACACATGAGACAAACTGAACCGCCGAAGCACGTGGGAGGGGAAGCGATGAGGAGCTTTAGAGACCCTCACTAGCATTCGCACACGTGTAAGGTATAATGCGTGACTATGAGCAGAGAGAAATTTGACATACCCGCTAAATGCGTCGGGTGCTCTAACCTGGAATCGTGGGGCCATCGGCTTGACAGATTTGATGACCTGATCGAAAAAGCGCCCGATGAAGCCGCCGAAGCACCCGGCGCCGCCGACATGGAACAGTACATGAAAACGGTAGACTCCGACCAAGGTCACTACCTCCACCAACGTGCGGTAGCCCTCAAGGTTGTCACGTTCTTCATCGCGCAATGTGAAGGGTTCTCGAGCAGAAAAGACGTTGTAGACGTGAGCCAGGCCGACGAACCAGTTAATCCTTTGGTTGTCGATATTCCTGTTTGCGGGATACCCGATGAAGAATGGCTAGAGCTCAGGCGTGTCATAGCTTTTCTCCCACTTGAGGACGAGTAACCTACCAGTACAAAACTCCATATAAATCTATTTATAACTCGGATGTAAAGATTTGACCTCTGTTATTTTCGCTTGGCAGGAGTTCGTGGACAACTACCGAACTTTTGCGACTAATACTGAGTGAGACATCGAGAAGATTCGTGAGCTACTCTGATTAATCGGTAAGTTCTGACCAGTCCTGTTCTGGTATCAAACACCCCAAAAAGAGTGGTAGCGTGTTAAGGGGTATCTGATGCTGAAGATGATACCGTATAGCCCATAGGCTACGGATACCCGCCCAGTAGGCAACTAACACAGGATCTACTTGCTGGCCAGTCTCCGTCTGATACACCTCTATAGCCTGCGGTACAACGTGTGGCCCCAATGCCGACAAAACATGAAACTCGTAGGCGGGATGACTCGGACCGGTAGTGCCAAAGTCGATTATGGCGGTAGGCTGCACCGTATCAGCGTCGCTATCTACAAGGATATTTCCTAGGTGTAGATCCCGATGACCAATAATCGGCCTGGCGACGATGTCATCTTGTCGATCATTTCCAAATTCGATAAGGTTTCGCGCTAATTGGGCAGTCGAATGGAGACCTGATCCTTCCAGCCAATCCACCGCAAGTACATTCTGGGCATTTGGCCGTATAGGTGTTTCAGGCATCGTCTTAAGGCTGTGACTAAACTCAGCAGCTGGGGGCAATAAAGCCATCCAGGCGACAAAAGAGCCAAGAAGACGGCCGCATTGTTCTTGTTCGGTTCGACTTAAGGGCTCCTCGCGGTCGGTCAGCGTTTTATATATTCTTTCACCTGGCAAAAACTGCAAACTCATATACCCGGGCTCTTTGTTCCACCAAATTGCTTCCGCAACCTGCAGCGGCGGCGGTTGCTTAGAGGACGCGATATGTAACCAGTTATAGATGTCAATCTCCAGATAACTGAGCTGGGCTGCATGCATACTATCTTTAGGAATCCTTATTACATAGGGCTCAGGAGCATCCCGTACGATAATCACATTGTTGTAACCTCCATCCGTAAGGATGTCGGGTACCGTGCCACCAGCAAAGGATCGCTCATTGTGCCAGATCGAATGTAGCGCCTGGTTAAGCTCTGGGTCTATTTCTAAATCAGGCCAATAGGAGTTGTTTGTTTCTGCCATATGGGTTTAGCATAGCAAAAGTTTCAGAGAGACAGGACTCGAACCACAAGTAACAGAGGTAGAATAGAAAATCCGAGCCTATTATGACTCGAATATAAAGGCTGACCTCTGTTACATTCGCTTGGCAGGGAAGACCCCTTCCGTCTTGAACCTTTTGCTGGTGGATTTTATATCTGTTGCTAAGCAGCTAGAAAGGCTTGGATTTACTTTTCATAGAGGAAGAGTGATAGTGCTCGAAGCTTTGCGGCTGTTATGAGCCAAGAGTACCTACCGATAGGCTTTGATATTTAGTTTTAGATTTTGATTTATGAAGATAATCTAGGCGAATAAAAAAGAAGCTTTGCGGTAGGAACATACTGCTCCGTGCTTAGCTTCAATGCAGCCATGGTATCAAATAAAGTCGCTAATGTCAATAATTTCACGCTTGCGATTGACAAATAATATCTTCTTAATAGTTTTCTGTTGTTTGAGTTTTTGAGCCAAAAATTTCTGAATGGCAGCATCTCGTATTTTGCTCATTCGGTGCGAATCAATAATGATGTTGCTCGATTGCTTTGTAGCTCGTTTAAGATTTCGTTCTACTGCCGATAGCTTGTCGGTCTTTGGAGATTTAATCTCATACGGTACGCCATCAATGACAACATCTGCTGTCTTGGCCCTCTGATTATTGCTGACCTCAACAAATGCAACTACATGTCCATGTTGAGCAAGGGCCTGTGCTGTTTTTAGTTCATGATCCCATGGCGAAACACCGGCTGGAATAATGACTTTACCTGAATTGCGTGGCATGGGCGGCATTGTAGCAAAAGTTGCCTTGGATAGTCGTTTATTTATTACGAATTTCAATATGCTGGATTTTGCCGCCACGGACGATAACATACTCTAGGCCAGAGGTTTTAATTTTTTCGCCAGTTGGCAGTTGAGCCAGAAAGTTATAGTCAAAAAGAATTATGCCTGGTTTAACTTCGGTAACAGAATTGACATGCCAATTGAGAGATGTAAACTTACCGTGGAAGGCTTCCTGCATGGCTATAATGTCATCTTTGCCCAAGTACAGTCCTGTGTTTTGAGAGCTATAAGTCGTGCTATCAGTAAAAAGTTTGGCAATGTTAGTGAAGTCACTCTTATTGGAGAGGTCGAAATAGTGTTTTGCGATTTCTAGGTTTGTCATAGCTACATAGTAGCAGGTCGGGAATCAAACTTTTGACAAAGATCTTGAGAGAGTGGATGTCCGGGAAATTCGTGAGTTACTCGATGAATTTAGTGACGAAGCATAAGATATACTTATGACTATGAAGTCTAGAAAAATCATGCGAGATGGGTGCGAATGGGAGATTCCTGATGCGTTTTATCGTATCTCCATCAAGATATTGGTAAAGGATGCTGATGATAAACTACTGGTCGTTCAGGATACTACAAATGACACCTGGGAGGTGCCCGGCGGCGGTCTTGATCACGGCGAAACTATAAAGCGAACAGCCGTACGTGAGATCCAGGAAGAGCTCGGGGTTGAATTACTAGAATGCGACAAGGAGCCTTCGATTATTACTCTTGGGGAGCATCCTAATAATTACCCGACACTCATGCTTTATTATCGAGGTGAAATATCGAGCTTTAATTTTACACTTGAAGAGAAATTCAAATTAGCTTTTGTTGATAAAGACGCATTCTTAAATCTTATGATGCTTGATGACGAATCACCGATTAAGACATTCGCCGACGTAATTTGGCCGAACTAGGGCTGGATGTGAGGCGAAACGCAAAAATCGCGCCCGAAGACGCGACTTGACAAAGATATAACGCTATTGCTTAATATACTTGGCAGGAGAGACTCTCTCCGTCTCGAACCCCTTGTTGACGGATTTTATATCTGTTGCACGGCAATTAGAACGGATTGGATTTATGTATCATAAGGGAAGAGTGATCTTGATAGAATCTCAGCAGGAAGAAAGTGTCAATTGAGAGTTAAAAAGACCCGCGAATGCCGATCTATTTAATTGGGCAGTACTCGAGAAATGGGATATAACTTTTACGGATGAGTTGGATTTTGAGGTTTCGGAGCTCGATTTCATCTACGAAGATACCAAAAACCAAAATACCCAAGATTTAGGGAATTCGACTATAATCAAGGTCAGATACCATGAAATATCAGTTTGAAGCTTATATCCTATCAGAAGAACTGACCATTCATCACCTGGATGCATTATATAAGTCGCTTGTGCGCCATCTAGGATCCTTTGGTAAATTTGAGATTACTTTTAGCTGTACGGATAATGTTGTTCGGTATTTCGTGTCCTGCGATAAAGATGTCGGCTCCATATCAAACGGTCTGGAGGGGTTACTGCTACGACCTACTCCGATTGGATTCGTAAATATACCTGAGGCCACGAGCAAAGAATCTTTAGTGCAGCTCGTCACAGGTGGTAATTTACTTGACCTTAAGGAGCGCTACAATATAAAACGTTCTCGTGATCTGCAGATTGTCCGATTTGGTGTGCGAATGCTCGGGCCACAACAGTCCATAGTGAGCGCTGACCTATATTTCAAAGCCGGACAGAGCTGGACAAAAGCCCACAAAACCATGACATCGTTACCCCTGCAGCAGTTGGCAGTTAATTTTACAGGCAATACCCACTACCTCAAAAAGGAAATACCGAAGTATCTCAATATAGAGAAGTCACTGCATCTGCTTTCAAGTCAAAATGTAAATGCGCTTTTTAAGGTAGACACATTTCCTTATTTTGCGCACGACTACTATCTTAATTTGACGGCTTACGATTTTGATAAACATTCCTTTATCGTTGGCGCTAGCGGCAGTGGCAAATCCAAACTAATTAGTTTGCTTGTCGATAGACTAAGTAAAACCGCATTGAAGATGAATTACCGCGTAGTCGTCATCGATCCCCATGCTTCTATTGCCGACGATTCTAGGCATATACCTGAACAGCGTGTAATAACCTTTGGCATGCAGGATGGGGCTGACTTATTCCCAGGTGCAGGCACTGATTTAACATCAGCGACTGAGCTAACCGCCACACTTTTCAAATCGGTGTTGGGCGATCAGTTTAACTCCAGGCTGGATCGCTTATTACGCTACGCCTTATTCGTACTCATGACGGCCCAGGCGATGACACTCGAAAACCTTAAACGATTTTTGACTGACACTGAATACCGTAATCAGGTGGTGCGGCATGTTGAGGGGTATGTGCCGCAAAATGTTATCAAGTACTTCGGTGCGGATTTCAATGAAGCACGTACGCAGTATTACGAAGTAACTATTTTGCCCCTGGTATCGATGGTTGATGAAATGCAATTACAACCTTCTTTGGTAGGCGAAAGCGAAACATCGCTCGCCCGGGTTATACAGGAGAACTTCCTGACGGTTTTCTCTCTCGATAAAGTCAGTATGGGCGAAAAAGTTGTCAAAACGGTAGCCGGATTGCTTATCCAACAGATATTCTTGCTCGCTCAATCACGAACGTTCGGACAAAAGATTATTCTTGTGATCGACGAAGTCTCGGTCGTACAGAATCCAGCCATTGCCCAAATCCTAGCCGAAGCCCGCAAGTTTAACTTAACAATTATTCTGTCCCAGCAATACTTCGGACAGGTCGATAAAGACTTGCGAGATGCTATTTTTGCCAACGTTTATAACTATTACACATTCAAAGTGTCCGAAGAAGATGCCCGCCTGCTCGAGGGTAACCTAAACATTGAGATTCCTAAGGAAATTGTGGAGGCGCAACATGCCAAGGGTATTAGTGAATCAGAGACGCGCGTCAAGCTAATGACCGAGCTTCATCCGCGCCAATGCCTTGTCAGAGTGCTCGCAAACGGGCAAATTGCCCCGGCATTAAAGGCGATGACTGTGGATGCGCCAGTGCAAACCACCCAGACTACTCCAACTCTTAAGCCACTACAGCAACCTCTCCCGCAGAAATTCATAGAACAGCAACAAAGGCTCGAGGAACCCAAACAAACTTCCAGTACTCTCTCCCCTCAACCTACTAGCCGCAGCCCTGGCAGCCTACAAAACTTACTTTCACTCCACTCATCAAGCAGGGCCAGCTTAAAGAAAAAGGATAAATCATGACACCACACCAAGCCAAAGAAATACTCGACAAGATTGTTGGACAAGTATTTGGATACCAGAATCCACTGAGCCTAAAAGATTTTATGGCTAAGTTTGCCTTCGATGTGCGTTTGCCTCAAGAGGTGACTGATGCGGTAGACGGAAAACCCACGTGGGCACAGTCAACTAATCCAACAAAGTTCATGCGTATGAGTAATGCCCGCAACGTTGCGCTCGGTGGAGCTAGCCCTGAAACAGATTTTTTGCGTCCAAAGCGACCTATCGACAATATAGAAGACGTTATGACTGCCTGGAACGAGATCAATTTTACAACCACTGAAAGGTATAAAGACTCACTTCATGTAGCTGAGTCAGACAATATCTATAATTCCGAAAAGGTATATCGCTCTCAGGATATCCACCGTAGTAAAAACATTCTTTTCTCTGATGGTGTGGGCGATAGCGAATTTATTGCCGCCGGGCAACGCTCCGGACGATCGACGTTTTGTATCCGTATCGAAGATAGCGGCGAATGCTCAAATTGTTTTGGGGTATCGTGGTCAGCAAAACTAACCAATTGTTTGTTCATGCACGACACTGCAGATATGCAAGACAGCATGTTCTGTACAAATATCAAAGGTAAGCGCTTTTGTATCGCTAATATGCAGTATGACGAGGCGGAATATCGACGAATTCGCGAAATAGTTATACGGTGGATATTAACTAATTAGACTGCGCTCAAGGGGAGACAGGACTCGAACCACGCACAACAGAGGTAAAATAGAAAATCCGAGCCTATTAAGACTCGGATATAAAGGTTGACCTCTGTTATTTCATCTTGGCAGGGGAGACAGGACTCGAACCTGCGACACCCGGTTTTGGAGACCGGTGC
>CAZRIO010000006.1:0-63867 GCA_964600185.1 uncultured Candidatus Saccharibacteria bacterium | reverse complement strand
GGCAAACAAGCCGCCATCCAAGACGCCGAAGAAATGCGCGACAAACTACAAGTGGGTGAAGAGCGTTTCTTCCGCTTTGGTTTGTACTTCACGATTTACGCAAGCAGCCAAGAAGAGCTCGACTTTGTTGCACATAAAGTTGAATCACTTCTGGGACAGCAATTGGTGTACTCAAAACCCGCAACCTCACAACAAGAGCAGGGACTTAACTCTACGGTGCCGCAATTTGTCGACCAATTCCAGATTCGCCGCAACATGTCGACCGGAGCCATCAGCACAAGTTTCCCGTTCACATCGGCCGACCTCAGCCAGGACAACGGTATTTTGTACGGCATCAACATGCACAACTCCGGTTTGGTTATTTTTGACCGCTTCAGCTTGGAAAACGGCAACTCAGTCGTCTTCGCCAAGTCCGGTGCCGGTAAATCATTCACCGTAAAGCTTGAAGCACTGCGCAGTATGATGCTTGGCACTGAAATCTTTATTATCGACCCCGAAAACGAGTACGAGCGCATGTGTGACGCGGTTGGCGGCGCGTATGTCCGCTTGAGCTTAAGTTCTGCGACACGCATCAACCCGTTTGACTTACCACAAGTTGTCGACACCGAAGAAGCCGACAATGCACTGCGAAGCAACTTGATTACTTTGCATGGTCTGCTTCGTTTGATGATGGGTGGCGCACAAGCGCAAATGGTCGGCGGAAACGCCATGATGGCTCCCGCACTTTCACCGATCGAAGAGTCAGACCTTGACGCCGCTTTGATCGAAACCTACGCCAAAGCCGGCATCACCAACGACCCATTAACACACACCGGCCTGCCACCAACAATCGCCGATCTATACGACACCTTATTGCACATGGGCGGTACTGGCCCGCAACTTGCGCAGCGACTTCGCAAATATACTACCGGTACGTTTGCGGGTATTTTCTCGCAGCAAAGTAACATCGATATCGGTAATCCACTTGTTGTTTTCAACATTCGTGACCTTGAGGACGAACTTCGCCCTGTTGCCATGTACATCGTCCTGAACTACATCTGGAACAAGACCAAGAGTGACCAAAAGCGACGCATGCTGATCGTGGACGAAGCCTGGCAGCTCATGAAATACGAGGACTCGGCTAACTTTTTGTTCTCGCTCGCCAAGCGTGCTCGTAAATACAACCTCGGTATCACTACCATCACGCAGGACGTTGAAGACTTTATGGGCTCACGGATGGGACGCGCCGTCGTGGCTAACGCCTCGATGCAATTCTTACTGAAACAATCACCGACAGCAGTCGATGTGTTGAGTGATGTTTTTAAACTTACGAGCGAAGAAAAGAAACGCCTTAGTCAATTCCCCGTAGGGCAAGGTTTGTTTTTTGCCGGCCAAAACCACGTACACATCCAAGTGGTTGCGAGTCCAACAGAGACCGGACTCATCACCACCAATCCCGCACAAGTTCAAGCCGCACAATCCGGCGACATGAGCCAACCACAGGGTACGATTGACCTTTCCAACCAACTCTATCCAGGAGTATAATTAAGCTTACGCTATGCCAAAAAAGAGCTTCGGTCGCACCCCAGATGAAGATAATGGAGTTTATGACCCCGAAGATTACGATGCTACCGGTAATTATCGGGGCAGTGGTGAAGACCCGTACGCTGATGAGGACCTTCGAGATCAAGAAGACAACCCCAACAGCGGCATCACCGACAGAGGTGGCGATGATGAGGCTCGGCAACTTGAGAATCGTGACGGTGACAGCAGCAACAATGGTGGCGACCGACCAAAACGCAACCTCGGTATTCGAAGACCCACAGGGCCTGACGAGGACAACCATGCACAACTCTTCAATCCAAAAGGCGATCAAGGCGGGACTGCCAATAAAGCCCTAGGCCTTGCCGCCAAAGAAGCGGGACCAGCAGGTGCAGCCATTAAGATGGCCACCAAAGTGATTGGGCGCGGCAAAAAAGGCCGTGGTGCAGTGGTGGGTTTTGCCATGATACTCGCCATGATTGGTGGTGTAGCTGGCATCAACAACTACGCGAATCATTTCATTACACACGTTGCTGAGGTATTTGATAAAGAAGTGGGGAAGGTCGCTAAGCACGAGGAGCAAAAAGTCTCACGAACGCTTTTGCAACGTATGGTTAACCGAGCCCTTGCACGTGCCAACGCCAGCGCTGCCGAAAAGACACAAGCAGATGAAGAAGCCAAGAAGGCTAAGGCCGAGGGCCGTTCAGTGGCCGAAGTTGCTAACAGTGCTGTTATCGCCGAAAGCAACCTCTTACAGCAACTCATTAAAGACGCCGACCTTGAGCTTAAATTCAATGCTAACGGTGAACTTTCGGGCATCGTTGACAGAACTGGCGCAGACGTAGGCGAACAGCTCGCCAAAGACTCGCCGTCCGTCCGTGATCTCATTGAAAAAGAATGGGATGTGAGCAAGCTATATAGTCAGCGCACAAACTTTACTTTCCACGGCGGCACCTCTCTTAATGTTTTCCCTCCGGACGGCAGCCAGGATAAAAACGCTAAAAAGACCATCTCTCAAGCCATAGAAAACGGTGCCGGCGCCGAACAAATCGCCTTAGCCGAAAGTGAGCAGAAAAAGAATGTACCTCCGGACGCGGACGAAGCCACCAAGAATGCCATTAACGATACCGAGCAAAAATCTCAGATTATTAAAGAAGTTACCGAAGCGGCTGATAAAAATTTCAATGAAACTTTTGACGCAGAAGCCGCCACCGATGCCGGAGTTAAAGCCGGTCTAAAAAGCATTAATAAGATCGGAAATTCGCTGACGATTGCCGGAATTGCCACAACTGCCTGTACAGTCAAAGAAAGCTTCCAAATCGCCGCCGACAAACGTGTTCCGAAACTCATCACGCTGCTTATGCGTAACTACGGCACGCTCAAATCACTCTCTAGTGAGTTAAATGCGGGCAAGCTCAGCAGCCGCACCGTCAACGCTGTCTCACTTTTGTATTTCGGTAACAAGGGTCTTTTCCCGAACAAGAACGGTACACCAAAAGAGGCATCCTATCCGGTGACGAGATCGGCGGCCTGGCATCGGGCATCCAACGTAACCGTGGATAGTAATCCGAAAAGTCCTTATTATACGCCGGATATAAAGCCAGGCGTAGTACCAACCAAGACCGGTGCCACAAAGTTCGTGGACACTATTCAGAAATTGCTTAATGCCAGTGGTCTGGAATTTGCTTGTGACGCTTTAACGAGTAAAGGTGGGTTGTTAGCCCAGACCGGGTTAACCGCCATACAGGTTGTAGCCAACATTGGTACTTTTGGAGCTGCGCAAGCCGCCATTTTAGCGGGTGGTGTCGCCTTTAACATCGCGCTGGAAACCGAGATCTTACCAGCTATTCCAAGCCTATTCGGCACGCTGGGCGCAACAGGAACTAACGCGGCCGTAGATAATGGCAATAACGACGAAGTAGGAGGGAATCTTGCCATGAAGGACTATGCCCGCTCCACGCTCGGTGCCGTTCCGGTCTCTGACAAAGTTTCAAAACAGGCAAATGACGTCGCCGACGCCGATATACTCCGCGACAAACAAAACCAATCACTCGCATATCGCACCTTTGCCACAAGTAACGTTGATTCGTTATTGTCGCGACTCATCATGCGCATTCCGCTCGACACCCAAGCATCTATAGCCAGCATGGGTAGCTATTTCGCCAATTTCCCATTCACCATTCTCCACACACTGTCCACTGTCTTTGCACCACCATCACTCCATGCAGCGAGCGATAAATGTACGTCTGATCCGCACTGTATTACCGGATATGTTCTCTCTGATACCAAGATCGACAAATACGGCAGTGAAGAAAACTTCGTAAAGAATGAGGATTACTTGTTCGGCACCGTCAATTACGGCGGAAAAACAGTTAAACGCATTGATGCACTCGGCAACCCCAACACCTATAGCCCAAGTCCGTCCGGGGACAGCAGTACTGATGATCTGCTTCACTGTTTCGTAAACAGTCACGAGCAATTAGCCAGCGCCAGTGATGGATCAAATGATGCCGCAAAAGCCAACTGTGGCACGATGGGAACCTATGACATGACCGCCGAAACCCCTAAACCACCCGACGATACAACCGTTGCAGGCATATACTGCAAAGCATTAGGCAGCAGCAAGGACGATTCGGGTTGCATGAGCTCCGTTAAGGGACAAATGGATCACGATTTTGACCGATATTGTGTTTATCAAGCATTTTCAACAGTAGCGAGGACATTCGATTATGCGAGTGAAATTACCAAGTAGTAAATTTTTAACGGTTGTTGTTATGGTGCTTTTTGTGGCCGTTGAGCTGCTTGCGACTTCACCGATTTATGCGATTACCGTGAAAGACTGGAAGCGTTTAGGCACTAGTAGCGAGTTTTATTGGCCCGAACAACCTTCTTCCTGTAGTGGCGGAGCAGCAAACCCTGACGTTAAGGGAACCTTGCCGGCGGTCGTCCCCGAACCCTATAACGGTGCATTCACTGCTGGTGCTAATAAATATAAGGTAGCTCCAGCGCTCATTGCGGCCCTCTTTACGGAGGAAAACTTTACCAAGACACCTATTGATGGGCTTGATGCGCGATGGAAAAAGCTTTTAACACTTCACGATGCGAACAGCGGCTGGCCAACCAACAAGTTTGAAACCATGGGCGCCTTTCAGTTCATCCCGACCACCTGGTATGGCCACGCACCACACGATCCGGCCGCCGCATTCGACCCCAGTAAACCATCACAATTCGGATATGGCGTGGATGGCAACAATGACGGAAAGCGTGATGCTATGAATATCTTCGATGGTGCCGCCGGTGCCGCCAACTACGTCGCTCACAACGGCGCTACCGCCGACAAACCGCCAGCCAGCTGGCAGAACGCCATCTTTGCCTACAACCACGCTCAGTGGTATGTCGACGCCGTTATGATGTATTACAACTTCTATAACTCGGGTGGAACGAGCGGAGGTGGTGCCGCTCCATCCTCTGACGCACCCGCTACGGCCGGAGCATCACAAACAGGATGCGCTGGCGCGGCAGTTAACTGTAATAGCTCCGACGGGCAGAGTGTTGGTTCTGGCCTGCGTTCAAAAGTAGTTTGTCTTGCGCAAGCAGAACTGGCAACCTGGAAAGCCGGTCCGCCCAATGGCCCTGCGGAGTACTGCAAGAAATATATTGACGGGCTCGACCAAAAGAACTGGTGCGAAGAGTGGTGCGCCGATTTTGTAAGCTGGGTATTCAACCAGGCCGGGTATCCGCTTAAGCAACCGAACTGGCGCGTTCCTTCGGTAGATGGTATTCGGCAGATTGGTTCCGGCGGAGGCAAATTTGCTCTTAAAAACAATGGTTATACTCCACAACCAGGAGACATTGCACTGCACCAAAACGGATCCTCCCACGTTAACATTGTGGTGGCCGTTAATGGCACTACCGTTACAATGATTGGGGGCGACCAAGGACAAGGACCGTACGGTGGCCCGAATAGTAAGTCAATCGTTTCGCAATATGACAACAAAGGCTTCATTGCTGGCCCACTTTCGGGCTATGTAGTGCCGACCGGGAACTAAGGAGTAATTATGGAAAATCAGTCACTATTTACACGCTACAAGCCAATCCTTTTAGTAGTTGGTGCCGTCTTTTTGGTTGCGGTGATTTTCAGCATTTACCAGCAGTTTACTTTTCGCATCACCGGCATCACTCCCAAACCTTCGACCGTCGCATCGTCAACGCCCGTATTTAAGGTGAAGTTTAACAAGGCGCTTTCAGACCACGGCATCGCCGTCACATCAGATCCAATGGTGGTTGAGTCCACCAGTGTCAGCGGAAACACACTCAACATTAAGCTCAAAACACCCTTGAAAGACCAGCAAAAATACACACTAACGATTACTACCGTTTTTAGTACGAACGGTCAGCAGGTAGGTAATAAAAAATATACCTTTACCGCCAAAGATATCGATCCGTCCACCTTACCGTCCGACCAACAGCAGACTATTTTGCAAAATCAGAAACAGACACCTGCGATCACTGATCCGATCGTGTCGCATCTTCCTTATGCGACCATTGACTATCGGATAGATCCACAAATTACGACCGATGCAAATAATAAACAGACACTTGTGATCCAAGCACAGCTATACATATTACCAGGGGCGGGGAGTGACGCCGACCAAGCCAATCAAGCCAAGCAAAAAGTTCTGGACTACATTCGCTCTCTAGGATTCGATCCAGCGAACTATAACATTCAATACCAGAATGTTGTCCAATCAATTAGCGGTACATAAACCAAGCGCTCCTATTTCTGACCGACCGGAATAATCGTGCTGGTGTCTATGAAGTGCTGCACGACCACATCGGCGTCGGTTGTCGTAATAAACGTCTGGTAGTCTTTCAAAAAGGCAGTGAGCGCTTGCCGGCGTTTGCCATCGAGTTCACTAAACACGTCGTCGAGCAATAATATAGGCCGCACACCGCGAGCGGCTTCGAGTGCTTGCGTCTCTAAAATTTTAAGCGCTAGGACCAGCGTGCGCGTCTCGCCGCGTGAAGCACTATCCTGAAGTGCATGACCGCCCAAAAGTACCCCAAGGTCGTCACGATGCGGCCCTGCACCCGTAAATCCTCGCAAGCGATCAAGTTCAAAGTCGGCTTCAAGTTTTTTGAGCAGCGCACTTTCATATGATTCTTGTGGAAATTTTGTTTTATAATCGAGCGTTACGACACTTTCTCGTCCGGCCAGTTCGCTATACAAATCACCGATTCGTTCGTTGAGTTTTTTGAGCAGCGCCAACCGGTGTCGCGCGATCTGACCACCTAACTCACTCAAGCGAATATTCCAGACGAACAGCTGTTCTTCGATAACATTTCCGCGTTTGAGCAGCGCGTTGCGTTGTGCGAGTACGCGCTTGTAATGCCGGCGAACCGTGCCGAAACCGGCTTCAGTTTGCTCGATAAGATCGTCTAAAAAGCTTCGTCGGAGTTCTGGTGAGCCCGTTAACAACAAAAGGTGATTGGGCTCAAACAAAACCACAGGAATAGTTTTGGCCTGACTGAGACGGGAAACAGATTGGTCGTCGACCTCGAAACGCTTCGTGAGTGTCGGGATGGTTTGTAGTTTAAAAGTGCGCGTTTGCCCATCGGCGGTATGCGCATCGAGTCGCGCCCAATCGTGAGAAAAATGCAGCAAATCGGCGCCGTCAGCTCGATACGAGTTACCGCGAGCCAACACCAAGATCGCTTCCAGCAAATTCGTTTTACCGCTCGCATTCGGCCCAACAATAATATTTACGCCTGGGTTCAACTCAAAAGCCCTATCCACATAGGAGCGAAAATGTTGCAGACGAATATCAGTGAGCATACCTCTATTGTACCGCGAGAAATTAACTCTTGAGTGGCATCACGATGTGCACATAATCATCGGCGGCCGGATCTTTGATTACCGATGGTTCGAGCTTCCCATTAAAGCAGAAGACTACTTCGTCGCCATGCAGTACATGGAGCGCATCGAGTAAATAGCGCGAGTTGAGCGTAATACTGCCGTCACCGATAACTTTTCCATTTGCGGTCGCGGTGTTTTCGCCTAATTGCGAGGCAACCGAACGAATACTGAGCGCCTGGTGAGCTTCGTCGATGTTGATCGTGACACTCCCAGCGCTTTCGCGGGCAAACAAGCTCGAAACTTTCGTCACGTTGAGCAGATCAGCTCGTTTGAGCGTCGCACTCGTGGCAAAAGTTTTAGGAATCAAGTTTTGGTAGGGTGGGTATTTACCTTCAATGAGGCGCGCTACAAGCTCGACATCGCCGGCCTGGAACAAGATCTGCTGATCGTCGCTCGTAACCACTACATCGCCCTCAAAATCGCCCAGGATGCGCAAAACTTCTTGCATCGCCGACACAGGAACCAATAAATTCACTTCTTCTTGCATCGGCATCAGTTCTTTTTCCGCCAAACGATAGCTGTCGGTTGCCGCCATATAGAGCTTACCTTCGCTCGTGTGAAGATATACCGCAGTAAGAACAGGGCGGGCTTCGTCGTTTGAAGCCGCCAAAACTACTTGCTGCAATGCACTTTTTAAAGTGTTTGAGGGAACTGTCCATGACTTGCCACCGGTTATAGCAGCCAAAACAGGGAATTCTTCGGCCGACACGCCGTTGATCGTCGATTGATACTGTTCGGTCGCGATGTGCATTTTGTAATCTTCGAGCTTCAAATCAATAACATCGCTCGGCAAACTACTCACGAAGTCTTGCATCAATCGAGCAGGGACGGTGATGGCACCTTCGTCGGCAACCTTCGCGCCAATGTAGTGAGTGATCGCGATATCGAGGTTGGTTGCTGCAACACTCAATCGATTGTTTACGGTTTTAATAAGGACGTTTGCGAGTACTGGCAAAGTACCGCGTGTATTAGCTACCCGTGCAACGGTACCGAGTGCTTTGTTGAGGTTTTCCTGTGTGACCTGCAGCTTCATATAATTATCCTTATATTACTTATTTATATTAGTAGTAGTTATTATTAGTGCTGTGGAAAGCGGGGAAAAGTGCTGGACGACCGGTGTTATTTTGAACAAATTTCTTGTGGGTAAGGCAGGGGACGGAACATGTGGATGATGGGTATAACGTGTGGATTTGTTTGCTGGAATATGACTTTGATGGGCCTGCAGTGTGCATACATTTTGTGTTCGTACCCACTTTGTCCGAGCTTCATGCACAGGCTTTCCACAGGTTGTGCGCAGGCTAGGCATAGAGTCGCTCCTTGATTTGTGTGATCGCTGCACGAATATCATTGTCTTGTTTTGACTCTTTTTCGATCTTTTCAATAGAGTGAATCGCGGTGGTATGATCTTTGCGGCCGAGTTCGTGAGCGATTTTCGGAAAACTGAGATGGAGCTCGCTCCGGAGTATGTACATGGCAATTTGTCGTGGCACCACGATGTCTTTGTCGCGCTTTGGCCCCAAAATGTCTTCGAGTGGGACTTGAAAATGACGGGCAGTTCGTTCTACAATTTGCCGGGCGCTCAAATGTTTTGGTCGCGTTTGTGTGGCGCCAAGCAAACTGCTGGCAATGTCGAGCGTTGGTTCAAGGCCGCGCATCTCACAATATGCCAATAGCTGATTGAGTGCGCCTTCGAGCTCACGAATGTTGGTCTGTACGTTTGTCGCCAAATATTCCGTTACGTCGCGCGGCAAATCGATGCCGTGTGCGTCGGCTTTGGTCTGTACGATCGCACACCGTGTTTCGAGGTCCGGGTTTTGCATATCAATGCTCATTCCCCAAACAAATCGTGAACGCAGGCGTTCTTCCAGTGTTGGAATATCGCGCGGTGGCTTGTCGCTGCTGATAATAATTTGTTTATTGGATTGGTGTAGTGCGTTAAATGTATGGAAGAATTCTTCTTGAATCTTCTCTTTTCCTGCCAAAAATTGTACGTCATCGACGATCAACACATCAGCGCCGCGGTAAAAGTCGGCAAAATCAGTATTCTTTTTGAATCGTAATGCGTCTACGAACTCTTGCACAAACTGTTCACTCGATACGTACACGACGCGAGCCCGAGGGTTGTTGGCCAAGACCTCGTTACCAACAGCCTGGATTAAGTGTGTCTTTCCAATCCCCACTCCTCCATATAAAAAGAGTGGATTGTATTTCGTGCCTGGATTAAGTGCGATTGCCTGGCAGGCGGCATGGGCGAGCTCATTTCCCGACCCCACGATAAAGTTGTCGAAGGTATAACGTTCATTAATACCTGGCCGATATGCATGGGTGAGCGTACTTGACGGTTTGCTCGGCGCTCTTGCGGCGCTTTTTGGCATCGGCGCAGGAGTGAGGACGACGGGATCTTCTTCGGTTTGGCGATTGTTGAGCGCCGAATGGATTTTGTACTCGACCTGGGTTGCGACGACGCCGTTCTTTTGCAAGGTAGCCATAATAAGGTCGCTGTATTTTCGCTCAAGCTGTTGCTTAATGAAAACGTTCGGCACACCAATAATGACGCTCGTTTCGTCGTTTCGTAGTAGGTTCGTGTTCTTGAACCACGTAATAAAGTTGCCTCGAGATACGGATAGCTCGATCTCGCCAAGCACTGCTTGCCATAAGCTACTTTGTTGCATGTACCCTCGCTCCTGAAGTCGTCGGTTATACCCCTCAATATACGCGGTATGTCACGAGTTTTCCACACGTTTGTACATAGTACATCAATCGAGACACTAAATCTGGGATGAGGAGTAAAGTTTTCCACAGGCATGCGTCTCATCTGGTAGGTCTGTGGAAAATACTTGGATATCAGTGGAAAACTTGCTAGAATTAGTGGGTTAAACATTGTTATTTTGACTAGATAATAGTGTGTGGGCGGACGACAAGGATTGAGAAAACCTATTCTTGGCACTTGCGGGTCACCAAACGTGGTTTTAATACCACATTTGGCGCTTCCGAGGTGCCTCGAACAGGTTATTCTCAATCCTTGTCTCAACCCTTGTGTAAATAGTCTAAATAAGGTAGAGTAGTCACATATGCCAAAACGAACGTATCAACCCAAAAAGCGCCACCGCGCCCGGAAGCATGGCTTCATGGCTCGCATGAAAGATCGTGCAAGCCGTCTGGTTTTGAAGCGCCGCCGCAACAAGGGTCGCGCCCGCCTCACGCACTAAACCAAGTAAGGACACAACCACCGCTCTAAGCGGTAAAGCAACGAAGGCTGCAGAAATGATTCATCGAACCCATCGATTTCATGGCTATAACAGCCTTCGTTTCGTTTATAAAAACGGAAAAACGGTGCGCTGTCCAAACTCTGCGCTCAAGTTTGTGCATAATCCGCGTCGCAAAACCTTTCGAGTTGCTGTGGTCGTGAGTCGTAAAGTACATAAATCAGCGGTGGTTCGAAATCGTATTCGCCGCCGTATGTATGAAGTGATTCGCACGGTTTCACCCCAGATACAGGGCTCCTACGACATGGTTTTTACGGCATTTAGCGACCAGCTTGCTACTATGGATTATGGCGAGCTTTCAGCAAGCATCACAGCGCAGCTGAAGAAGGCGGAAATTATTGCCAGTTTGCCTGCCTCATCATCTGAAAACATGCTATAGTAAATCCAAGAAGGAGCCCTATGTTTACAACCTTGATTGTCCAACCAATCTTCAACTTGCTCGTGTTGATTTACGCGATCTTGCCAGGGCACAACTTTGGACTCGCAATTATCATCTTTACCGTGATAGTTCGCTTGTTGTTGTGGCCGCTCGTCAAGAAGCAACTACACCAAGCAAAAGCGATGCGTAAACTTCAGCCAGAACTGAAGCGCATCAAAAAAGCCGCCGCAGGCGACAAACAAAAAGAATCCGTCATGATGATGGAATTATACAAAGAACGGGGTATTAACCCCTTCGGCTCGATTGGTGTGCTGCTGTTGCAAATCCCAATCCTTATCGGTCTGTATAGTGGTCTGCGCCGCGTGGTCGACGACCCGCACGCGCTTGTGACGTTCTCGTATCCAGCACTTCAGCACATGAGCTGGATGAAAGAGCTTTCGCACAATATTCACCTGTTCGATAGCACGCTATTTGGTATCGTTGACCTTACGAAGAGTGCCATCGGCAAAACCGGCGTCTACTGGCCGGCCATGATTATTGTGATCGGCAGCGCCGTCATTCAATACTTCCAAGCCAAGCAACTCACTCCCAAAGACAAAGACTCTCGCTCACTTAAGATGATTTTGAGTGATGCTAAGGGCGGCAAGCCCGCCGACCAGAGCGAAGTCAATGCTGCCGTTGGTCGCAGTACGCGCTTTATTTTCCCTGCCATGATCTTCCTGTTCACCGTCAATATCGCATCGGCGCTCAGCTTGTACTGGCTGACCGGCGGTATTGTGGCCTTCATCCAGCAAGCAATTGTGCTCCGCGAGGATGAAGAGGAAATGGAACAAGTGGCCGATAAAAAAACAGTAGGTAAAACGGCCAGCAAAGTGATCGAGGGCGAGGTTGTCGCAACCAAGCCTGCTTCTAAATCTAAAAAGTCTTCCACCAAGAAACCAACTAAAAAGGGAAGGAAAAAATAGATGGAAGCATCGATTCAATTTGCCAAGAAATACCTCGAAGATTTACTGTCATTCTTCGGTTTGAACACCGACGTCTACGCTACCAGCGAAGACGACGTCATCGAACTGGAAGTTCCCTCCACTCACTTGAACGGCTTTTTGATCGGCCAGCGCGGTGAAAACATGCGCGCAATTCAATTTTTGATCTCAAGTGCCCTTAAAAACAACGGCTACGAATACGTTCGCGTGAATGTCGACGTTGCCGAATACAAGAAACAGCGGGCTCAACGCCTTGCCAAAGAAGCTGAAGCCTGGATTCAACAGGTCAAAGACAGCGGTGAAGCGATGGACCTCAAGCCCATGAACGCTGTTGACCGTCGCACGGTACACAAGCTCGCCCAAGATATGGGTATTGTCAGCGAATCGGTCGGCGAAGGCCGCGAGCGCCACATTGTGCTAAAACCGGCTGCATAGAACGTAGACTTACGGGCCGTGAATGGCTTGCTGGTCGAAGTGCAGCATGAAATGGATGACATCCTCGCGACATATAAATGTGTTGACGTTCAGTGTGTCTATCATAAATGAGTTTTGGATGCCGTAGTAATCAATCTTGAGATTACAACTAATGTTGCCGAGATTTTTATGAAACGCGATACCTGCACCTAAGCCGGCGTGGGCACCTGCGTGCGGATCTATGTCTACGAGTGTTTTTGGGGCGCCCGCTTCTTGGTGATCGGCCGACCAGCCATTATCGCTTAGAACTTTATCGATTTTGGCGGCTTTCGCCGGATAGTCGGCGATAACTTTGTCGCTCAGCTGATTGCCGTTATAGGGGAAATTGATAAATGTTTCGCATTGTTTTGCCGTGTTTATGAAGGTGTATTCTACTTCTATACATTGTCGATGTTCTTTGGGTGTTCCAGCTATACCGAGGTCTTCGAGCGGCGCAAGTAGCAAGGATTTCTGTGTACTAAATACCTTTTCTACACGACTTGCGGAACGGTGTTCAAAAGTCTGTGGAAGAACTACGAAATTACCGAGTAACAACACAAAAATACCAATGAGTGACCGAAAAATAATGCGCCGAGCCCCTGGTGTGATCGATTTTGTCATGTGTTATTCGCCAAGCGCTTTTTTGAAAACGTCCAATGTTTGTTCGGCCATGCGTTTCCAGGAATAGCTTTTGGCACGTTTCTGACCTTTTTCGATGAGCGTATTGCGTAGTTTTTTATCGCTCAAAACGTCTTGAATTTTGTCGGCCATATCGTGAATGTCGAGCGGATCGAAGTAGTGCGCTGCCTCGCCATACACTTCAGGCAGACAAGTGGCGTTACTGGATACAACGGCAGCGCCGTGCATCATCGCTTCGAGGGCAGGGAGGCCAAATCCTTCACTTAAAGAGGGGAAGACATAGGCCGCGCAGTTTTGATAGAGCCACTTGAGTGCTTCGTCGCTTATGAAGTCGGTAAAGAATACGCCTTCGATGCCAGCAGCCTTGGCCTTGGCTTCGATGTTTTGGTAATGAATGTCTTTTCGTCCAGCTAAAACCAGCAAGAGGTCGGGATTTTTCTCTTTCAAAATCGCATAGGCTTCAACAAGCCGCCAAAGGTTTTTATGCGGTAACGGCCGGCCGAGATACATGATGTATTGTTTGCCTTCAAGCGCTGGAATTACTTCCGGTTCACCGGGCACGTAATCGGCCGCCTCGAGTGTTACGGTGAATTTGTCCGGATCAACGCCGGTGTATGCAACAACATCGTCAGCTACAAATTGTGTTGGTGCGATGAGTAGCGTGCTCTTTTTGACGACGCGTTTATTGACCCATTTATATACCTCGCGTTTAAGGGTGAATACGAGCCAGTTCTTGGTGGGGTTACGAAACCGAATCGTCGTGAGATCTTGCATGGTGGTGACGACTTTACCGCGATACCACACCGGCTGCTGCACCATCGGAAAAAAGACGAGATCGGCATGAAGCTTAGTTATTTGCGTGCAAAAACCAAGCTGTTCACCAAAGCTGAATTCTTTATGTGGTGTCTTTAGTTTGTGGAAGTTAGGATTCGCGGGCGTCCAGCCCTCGAAATCTTTGGGAGTCAGTAACACGACGTATTCATGTGAACCGTCAACTTGTTGCAAATAATTCAACAGTCGTTCAACGTAGCGCCCGGTCGTTGTTCGCAATTCGCGGGCGTCGATGACTATTTTTTTCATACGTTTCGGCCTTTTCGTCCGGTAAAACGCCACCACCAAGCGCGCATTTTGCGTAGTTTCTGCGCATTTGGCGGTAAGTCGTGTGTCATAAGTGTCCAGATATATTTTGCAGAAACGCCGCGTGAACGCTGGATTTCGTGGCGTTCAATTAATTTAAGCGGGAAAAGACGGATTGATTTGAGCCAGCCTTGCAAGGCCATTCTGCCGTGTCCGCGTTTAACCGCACTCACAAAAAACAAACAATATGCGAGTGTAAAACGTGGCAGCATGCGCCACAAGTACTTGCCGGGTATGTTTTTCCAAAGCAAAAGCGGGAGGTTTTTCATCGTTTGATAGGTGGTAAAACCTTTAATGCGCCCACTCGTCATGCCAATTTGATGATACGCGACGGATTTTGGTTCGTATCGTACTTTCCAACCTGCAAGCTGTGCACGCAGGCTGATGTCGACATCTTCGTAATAGGCGAAAAAGTCTTCGTCGAACAGGCCGATGTCTTCAAAAAGCCGCACGCGGTACAAACTTGCGCCCCCGGATGCGCCAAGTACGGCAGTTTCGCGGTCGTATTTATCCGAAACCGGTTCGCCGCGACCGCGTGGATATGGCAAACCCCACGTCGTGTAATAATCGCCGGTACTATCGAGATGTTCTTTCTTGGAGTCCATGAGTTTACATGTAACGATGCCAACGCTCGGATTGTTGTTAAGCGCAACGACTAATGCTTCGAGCCAGGTTTTACTCGCAATAGCATCGTTGTTAAAGAGCGCGACATAGTCGGCACCATCGCGAATTGCCTTTTTGATACCGGCGTTGACACCGCCGGCAAAGCCTTTGTTTTCGCGGTGCTCGATAACCTCGACCTTTTTAAACTCAGCCTTTATATATTGCAATGAGCCGTCAATGGAACCGTTCTCGACCACAATAATGTGTGGTTTGTAGGTTTGGGCTTCAAGCGATTCTAAACAGGCGCCGATCTCTTCTCGTGCGTTCCAGCTGGGGATAACGACAGTGACTTTGGGATTTCTTTTCAACATCAAAACCTTTATAAAAGTATACAACTACACTATAATCAAAGATTGATACACAATGAAACAGATTTTCTCAAAACAAAACAGGGCGTTACTCGGCGAGCTCGTCCGCACGGATTTTAAACTCCGGTACCAAGGGTCGGTATTAGGCTATGCCTGGTCTTTGCTTCGCCCGCTTTTATTGTTCGTAATTTTGTACGTAGTCTTTGTGAAGGTCTTGAAGGCCGGCGGCGATGTGCCGCACTTCCCGGTTTATTTGTTGCTTGGGATTGTCATCTGGAACTTCTTCGGTGAAATGACATCGCAGAGTTTGAGTGCAGTAGTTGGCCGTGGTGACCTGATTCGCAAGATCAAAATTCCCCGCTGGATTATTGTGCTTTCGAGCAGTATGTCGGCACTTATTAACCTCGGGCTGAACCTGATTGTGGTGCTGGTATTTATGTTCGTGAACAAAGTCGATTTTATGCAATCACTCTTATTGTTGCCGGTAATTTTGGTCGAGGTGTACTTGTTTGCGCTGGGTCTTTCACTGTTTTTGGCGGCGGCATTTGTGAAGTATCGTGACGTCACATACATCTGGGAAGTGATTTTGCAGGCTGGATTTTATCTGACGCCGATCATCTTCTCGCTCACGTTGATTCACAACATTTTTTACCGAAAACTTTTGTTTATGAACCCGATGGCGCAGGCGATTCAGGATGCTCGCCATGCCACGGTTACACACGACACGATTACCATCGGCAGCACCTTCCAAAATGGTTGGTACGCTTTCATTCCATACTTTATTGTCGTAGTGGTAGTGATTGGCGGCGTGTTGTACTTCCGTAGCCAATCCAAATATTTTGCGGAGAACATCTAGATGAGCAGCGAAACCGATATTGCAATCAAAGTCGACAATGTGAGCAAAGATTTTCGTTTGCCGCACGACAAACAGACCTCAATCAAAGGTGCGATCATCAGCTTTTTTCGCAACGGTCGTCAATCATACGAAAAACAACACGCTTTAAAAGATATTACGTTCGAAATCAAAAAAGGCGAATTTTTTGGTATTGTTGGACGCAATGGTTCGGGCAAAAGTACGCTCCTTAAGATGCTCGCCGGTATTTACACCCCGACCAAGGGTGATATCACGGTTAACGGCAAACTGACGCCGTTTATTGAGCTTGGCGTGGGCTTTAACCACGATCTTTCTGGCCGCGAAAATGTGTTTTTGAACGGCGCACTGCTCGGGTTTAATCGCAAAGAAATGGAAGGCATGTACGACGATATTGTCGAGTTTGCCGAACTTGAGCGTTTCATGGACCAGAAACTCAAGAACTATTCTTCTGGTATGCAAGTGCGTTTGGCGTTTTCGATCGCGATTCGCGCACAAAGCGATATGTTGCTGCTCGACGAAGTGTTGGCTGTTGGTGATGCTGCATTCCAGCAAAAATGTTTTGATTACTTCGAAGAACTCAAGCGCCAAAACAAAACCGTGGTATTTGTGTCGCACGACATGGGCGCCGTGCAACGGTTTTGTAACCGCGCCGTGTACATCAAGAACGGTGATTTATTACACGACGGCTCGCCAACCGAAGTAGCCGACATGTACACGCTCGACAACATGGAAAGCATGAAAGCCAACGAAGAAAAGCAAAAGAAAGACACCGGTCCTGAATTGCCTAAATCGTTCCGCATCAGCACCAAGATTGTTAAGCAAACTGACAAAGAATTGATACTTGATGTCGACTACAAGTCGAAAACTACCAAGAATGAACCGATGTATGTTGCCTTCTCGCTGATTCGTGACGGCGCTTCGATTGCCGAACTCACCACGCCGCTTGAAATGAAATTACATGGCGACGGGCGTGTTTCGTACACCTTAGATCTTGGTCTGCTCAATGCTGGTAGTTACGAGATCCCCATGGTGCTTTGTTTGCAGTCTAACCGCAAGTTGGTTGCGATCAACAAACAAAAGAATCGCTTTGTGATCAAGGGCAATGATCCAATCCGCGGCGCATCGATGCGTCTTGCTGACACTTGGAAGCAAAAATAAGCGCCCCCCAACCCGGGCGCTTATTTACCGTTTACCACTCGACTTAGTAGCTTGTTAGCTTGTAGTCCGACGTGTCGCTGTGATGCCAGGTGGCTTTAAAGCTCTTATCGAGCTTCATTTTGGTGTAGGGGTGATTGCGGTCAAAATACAGATCCCACGTTAGGTGGTAGGCTTTGGCATTCTTGGTGCGCGCCCATTTTTTGTGGAGCACTTCGCTCGCGTAACGGTGCAATGTGCCGTCCACAAATTGCAGATCATTTTCGTCTTTCCAGGCGATGAAATCGGCGAGTTCTTGCCCGCGCAGCAACAACAAATGCGCGCCGGTATTTACTGCGAAAAAGTCCGGATATTCGTGAATGTCTTCGGGAATCCAACCGGTTGCTTCAGGGAAAGTTTCGAGCGGCAAATTGACTTTGTCGAGCGTGGTGCCAATGGCAAACACGTCTTTGTGTTTTTTGAGGACTTTGATTTCTTCTTTGAGCCAATCGCCGTTATCAACGGTGACGTCGCCGTCGGTAATCACTGCGTACGGGCTTTTGCGTACGGATTCCATTTCGTTTTTGATGGCGGCGGTATACGCAGCACCCGTCACGTTTTTGTCGAAGAGATAATAGCGTTTGACCACACCGGCTTTACCGAACTCATCGATCATTTTTTTGATTTCCGGCGTATTATCGCTGGGATTTTCAAGCGCAATTATGTCGAGTCGGTCTTTGTATTCTGCAAGAAAGTCGAGTGTTTTGCGGATGATTTCAACCTGATCAAAAATTAATACGAAGCAAGGAATTTTTTTCTTTTCAAATAGCATGTCCCAATTATACCTTTTTGTCATATAATATCCATTAGTACGGGGACGGTGGCCGTAAATCGCGACAGACTTATTTGAACGCCCGCGATTATAGTGAAAAGAGAGGGATCAATGCCGAAAGAAAAAATCTGGGTTACTAAGACCTTTTTGCCACCAATAGAAGAGTACGAAAAGTATTTACGGCAAATCTGGGATAGTCATTATTTGACCAACCAAGGGCCGTTGCTGCAAAAATTTGAGGCAGAGGTAAAAACCTATCTCGGCGTCAAAGATTTTCACCTTGTTTCGAACGGCACCACGGGGTTGCAGCTCGCGCTCAATGCTTTGGATATTACCGAGGGCGAAGTCATCACTACGCCGTTTTCCTATGTTGCAAGCACTGGCGCCATTTTGTGGGAGCGCTGCGAACCGATCTTTGTTGATATCGACCCCGAAAAATTCGTGATCGATGCAGACAAAATCGAAGCAGCTATCACCGATCGCACGCGAGCTATTTTGGCAGTTCATGTGTTTGGCGTGCCCTGCGATGTTGAAAAGATTGAGCAAATCGCCAAAAAGCACAACCTCAAAGTTATTTACGACGCCGCGCACGCATTTGGCGTGGTGTACAAGGGTAAGTCGCTGCTCGATTATGGCGACGTTTCGGTTTGTAGTTTCCATGCAACCAAGTTATTCCACACGATCGAAGGCGGCTGTTTGGTGGCTCGCGATAAAGCGCTCAGTGATCGCATTGAGCTCAAAAAGCGCTTTGGTCACCACCACGACGACCACTATATGCTTGGTATTAACGGCAAAGCTTCGGAATTCCAGGCGGCGATGGGGCTTTGCAACCTCAGGTACGTTGATGGAATTATTAAGAAGCGCAAAGCGGTTAGCGATTTGTACGACAAATTGCTGGGTGGAAAATTCCAGACGCTTAAGCGAGATGCGGACACCGCCTATAACTACGCATATTATCCGGTTGTTTTAAAGAGCGAAGCCGCATTGCTCCGAGCCATCAAGGCACTTAACGCTCTCGACATTTATCCGCGCCGATACTTCTATCCGTCGCTTAACACATTGCCGTATCTCAATACGCAGCAAAGCGCGCCGATGTCGGAAGACATTTCGCGGCGTATTATGTGCTTGCCGCTATATCCGGATCTTCCAAAAGAAATTATTACTAAAATTTGTGAGGTGTTAAACAAGTGAAAAATCCACTCAAGAAAAAACAACCAGCAACTGATGAAGCGGGCGCCAAAGCATTGGTAAAAGCTACCAAAGGACCGATCAAACTCAATGTTGGCTGCGGTACTGACTACAAAAAAGGCTGGATTAACATTGATAACAACACCGACGAGAACATCGAAAGTGACAAGCTTGATCTCGATTGGGACATGCGAAATCCTTTGCCATTTGACGACAATTCTGTGGACTTTATCTTTAACGAGCACTTCTTTGAGCATTTAACACCGGACGAGGCGCGCTCGGCAATGACCGATCTCATGCGAATACTAAAACCAGGCGGTGTGATGCGCATCGCCATGCCTGACCTCGAGGACATCGTTGATCATTACCTGAATGTACCCCTCGATAAAGATCCGGTGATCGAGAAATTCAAGATTGATTTTGTGAAAACGCGCGCCGAATGGATGAACATGTCATTCCGTTGGTGGGGTCATTTATGGCTGTATGACTGGGAAGAATTAGTGCGACGCTTGCACGAAGTTGGCTATGAAAATGTCGTTCGTTGCAAACTTCATGAGAGCAAGCATCCTGAACTCCGCGGGCTTGAAATTCGCGACGGCTCGATTCTGATCGGCGAAGTTACAAAATAACTGGCTATAAAATAGTCGCTGGCTGTGTTGGTGAAGCGGGCTCGCCATCAAAGCGGGCCTTGTTTTCGTAGTAATCGAGACAAACTTGTGGGTAGTTTTGTTTGCGCATTTCGTCGAGCACAATTTCGGGGTCGTATTTGAGTGCGTGCAGCTCGAACTGGCCTTCTGAAGCCGTTTCGCCAGGCGTGAAAATCAGATAATTAATGACGTTCAGATATTTGCGATTTTGTCCGATGCTACCACTGTTGTATAAGCGGAACGGAGGTTGTTCGAGCCAGAATTGGTGGTGTGAATGACCAATAACGTAATTGTCGGTGAGCGTTACGTCACTGTCCGGGTAAATGTTGCGGTTTTCGATCGTGTGACGGAATGTAAAACCGCCAAGCTCAAAGCTTTCAGGTAAATTGCGGATCTGTTCCATGCGCTCAAATTTGGGCAAGCACACGGCAAAGAACGCGTTGGCGATTTCGTTGTCACCGGTGTGACTGCCTTTTAGGAAATCTTCTTCGTGATTGCCGCGAACATAGGTGACATTGGGCAAGCCGAGCACGCGATCGACGCATTCGTTGCTCCATGGGCCGTAGTCGACAACGTCGCCAAGGCAAATGTAGCCATCAACTTGGCCGGCGTCTTCGATCGCAGCATTGAGTGCGGGCAAGTTGCCGTGCACATCGCTAAAAACCATGTACCGCATTAGATGAGCTCCTGTATCGAATCGAGCAACGTGTGTTTTGGTTCCCAGCCGAGTTTTTGCTTGGTGACGCTTGGATCAAAACGGAACCACGGTGCGGTGTCTTCACCGGCATAACTTAAGGTGCAATCAGGGATTGCCGCGCAAATGGCCTCGCCCACTTGGGCATTGGAGGTTGATTCGCCGGTGGTTGCCAGGAAGGTGTCGTTTTCTTCGTACTTGGCGGCTAACAAACAGAGCTGGGCGGCGTCATCGACGTGCAGATAATCCTGGAGGCGCTCGCCTTTGCCAAAGAGCGTAATCTGGCCTTCGGTTTTGGCTTTGTTGATGATTGCCGGCACGAAAGAATTAGTCGGCATGTTCGGTCCGAACAGATAGGTGGGGCGGACAATTGCATACTTTGGATGAGTTCGCACGATGGCTTCGCCGGCCAACTTTGCCCAGCCATATGGCGACGGATTGTCGAACACAGAAGTTTCGTTCATGACGTCGTCGTGATTGCCATAGACGGCGATACTCGAAACGTACACAATCTTTGCTGAAGGGAAGGTTTGCATGATGCCGTGGGCGACGTCGTAATTGGCTTCTACCAAATCTTGCGGTGGTAGGGCGTGGTTGCCGGCAGCAATCGCCACTACCTCGAAGTCGCTGTCGTTCATAGCAAGCGCGTCGTCAAAAGCTATCGCCCTGCAGCCAGACGGAATATTGTCTTTGCTGTTCACATAGGTGCCGCTTACTTCGTGTCCGTCATTCATAAAAGTGCGGGCAATCGCGCCACCCAAGAATCCGCTTGCGCCAACAACTAAAACTTTCATCTTCCCTCCTGTAATTACAATTTTGTCGGGTTTTCTTGCGTGAGTTTCCCGTCGGTTTTCATGGTTTCGATGAGGTCATTGTCTACGACGAGCTCTTTCCAGTAACGCAAAATGCTTTGTACTTTGATGTCGTATTCCGGCTGTTTGCCTTGCAAAAGAAAATCGGCGATCATCTTTGGTTCGTTGAAGCCGCAGAGTGCGCGTGCGCCGGTGGTGCCAGAGCAGCGTGCGTTGATTTCAAATACATACACTTTGCCGTTTTTTACGCGTAACTGAACATTGCACGAACCAAATGGCTTGATGGCTTCGACGATTTTTTTGACTTCAGTTTCGATCAATTCGTCGCGAACTGAGAAACATTTGTAAGTGTCACCATCGCGAAGGGTGCGGCGCATGACAATAACACCATAACAAGTGCCGTCGAAGTTCACGGTGCCACAGGTGTATTCGTCGCCTTCGATGTATTCCTGGGCGACGTAGTTGCTGAGGTCAATGTTATTAGCCAGCAAACCGTCGAGTTGTTCTTTACTTTTTACGAGATGCAAATTGAGCGATCGAGCACCACCTTCGCGTTCTTTCAAAATAAACGGATACTCAAGCGGAATATTGTGCGGGTCAGTTTCGGCCATGCTGTAGGTTTCGGGCACGTTGAAGCCATGCTGCGTCAAGATGTCGTGGGTCAGCTGTTTGTTGTCACTGAGCTCAACAACTTCGGGTGAGCTTACTACAACAGTGATGCCGGCCGCCTTGAAGCGTTCGACATTTTGAGTGAGAATCGGTAATTCAACGTCGAAACCAGGGAAGTAGAGTTTAACGTTTTCTTGCTGGCAGATTTCGATGACGCGATCAATAAAGTTTGGCTTATTGGCGTAAGGAATAATATAAGAGGTCTTGGCGGTATACAGTCCTGCACCAAGCGGTTCGCCGTCAAGCGCAACGACTTCGTAATCGGTTTCGGCCAGAGCTTTTAAAACACTTTGTCCGACACCACCACCGGTACCAGAAACTGCAATTCGAAAACCATTACTCATCATCTCTCCTGATCATTAACTGTTACCAGAATAGCGTATTCAGAGTAGTAAAACCAGGGGGTTTACTGTACGGCGATTTGGGTGATCGGATGTTCGGGGTTTTGGCGGAAAAAAGTATCGGCCATAAGGATACTACCGAGCGTATGTGCGGTGTGGATTTCGCCTTCTGCAATCAATTCGGTAATTTGCGAGCGAGTAAACCATTCGCGATCAAGGATGGTTTCGCCCGGATCTTCGGCCATGTTTGGTACATCTTCGATGTCGGCTGCAAGAAATGTTTGCGTCATCGAGTTGCCGCGACCGGCGTTTTCGACTTGATGCCAGAGCGGCGTCCATAGTTTTGCTTCTTTTTGGGCTTCTTCACGGAATTCACGTTGGGCGGCTTGGAGAGGTGTTTCGTCCTCTTCGGGGCCTCCACAAGGAACCTCCCAGCTAACTGACTGTGACTGGTAGCGTTCTAAACGCACGAGAAAGAATGCTGCGTTGCCACGCAAAAGAATGCTGCGTTGCCACGCAATCGATCAACTGCAAGTGTCGATGAAGCCACGTAATCATCTTTCATATAAGCGAAATTGCGTTTTGCGCCATTCGGTAGAACGACATCTTCGCGACGCATGCTGACGTACGGATTAATGAGGACATCTTCCGATATGCCATCCGGATCGCGTTTGATTCGTGTTTCGTGACCACCTGGGATATTCATAAGATACAATTATACCACGTAATCTTTAAATTGGCAAGGGAAGCGTAGTATAACCGCCCCTGTTATTTATCCGGCGCCATGGTATATAATGCTGCATAGAAGTACGTGCCCAATAGCGACACACTTATTACAAGGAGAGTAAGGTGAAAAGCGTCCCAAAAGTGAGTGTCGTAACCGTTTGTTACAACCAAGAACAGTACATTGAGGAAGCTTTAAAGGGGTTCGTCGAGCAAAAAGTCGATTTCGATTTTGAAGTGATTGTTTCCGATGACAAGTCTACCGATAAAACACCGGAGATCGTCCGCCGTTACGCCAAAGAATATCCGCACATCATCAAACCGATTTTGCGCAAGAAAAACGTTGGTGCGGTAAAGAACTTCGTGGAAGCCATGCGCGCCACCACTGGTACATATGTGGCGTTATGCGAGGGCGACGATTTTTGGAGCGATCCGACCAAGCTGCAGCGACAAGTCGATTTCCTCGACAAAAATCCTGATTACGCGGTAAGTTTTCACCCGGTCCGTGTCTTTTTTGAAGGGAACGTGCAGGAAGAGTTCGTATTTCCAAGCGGTGCTGATCGGCCGAGCTCGTTTACAACCAAAAACTTACTACAGCGGAACTTTATTCAAACAAACTCCGCGGTCTATCGCCGGCCAAAATCATACGACGATTTACCCGAAGACATTTTGCCTCTCGACTGGTATTTACACCTGTACCACGCGCAATTCGGCAAAATCGGCATGATCGATCGCGTGATGAGCGCCTATCGTCGTCATCCTGGCGGATTATGGTGGGATTCATATGCCGGCATTCACAAAATCTGGAAGAAATACGGCTCGGCGCATCTTTCGATGTATGTCGAAATTATGAAATTGTTTGGCGAAAAGCCTGAATATCGCAAAATTATCGAGGGGCACATTATTGGATTGCTCGACAGCTTGCAACATGTAGATGTGGAATATCACGAACACCTCGTGACTGACGCCATTGATCTGTTCCCGGAAACCGGAAATTTGTACATTGTTCATCTTATGGAGCAAGTTCGCAAGCTCGATGAACATTCAAACGAGCAGGCCAAAATAATACAACATTATGTGGACCTCAGTAAGCAACTCGCCAGTGAGCGTGAGCACCAGGAGCGGGAAATTGCTCGCCTCGCAGCTGAAAACAGTCAACTAAACGCCAAATTGCTGGTAAGATTAGAGGGCGCCGTCACACGGCGTGTTAATCGTATGAGAAGGAACCATCGGTGAGTAGTAGCACAGCAGACAAGAAACGTTGCATTGTATTATCCCAAGGACCAGTACCAACCCCTGAACACGAAAAAGTTGAAGGCGGCGGACTTCGCTGCTGGGGACTCGCGAAAGGTCTTGTAGCTAACGGCGCAGCCGAAGTTACGGTTGCCTATCACGAAAGCTATCGCCAAGAAGACTTTACCGACGAATACGAAGATATTTCGCTCACGACCTGGAATCTCGACAGCTTGCCACAACTGTTAGAAGAATTTGACACCGTAGTAGTAAGTTACTGCATGGGCGATCTTTCGATCAAAACAGCAGATTCACTTCGCCCCGATCAGCAGCTTATTTTAGACTGTTACGTCCCTATTTATATTGAAGTTTCGGCGCGTCAAAGCAAGGATCTCGAACTTGAGTACGCGGCATTCCACACCGATGTTCCGCGTTGGGCGCACGTGTTGCGCCGCGGCGACCGATTTTTGTGTGCGAGTGAGCCACAAAAACGTTTTTATGAAGGTGTTTTGGCGGGTTTGGGCCGCATCAACCCAGCGACATATGGCGAAGAACTTTTGCTAATCGTTCCTTATGGCATTTACCGTGACGAGGCAAAACAAACCGACCATCCCATCCAGAAATTGATCGGCAAAGATCACGCCAAATTCAAGAAAGTTTTGTGGTTCGGTGGGATTTATCCGTGGTTTGATCTCAGTGATTTGGTTGAGGCCGTTCAAAAAGTGAACGAGCAAACGCCCGCCAAATTGATTATTGTGGGTGCGAAAAATCCGTTCAATACGCATCCGGATTTCGTAAAAAAATACGAAGAATTGCTTGAATACATCAAGACAAACAAGCTCGAAGATCTCGTGGTTTTGCAAGATTGGATTCGATTCGAAGACCGCGCGAACTGGTATTTGGACAGCGATCTGGTGGTTGTGATCAACAAACAAGGTCCCGAAAACGCGCTGGCGTGGCGAACGCGATTAGTGGACTTCACATGGGCCAACTTGCCGCTTATTACTAACGGCGGCGATCCAGTGAGCGAGTTGCTGTTGGATGCCGATGCGGCTGCGCAGTTTAGCGGTTTGACGCCTGCCGCCATGGCAAACGATATGCTTAAATTGTTCGGTAACAAAGTCACGCTCAACGAGCTCAAAATGAATCTCAAAAACGTGCGAGACCAATTATATTGGGATGTTGCGACCAAATCTTTGGCCGACGCTGTCGTAAGTCATGTGCGACCAAAAGATTTTACGGCATTTGGATCGTACGATGCAGTAGTTGACGAGTCGTCTGGTCGCGTAAAAGTTAAATTGCAGCGCTTAGCGATCAAGGCGCGCAAAGTGCCGGCCTATGCCAAAAAATACGGTATGCGTAACACCTATCATGCTGTTAAAACGGTTGCCGGCCGTCAGCTGCGCCGCCGATTACCGATTCCAGAAGGCGGCGGTCCCCGCGTTGTTGTCGTCTCTCACCAGCTCGATATGTCGGGTGCGCCGTTCGTTATTATGGACTTTGTCCGCGAACTGCACACGACCTATCCCAAATTACCACTTGAATTTTATACTTTTAACCCGGCGCATAACCTCAATATTGCAGCGCTTAACAAAGCCGGTATTCGTCCGAAGATTCTGGTGAACCGCGAAGCGATTATTAATTTCCACAAGGGTGACGTGGTTATTTTGAACACCGCTGCGCATTCGGTTCCGCTCAAAGAAACGATTTTTGCGGGGCTTGAAAGTGGCCAGATCGCCAAGCTTTTGTGGTACGTTCACGAAGACGAGCCGGAACTTATTTTTGGTAAGTTCGAGACACGGCGCATTCACGACCTCATGAAAGACGGTAAGCTTGAATTCCTGACAGCTGCGGTCAAAACCCGCGACCACTATCAGGAACACTTCGACGACACTGCGCACGTAACCATCCAACCGTACCAGATCATTACACCGAAGAAGTATCACCGCGTTTTACAGGCCAAAGATTTTCACGACAAGATCAGTTTCAGCTTGCCCGGAACCATCAGTGATGGACGCAAGGGTCAGATGCCGCTCTTTTACGCCTTTGTCGAATTTTTGACACGTTACTACAACGCTGACCCCAGTAAATATCGTGACTTCGAACTGGTGTACGTGGGAATGACGGACGACTTTTTGTCGCGCCAACTGCTGCGTCATGCCAAAAAAGGCCTCGGTAAGCGATTCGTTACCTATGGCCGCGTTACCAAAGAACAGCATCTGGACGCTGTCATGAAGTCGAACTTCACCGTTTGTTACTCGATTCGCGAATGTTTGCCGCTCTTCGTGTTCGAAGGTATGACTGCCGGACACCCAATTTTGCGTAACGATTCGTCGGGCATGGAAGAACAACTCGAAGACAACAAAAACGGTTATTATCTCGACAGCCACGATTTCGAGCAAGTTATTCAGACAATCGAAAAGACACTGAACCGCGAAAAAACCACTGATGAGCAGCTCGCTAAAATGTCGAAAGAAGCAAATCGCATCGCTGTGGCGCAAGAAAAACACAGTTATACGCCGTTTGTCGAAGAGACTCGAAAGGCGCTCGATGTCTGATATAAAAACATGTCTCGTTCTCGGCGCTAACGGCTTCGTCGGTAGCTACATTGTCGAAGAACTCGCCAAACACGAGAATGTGCAAGTTCGTGCTTTTGACCGTTTTTCACGCGACCCTCAGTTTGAACAAGCAGAAAACATCGAAGTTTGTAAAGGTGATTTCTTTAATAACGACGACATACAACGAGCGCTCGACGGCGTGGATGTTATCATGCACAGTTTTTCGGCCACTAATCCGTTTGTTTCGGACAGCAATCCCTACCTGGATATCACCGATAACTTACTGCGCAGTGTGCAGATTTTTGACATGTGTATTGCCGCTGGTGTGCAGAAGATCGGGTTTATTTCCTCGGGTGGCGCGGTGTATGGCAGTATGGCCGAGCAAAAGATCATGACCGAAGAAGATTCACCGTTGCCGGTCTCGCCGTACGGTATTAGCAAGCTGGCGATCGAACACTACCTTGAATTCTTTAAGCGTAAATATGGCACACAGTACGTCGTATATCGTTTGAGCAACCCTTATGGGCCAAGGCAGCTGCTCAAAAATAATCAAGGTGTGATCCCGGCTTTCTTGGGCAAAATTAAAAACCACGAAGCAATTACGGTGTTTGGAGATGGCACAAGCTCTCGCGATTATATCTTTGCCAGGGACGCTGCAAATATGATCACCAAAAGTTTCATGGCTCCGAATCAGCACCCGGTTTATAACATTGGGCGTGGTGAGCAGACGAGCTTGAATGACATCATCTCGGCGCTCAAGGATTTGTCCCACAGCGAAGTAACGGTCAACTACCAGGAAACGCCAAAGACCTTTTTGCAGCGGACGGGCGTGAGTATTCAGCGTTTTGAAGCTGAGTTTGGTAAGCAGGCGTTTACTTCAATGCGTGACGGGCTCGAAATGACCATCAAACAGCAATAAGCGTAACGTCTTCATAGGGCACAGAAAAGGACGGCTAGCCCGTCCTTTTATAAGTCTTACGTGTGGTTACTGTGAGTAAAAGGCGACGCCTTCAATCTGGAAGCCGGCATTACGCGTAATGGTATTGATTACGGCTTGTGATGATGTCCAGACGTGTTGGTAGGTGGCCGGATTGTAGAGGCGCCACACGGCCAGTGAAGCGGCGTTGGCGGGCGCAGTATAGAACGCCAGGCCCTCGATGTGATAGCCACGGTTAACAAGCGCGCTGATCTCGGATGAGTAAGCAGTCCACATATGATCGCCCGTCTGGTTATTCGCGAGCCGCCAAATGGCCATGGCACCAGGAATGTTGGGATCGGTGGTATTAAAGGCCGCGCCTTCGTAGTTGTAGTGAGCATTAAAGCCGACGGCGTTGGCTTCACAGCGGTAACTTGTGTAAAAATGCGAGTAGTCACGCGGATTGTACAAGCTCACAACTTGCGGCATGCCTTGCTCGGAACCGCTACAGACGAGCGTCGGATCGCCAAACCACTGGCTAAAGACCTCATAAAATACCTGATTCCCGTGCAAATGCGGCGTGTACCAGTACAGTGTGGCGGTGGCGCCGGTGTCCATGTGAACGGCAGTACCGTCGATCGTGCTGTAACCGTCGTAGTAGGCAGTGCCACCACTCGGGCAGCGGGCAAAAGTGCCTTGCGTCATGCGGCCGCCATAACAGCTTTGCGGATCGTCGCTATTATTCCAACTGCCGCGGACAATGGACCAGCCGATATTTCCTTCGGAACGTTGCTCACCAAATTTGAGTAGCCAGGCCGCTCGCACTAATTGCTGGGAAAATCCCACCTTTGCGATGCCACTTACACAGGTGCCATCTACACTGGTGACGGTTGTGCCGTTTTGCGTATAGAGGTTTACGCCCGTGTAGCTGTACGTAGTGCCGCTGTCGAGACAGCCAAAACCGAACGCTCCGGCGTAGCGTGTTGGACCGCAGCCGAGTCCGCCGCTGATCATGCCTTGCTCTTTTTGAAGGGTAGTAATTAATACTTGAGGATTTATGTCGTAGGCCAACGAAACATCGGATATGGCCCGGCCGGCACTCACATTACTACCAAAGGTATATCCGGTATTCGGCGAATAACCATTGGGATCAGGAAACGTAAAACCACGATTTTGGGCGACACAACTGTTAGGAAAATTATTCAAAAAGGCGTCGATTTGTGCTGCGCTCATAG
Organism: uncultured Candidatus Saccharibacteria bacterium; assembly: GCA_964600185.1. GTDB lineage: Bacteria > Patescibacteriota > Saccharimonadia > Saccharimonadales > UBA4665 > DATASD01. Next base: position 34,745 of record CAZRIO010000006.1, on the reverse strand, counting down.
AGCCTGAGTTGTCAAATACAGCGTCGTCAATGATGCGGTTGGGCATGTATTGCGCTGACGCCATTTGAGCAGGAGCTATGGCTGCGAACAGTGTGGCTAATATTGGGAGGATGACAAAGATACGCTTCAGTTTCATTAGGGGGCTACTTTTAGGGGTAGTGCATCGGTGGCACTTTTTGTTTGACCGTTCAGGGTGGCGGTAGCGGTGATTGTCCAGCTGCCTGCCGTTAAGCCATAAGATTGAGGTGTCCATTGGTTCCAGTAGGTGCTGCCGCCTTTATCGGTCGTTTGCGCTGGCAGCGATTTGGTTACGTTTCCTTGGGTAAAACTGATGACACAGCTTGCGCCGGGCGTGCTGGTACAAACTGATTCCATAGCTGCGGAACGTGGTACGGGCTGGTTTGCGCCGTGGCTGCTCACGAAATCGCCTGTTGGTACGAGTGGGGAAGCGCCTGAAGTGGGTGGCGCCTTTTGATCCGATGGCGAGGTAGTTTGGCCGTTGCTGCCTACAGCTCCGCCGCTGTTATTCGTGTCAGCGGAAGGTTTGCCTGTAGTCGAAGGCGTATTGGTACTCGACTCGCCTTTTGTCTCGGCGGTAGCACTCGATGATTGCACGACTGGTTTCGTGCGGAAAAATTGCCAATACGCGCCAAAACCAAGGCCCAAAATCAGGACAACGAGGAGACTCGCTACCCACCACTTGCGTTTTGATTTTTTGGGAGCTGTTTTGGTCGGGCCGTACTTTTTATTTTGATACGTCACAAACTTAGCTTACTATCAAAAAGTAGGCTTGTAAAGCTTATGCTCTGATTATTTTTTAATCAGAATTTTATTGGTCTAAAAGACTGATCAAGTACTTGCCGTAGCCTGATTTTTTCAGTGGTTCAGCGAGTTCGCGCAACTGGTCAGCCGTAATAAAACCTTCTTGAAATGCCACTTCTTCAACACAACCGATTTTATAGCCGGTGCGTTTTTCGATAACTTCAACAAATTGCGAAGCGTCGTTCATTGAATTGAATGTACCGGTGTCGAGCCATGCTGAGCCGCGACCCATTGTCTGGACTTTCAAGCGGCCGCGGTTGAGGTATTCTTCGTTCACTGTGGTAATTTCAAGTTCGCCGCGATCGCTTGGCGTGATGTTTTTGGCGATTTCAACGACATCGTTATCGTAGAAATACAGTCCAACGACTGCATGGTTTGACTTTGGTTTTTCCGGTTTTTCCTCGATCGAAATTGCGGTGCGGTTTTCGTCGAATTCAACCACGCCGTAGCGTTCTGGATCGGAAACTTGGTAAGCGAACACGATGCCGCCTTCGGGGTTGGTGCAGCGCTTGAGGCTGTTGCCGAAGCCGTGACCATAAAAGATGTTGTCACCCAAAACCAGCGCAACTTTGTCGTCACCAATGAATTCTTCACCAATGATAAATGCTTCGGCCAGGCCGTTTGGCTGTGGCTGAACCGCGTATTCGAATTGACAGCCAAGTTGCGAACCGTCGCCCAAAAGGCGCTGGAATGATTCGGAATCTTCCGGTGTGGTGATGATCAAAATCTCGCGAATACCCGACATCATCAAAGTGCTGAGCGGGTAATAGATCATCGGTTTGTCGTAAATTGGCATCAATTGCTTTGAAATACCTTTGGTAATTGGGTAGAGGCGGGTGCCTGAACCGCCGGCTAAAATAATTCCCTTCATCTTATTGCTCCTTCTGCTTTTCATTTAAGATGTATTTGTGCAAGTCGTCGTGCCAGTCACGTACCTCGAGGCCGGTCGCTTTGATCTTGCTCAGGTCGAGTGCGCTTTTGAGTGGTCGCGGCGCGGCTTCTGGTTTGTTGGCAAAGTATTCTTCGGTCGTGGTATCGGTTACGGTGAGGTCATCGCGGCCAAGTTCGTGGAATATGGTGCGGGTAACGTCGGCCCATGAAACTGGATCACCGTCATTACTTAAGTTGTAGGTGCCGAAAGCGGCTTGCGTTTTAAGTAAGTTTTCGATGCCGTCAACAAGTTGTTCGGTAAAGGTGAGGCGGCCAATTTGATCACCGACCACTGTAGGTGAGATATTTTTTGCAGCCAAGCTCATCATGGTGCGCACGAAGTTTTTACCTTCGCCGATAACCCACGACGTGCGGATGATGTAGTGTTTGGGTGCAGTGCTGGCGGCAATATCGCCGGCGGCTTTGGCTTGGCCGTAGACATTAAGCGGCGTAAACGCCTCGGTTTCTACGTGCGGTTCTACGGTGCCGTCAAAAACATAATCACTCGAAACATGCACCAACGTGATGTCGTGCTCGCCGGCAACTTTACTGAGGTAACCGACAGCTGTGGCGTTAGCAAGCCAGGCCGCCTTACGGCCTTCAGGAGTCTCGGCGCCATCGACATTTGAGTACACGGCAGCGTTTAAAATAACGCGGACGTTGGACCAGTCGTAATTTTGTACTGAATCGGCGTCAGAGATATCGAGCTCAGCGCGGTCGGCTTTTTGTGCGCCAGGAAATCGCTCGCTCAGTGCAATGCCGAGCTGTCCATTGGCGCCAACGATCAAAAATTGTGAATCGTCCATATTAGACCTCCATCGGGGTTATGTCTTTGAGGAGCGGGTGATTGCGGTCGCGGTCAGACATGGTGGCTTTATCGAGTGCAATCGGCCACTGGATGTTCAAACTTGGATCGGACAGGTTCACAAAGCAGTATTTGTCATAGTTGTCGGCGCTCCAGTGCGCGTTGACGCTGTACAAATAATAGGTGTCTGGCTCGAGGGTTTGGAACGAATTAGCAACGCCCTCAGGCAAAAAGACAGCTTTGGTCGGAGTGAGTTCGACGGTAACAACCTTGCCGAAGCTCGGGCCTTTGCGCAAATCAACATAGGCGCAAAATACTTTCCCGGTGATAACCGAAATGTATTTATCCCATGGCTCGGCGTGGAGTCCGCGTGTCACGCCGGCTTCTTTGTTGTAGCTCAAACTGTTTTGTACGACGTTAAAACCTTCGGGCAAACCGGCTTGTACAAGCTTTGCTTTTTGGAATTTTTCTTGAAAATATCCGCGGTCGTCACCGACTAGGCTTACATCAAAAATGATCAAGCCGGGGATATCGGTTTCATGTCCTGTTACTTCGGTTGTTGCTACTGCCATTTCTACTCCTTTATCAATCCATGTAATTTTGCTAAGTACAATACGGCCAAAACGCCTGATGAATCGATGGTTCCGTCGCGGATCAAGGTCTCGATTTCATTAAGCGTGAAAAATGTATGATTGGAAACGTCTTCTTCATCGTCGCGTTCACCGTCGCCGGGTCGGACATTGCGGGCGAGGCAAACGGCGCGGTGCGTGTTGGTGGTGCCGCTCGCGCTGTAGAGCGCGCCCAGATCAGTCCAATCGTCGCTTACGAGGCCGGCTTCTTCCATGAGTTCACGTTTTCCGGCTTCGATCGGACCTTGGCCGTCGCGCTGACCGGCTGGGAACTCCCACAGTTTTTTGCGCACGGTGTAACGAAAGCTTTGCAGCATGAGGATCTTGCCCTCAGTATTAACGGCGATGATCATGACGGTCGGATGCGCGAGATCAAGATAGCTATAGGTAATTGGCTTGCCGTTTTGGTTCAAAACCTCATCGCGGCGAATTTTGAACCACTTCGTCTCGTAGACGATATCAGACTTGAGCGTTTTCCAATCGGCCACAATGATTACTCTTGGCTTAGCTTTTCTGCGTCGGCTTGCATGAATTTCGGCACATAGAATTTCTCCATGTATGGCTGCCACCACTCGGGGTTGTTTTGGTACCACTCAATTGTCTGCCGGAGGCCTTCTTCGAAAGTGACGCTTGGTTCATAGCCGAGTTCGCGGTTGAGTTTGCTGTAGTCGATCGCGTAACGGCGGTCGTGACCAGGGCGGTCGGTTACGAAACGCTTCAGGCTGTCGGGCTTGCCGGTGATGCTCAAAATTTGATCGGCAATTTGAATGCCGTTTTGTTCTTCACCGCCACCCACGCAGTAGGTTTCGCCGGCTTTGCCTTCGTGTAAAATCAGGTCGATTGCACGGCAGTGATCGAGCACGAACAAGTAGTCGCGCACGCTTTTGCCATCACCGTAAATGGTGAGCGGTTTGTCGTTAATTGCCATGAGTGAGAACACCGGCACAATGTTTTCGGGAACCTGGTATGGGCCGTAGTTGTTCGAGCAGTTTGAAATGGTGACGTCCAAACCATAGGTGTGGAAATATGAACGGACCAAGTGATCGCTGCCGGCTTTAGTGGCCGAGTATGGGCTGCGCGGGTCGTAGGGCGTGTTTTCGTTGAAGCGGTCAGTAGTGTCAAGCTCAAGACTACCGAAAACTTCGTCAGTTGAAACGTGGTGGAAACGTTTAACTTTGTGGTCACGCGAAAGACGTAGCAAAATATTGGTCGCCAGAATGTTACTGCTCACGAAAGCATCGGGATTTTCGATAGATCGGTCAACATTGGTTTCGGCGGCAAAGTGCACGACGTAGTCAAGACCGGCCTCAAAAATCGGGCGCAATTTGTCTTCTTCGACCAAGTCAAATTCGTGAAATTCGATGTCGTTAATTACGTCGTCGAGGTTGGCTTTGTTACCTTGTTGATTGAGTTTGTCGACGACGACAATCTCGTATTCGGGGTGATTTTTGCGGACAAAATGGACGTAATTTGAACCGATGAAGCCTGCGCCACCGGTGATAAGCATTTTCATAGTGATTTCCCTCTTATGCTGTGATAAGTTTTGTTACTTTGGCTACGATTTGGTCAAGCTCGCCTTGGCTCTTGGCTTCGGCGTTCAAACGAATGACCGGTTCGGTGTTGCTGGCGCGAACATTGAACCACATGCCGTCACTGACTTCGATGGTTAGACCGTCGAGCTCGTCGTGGTCTTTGTCGGGATAAGCGCTCTTAAGGCGTTCAAAAACAGCAGCTTTGTCAGCAACTTCGAAGTTAGTTTCGGGAATGTTCTGATATGGCGTGTACATTTTGCGGAGTTCTGACAGCGATTTGCCTCGCAGACCGGCAACATACAAACCGATAACTGCGGCGATCAAACCGGAGTCGGCAAAGAAGTTGTCGCGGAAGTAAAAGTGCCCAGATAACTCACCACCGAATGGTGCGTTTTGTTGGCGCATAATTTGTTTGATGAACGAGTGACCGACGCGAGTACGAACGGGTTTTCCGCCATTTTTGGTAATCGTGTCTGGCACGACATGGCTAGAGCGTAAATCGTACAAGATTGATGAACCAGGATATTCGCCCAAGAAATACTCAGCCAGCATGGCGTTCATGACGTTGCCAGGAACAACAACGCCGGTTTCGTCGACCAAAAAGGCACGGTCGCCATCGCCGTCAAAGGCAATGCCGCCGTCGAGTTTGTTCTTTTTGATCATTTCGATCAGGTCGTGTAATGTTTCGAATTTGAGCGGGTTGGCCTCGTGATTTGGAAAGGTCCCGTCAAGTTCAAAGTACATTTCAATAACGTCCCAGGGAACGTATGGTTCAAGCTCAGGAAAAATTGCTCCGGCCATGCCGTTACCGGCATCGACAGCAATACGGATTGGCTTGAGTTTTGCGGAGTCAATAAATGACATCACATGGGTGAGCCAGTCTTCGACGGTGTCTTTTTGCGTGATTTTACCGGTGGTAGCGGCATCTGCGGGTTTGTCGCCGGCTGTTATAGCCGCAACAGCGTCGCGAATCTCAAACAAGCCGGATTCTTGGCCTACGGGCTGGGCTTCGTCGCGGCAAAACTTGATACCGTTGTATTCGCCGGGGTTGTGGCTGGCGGTGATCATAACACCACCGGCGAGCTTGTAATGACCGACGGCAAAATAAATCATGTCGCTGGTTACTTGACCGATGTCGAGCACTTCGCGACCTTGTGCGGTCAGGCCTTTAATAAGTGCGTCAGCGAGCTCGGCCGAGTCCGGTCGCATGTCGCGTCCCACGGCAACGGCGCCTTCATTGGGCAGCCATTGAGCATACGCCAAACCGATCATATTAGCGACGTCGGCAGTTAATTCCGAACCGACTTTACCTCGGACGTCATACGCCTTAAAAATGTTGTTGATAGCATCCACGGGGATTACTCCTTTGCTTACGTTTATGCATCTCAACTAATGCCATAGCAAACAGGCATTAGCTGCACTCACAGTACCGCTGACAGGAGTAAAAGTCAAATTGCGCCGGTCTACAAAGGCAGCTGTCCACCGTGGAGCATTGTGTACTTATGACGGGTGCGACTAAACCTATCGATGAGGGTCATAAGTTTGTCGCTCATAGTTTGATCGAAATGATAATCAAATTTGCCCGATTGGTCTGCGGCGCGTTCACGGTAGGGTTTTATGTGTTTTTTTAAGTCTTCAGAGTCTCGAGCCAATTGGAGGGCGACGCCCCATACGTGGTCACCTTTGAGCGCTGGAATTGCTTTTCTGAAGGCATCAGCGATTTCGCGAGCGCTCTTAAAGTTGTGCGGGGCGACAGGTGTTTGTTCAATAGTGAGTTTTAAAAGCGCAACATCGTCCTCATCGGCCCAGCGGCTCGGTCCTTTTCTATACACTTTTATTTGTTCACTGCGGAGGAGCATATTCAAGGCGGCGGCACTGCCACAAAAGGGCCCGAGTTCACCATCAATATTAACAAAACCTTCAGGGACTCCTTCGGGAGGTGCTGCACTTTTGGCGGGTTGGGATGGTTTTGGGAGTGGCTTAGGCGCGGGTTTTACTGGAAGATGTTGTGCAGGTTTGACCGGTTCTGGGGTTGTATGCCACGATTGACTAATGACATCTACCTCGTATCCTGCAGTATCGGGGTCAGCTTCGTCGTCTTCGGTATCAGTGTCCGGTTCGGTTGCTTCCGAGGGGAGTGCAGGCTCGGTCTCTTTGAGGATTTCCTCGTAATCAGCGTCGACTTTGGCTTCGATTTCGGCTGCAGTAGTGTCATCTTCGTCGGATACTGGTTCGTCCGCTTGTTGGACGGTCTTCGAGGGTTGTTTTGGCTCAGTTTTGGGACTTGCCGGCACGGGTTTGGGTTTAGGCACGGCCGCCTCGGGCTGGAGTGGAGCGACTGGTTTTGATTCGGGCGCTGGTTTTGGCTCAGGTTCCGGTTCAGGTTCGGCCGCCGCTAGTTCTTCCTTCGGCTCAATAAACATAATGCTCGGAATGACCGGTGTTGGCTTCATGGGCGCGGTTGCAGGTTCCGGTTCGATGACCGCCTTAGGTGCGGGCTGGAATTGTGCAATAGGTATGGGTGGAACGATCGGCGTGGGTGTTTGAGCGGTCTCAGTGACCGGTGTTGGTTCGACGGTAACGACCTGGGATAGGGTGGCTGCGGCGATTGCTTTAGGCGTAGCTCCCAGTTCCGCCACCGGTTCTGGTTCTGGTTCGGTTTGTTCTGGCTGCGGGGATTGCTGTTCAACTTCGGCAAAAAGGATTTCTGCCAGATTAAAATCTGGCAATACGCCGGTGTTAGTAGAAGCAGTAGGCGGCACTAAGGTGTCATCGGCTGACTTTACGAGCAATGTATCATCCTCGATATAGCGTCGTAAAACGCTGCGACGATAGGCAAGTGCTTTTTGTAGATCCGGTGTCTTATAGGGCTCCCGCACACTCACACCGTGGAGTTGTTTAAAGTTAATCGTCTGCTCCCATTCGGCTCGGCCAAATTCTTCATTGGCTGCCTCTAACTGTGACCAAGTCATGCACAATGTTTCGCGCGGCACACCGATAAGCGGAAACGGCACCAGCTCTTGACCTTCGTCTTGTAACCAGGCGACAGCACGAGCAGCTTTCGCCCCGCCGAAATACTTTTTATACATTGCCGGCGGAACGAGTGATGTCGGAAGGGGTCGAGGCTTGAGCCTCTGGGCGATAGCGTCGATATCTTCGATGTCCAGATATTCACCTGGCAGTGTCTTGGTATTTTTTCGCATAATTTGCACCAGACCAGCTTCTTCGGCATTCAAGCGTTTTCTAAAAGTCGTCACGTCGATGCCGCTGAGTCTTGCTGCTGCAACTATCGAGTGGTGAATATCGGGACGAGCGAAGGGGATAGCATCGAGTCGTTCCTTGGCCATGCGAATCTTGGCCGCAGCTTCTTTGGGAACGTGCGCAGTAATACCTTTCTCACCGTGAACTGGATTACGCCGCAAGTGTTTTATCGAGTAGTCAAGCGCTGGATTTTTTGTCGCGAACGCTACAAGTCCCACGCCACACTCTTTGTATAATTCGCCGATCGGCACGTCGTATACATCGGCGACTTTGACGTTTTCAACCTCGCCAATAACCAACCGCAAGGTGTCAAAGTTGTATTTGATTTTGAGATTGCTGGTCTCATTAAATATAATGCCGAGATCGACCATAATTTCTTCAATGTGTGTTGTGGTTGTGTCGCACATGCGTGCGATATCGGGGATGTTCACCCTTACATTTTCCGCAAGTTCATGGAGTGGGTTTTGTTCTATCCAGGCTTCGAGTGCTGGCTCGTACCAGCGTTCGTACTCTGACGTGCCGTCTTCACGTTCCGTGCGAACTAATGCGTAGCGAATGTCTTGCGTTTCAAACACTGATTGCAGCCAGATTTTTGGTAAGTTTTCTGCTGCAGCAACTTCTTGGAGGCGGATAAATCCTGCGGGCGGCTCCTGTACTTCACCTGTAATAACCGCTTCGCTGTGCGGTCGCACGAGGCCCGTGAGAGCAATCGGCGGCAAGTTTTCGAGTGGCATGACACTTTGCGGTGCTCGCGGTTGAGATTCGTTTTGCCCTGTGGAATCTTCCGAAGGAGGGACATGGCCGATGATTTTGTCGGGATCAGCGTTTTCGACCCCAATGATTTTGTAGTGTTTTGGTCCGGGCCGCGCGCCGCGCCTCGTGAGTTGAATAAGCTCAGTAATGCGTTTACCGGGGCGGAGGAAGCGACCAATTTGCTGCTCATAATCCAAGGCGCCCCGTGGGAGAAAAATCCCCACATTGAGCTCAGGAATATTACTGCCCTCACCGAGTTTTTTGCACGTCGTAAAGCCTTGCAGTGTACCCTCGATAATTTCTTGTCTAATCGCACGACTCCTTGCCCGCTTACTGGCAATCCAGTCTACACGACGTTCGCCGAGTATTTCATTGATTATATCTGCGATTCTTTCGGGTTGTTGCTTGCCTGGCTCACAATAAATGCCGACCCGGTGGCCGTCACGTAAATATGGTATTGCCACTTCACATATCAGAGTGACAGGATCGTCGTCGTATTCGACCTCCATCAGACGGGTGGGGTTGAGAATTTTACCTTCGATCATGTCAGCAATGGAGCCGGCGCTAAAACTCTCGGAAAAGGTACGTATATCTTTGGTAGTTTCCGGCGTCGAAGCAGTATTTCCATAAGCTGGCGTGGCTGTCACGATAAGCGGGCGACGAATACTTAAACTTCCGAGCCAATTCATAAACTCTTTGCCGACTATGTGGTGTCCTTCGTCGATAATCAAGAGAGACTCATTTCCGACAAAAGCTTTGGCACTGGCATGAGTACCAATGCGCACGTGACCTGAAGTATTGTGTTCATCTGCATAATAAAGACTTGCCGGTACATCTTTACCAAGAAATTCCAGCAGTGTGCTGGTGCCGAGTTGTCCACCGAATTCCTCAACCAAGTCCTGTGTGCTGGTAAGCAGACTGGCAATGATTGTTGTTTTTGTATCAGCGGTCACGCCGGCGAGTTTCAGGGTTAAGCCTTCAATCGCCGTTTTACCAACACCAGTTTTAGCGATCGGTGCAAAACTGTCCCAAAAAGTCTTTACGAGCGGACTATCCGGTTCATACTGCAGGCCTTTTGGAAAAGATTGGTAGTGCGCGTTGATGCGATCGAGGATGGTTGTTTGCAGTTTAGCGCGTGGAGTGGTCGGTAGGTCGGCCATCGTCGGCAAGGTGAGATTCGGCATATTGTTGCCAAAATTGTTGGCTATGGTAAGTTCACGAGCAAAAAACACCGCATCGGGTAATGCGGCTAGATCTCGTATATTGGCTTCGGAAAGCCCTTTTGGCTTATCATGCGTGCTAAGGTCAACGCCCGTATGCGTTTGCACCATCTGCGTAATAAAATGGAGTGCAACTTCACTCGCCGGTTGGCGATGATCCGGGATTTCTACAGTGTTAGCAGGGAGCAACAAAGGGACTCCGCCAAGGATGTCCTGGGCGAGCTCTGCGTGTGGCGATGGGAGTGGCGTGGGCGCCTCATGCTTCCGCTGCGTCATACATATGTCTAGCTGTTAAACTTTTGTTAGTCTCTCGAAAATTCCGCAGCTTGTAAACTGCGGAATTTACATCAATAGCAATTACTACTTATAAGTAGTTGTTTTCGCCCTTGAGTTCGGCGATTTTTGCTTGGATGTCTTTAATCTTTTCGATTTGATTTTTGGGAATGACGAGCAAGGCATCGTCGGTGTCCACGATCACCATGTCATCGACGCCAGCCACGGCGATCAACTTGTTTTTACAGTTTGATTTGATGAGTGAACCGGTGGTGTCTACAGTAACAATGTTGCCGTCTTCGTAGTTTTCGTTTGGAATAGCTGAAAATTCATAGACCGAACCCCAGGTACCGATGTCGGTCCACTTGAAAGGCAGCAAGATGACGGCGCTTTCGCGGGCTTCCATGACATGTTTGGTGACTTCTTCGGTCGAGCCCTTTTCCATCGTTTCGTAAATTTCTTTGACGGCTGCGTCTTCGCCCGGCTTATCAAAACTGTCGCGCATTTTCATGAGCGCATCGTACCAGTCGGGCCGGTATTGTTTGTAAGCGTCGAGCATAAGGTCGGGGAACCAGCAGTAGTGGTTGCTGTGCGTGACCACGCTAAAACCTTCTACAAGTTCTTTGGTTTCTTTGTAGGTTTTGCGGCGCCCAAGGAAGTTGTCGATTTCGTAAAGGTCTTGCTTGCCTTCGTTTTTGATGTGATCACCCAGTTCTAGGTAATCAACGCCAATGTTCGGTTCGGTTGCTTTGATGCCACCCGTGAGCAGTTTCTTTTCTTTGGTGACGATGTTGCCAGCGTCTTCGATCATTTTAAGAAATGCTTCGGTAGGTTCGCGCATACAGTCCGCTTGAATCAAGAAAAATGGTTCGTCCGGGTGCTGCACACTGAGTCGCAAAAATGCCAAACCATGGCCTGGGCCGGTGTCTTTGGCGGTGTCGGGCTCAACAATGTAGTTTTTGAGCGGAATCTGCGGTGATTGCTCGGAGACGTATTTAATAAATTTGTGCTTTGTTGAAATAAAAATATCTTCTGGCGCAAATTTGGTCAGTAATGTTTCGATAGTTTGTTGGTAAGAACTGGTGTCGCCGATGATCGGCTGGAACTGTTTCGGCTTGTCGTTACGGGAGTAGGGCCACAACTTCGTGCCCTGCCCGCCGGCGGTAACAATGATTTTCATGCCTTTATTATACCTTGTTTCTCTGGAAACCGAGGATTTAACAGATTCGTGCTATTTTGTCGCTAATTTTTATGCAACCACGGCAGGAATGATTTACGACGGCCTGCACTCAATTCTTGTTTGCGCTGCTGTACAAGATCTTTGATGTGGGCGTCAATTTCAGGGTGACGTTGTTTGGCAACATCCTTTGCCCAGTTTTTGGGACCGTTATAGCTAACCGCTTGGGATGGAGGATTTTTGATCACTGCACCGGCCTTTTCATAATATGCAGCGAGTCCTTTCGGTGTCAGGGGTAAATTATACCCCAAAATACCAGGGAACTCTTGTAATGCGTTTTCGGGCGTACCGCTGCGAAGCCGAGCTGATACTACTCGTTCATGAAGTGCTTCATCGTTAGGCTGTCTTATATAATCAAGCTGATTCGTGTCTTTTGGACCGGTAACTATGGCTCTATGTGCTACTTTAGTCCAGATATCATTGCGCGCTGCCAGGGGGTAATCAAGGGCAGCAAATGTACTATAATCCAATGCGCGTCCCCAGGCATTACCATGGCTCTCATCGATCGATGCCTTATCAGTTCGCCATGTGCCGGTGAATCCGTAAGCTGGATTATTAGCTAATACACTCTCTAATACAATTTCTCCGCTGTATTTCGAAGCGGCAAGACTCATCCCATGCATAACGCCATGGCCTAACTCATGACCTACGACACCAATCAGACCACCGATAGCAAAGTCACCGGGGTTTTTCTCTATTGCCGTTTCAGCCAAAGATCGTCCATATTCTTGTGCTATGTTATGAGGATTTCCCGCAATAGTTCGGTCGGCTGGATCATAAAAGGCAAGCTCATTTTCGCGAACAGCAGGATTCAATAACGCCATATAGTCACTAGCTGTCACTAGTTCGCCTTGGCCGGCAGCAGGCTTTTCGGTGATATATTTGGGCTGCACCCAGGGTTCGAGAGTGGTAAGCAAGTTCGGCTCGTTAGGTGCAACTCGCCCCATAATGGTGGTCATGGCACCGTAGGCGATCGAACCAGCGCTTTCGAGCAGCTTTTTATCCATAGCGGGTAAACGGTCCCGCATGTTTTCGAGTTCCGCACGGTCGATAACACCCTCGTATACGCCTGCTTCTTGCGGAGTGACCACAGTGTTAGCATCTGCAAAATGCCCTTCGTGAGATGCAAGACCAGGAGTGTGACTCATGCAATTATTATAACATACTTATGCTTAATTATCAACGGTAGTGTGTATTGTAAATGTATCGAGCTTATGGTATAATATACACATGACAGAGGTCGGGATTGTGCAACCAGTTTCACCAGAAGGCGCGCAATTTCGTGCGCATCATTTTACGGAATTAGTCCACTTGGAGGATACCGATCCTACGGCTATTGCTGATGAAGCAATAACGCAAGCACAAAGTGCACGTGGTGATTACACGAGTGAGACGGTGGATCTTATTTCGTTGAGTGAACACCCACAGCAAACTAGGTCTGTTGCAGAATCTGCAGTATACGATGCAACCTATGCCATTGATCGCATTGGCGATACCAACCAGCAGACTGAAACATACCGAGAAGGTATTACAGAAGCTCTTAGCCAGTGGCCTAATCTGCCCGATGACGCCTCGGTAACTTTCGATATGCAACCAGATGCCTTGTGTGACAGCTGTATTTTTGGAGAGCACTGCAAGCGCACCAACGTCAGTTATGACGCCGAGACGATTCGAACACTTGGCTGGGTTAGCGAAGGCCTTGAAGTAGACGACCAAGTAGAGATTGATGGAAGTCCTGAGGATAACTCACTGAGACTGGTGACGACCGCAGGTATTGTGCGACAAATGATAAAACTCTTTAAAGCCGCCGACCCGAAAAACCCGGGCCTAGCATTCAATGCGACGCGCGACACGTTCTACCAGCCTTTTATGCAAGCAGTCATCGGTGGAAGCCGCGATTATATCATGTATGAGCTGCCTAAAGATCACATCGACCCGAACAGTTTTATGAGCTCTAGTCGTTATTAAGTGCTTTTTCGATAAACGTTTCCATATTTTTACGGAAGTTTTTTGGCGAAAACTTTTGTGCAAAGGCTTGGATTTCTTTGTGGTCGTATTTGGTTCCATCGAATTTTTTGATGGCTTTGGTCATGCTTTCAACGGTTTGCTCGGTATAAAATTCACCAGTTTTGCCAGGAATGACGTAATCAAGTGCGCCACCAGCTTTATAGGCAATGACCGGTGTTCCGGCGGCTAAACCTTCGACGGGTGAGATGCCAAAATCATCAAAACTGGCGAATAAAAAGGCTTCGGCGCTGGCGAGTTGAGCGGGCATTTCGGGATCAGTAACGTTTTCGGGAAAGGTGATGGTAACACCCGCGATACCTTTTAATCGCGGCAAATCCGGTCCTCGGCCAATTACTTTGAGTGGCAGGCCCAGTTTGTTGCAGGCGCGCACGGCGATGTCGTTACGCTTGGCGGCAGCCATTCGGCCCATGGCTACGAATCCATGGCGGGCGCCTTGCGGTACGTCTTCAAATCGTTCTACATCAACGGGCGGGAAAATAACGGTAGCATCGCGGCCGTAGTACTTTTTGATGTCGGCCTTGATGTGATTAGAATTGGCGATGAAAAACGACGGTCGTTTGCTGGCGCGGAGGTCCCATTTACGGAGTGGACCCACAAGTAATTTCAAACCAAGGCGGGCGAGCGGATCAAAAAATCCAAAGCCAGGCCGCTCAACATACTGGTCATAGTGACGCCAATAATAATGCGTTGGTGTGTGGCAATAACAGATGTGCGTGGTGTTTTCGCCGGTTTGTACACTAAAGGCCTCACCGTTGCCTGAGCTGCTGATAACCAGATCGTAATCTGAAAAATCGAGGCTTTTGAACCAACGAATCCGACCAATTACTAAAAATTTGCGGAGCTTGCCAAAGTGCTGCAGCCAGCCAGTTACGACTTTGCCGTCGAGACGTTTTCGCCATTCCGGCGTGCAGTACGAAGTGTAAATGGGCGCGTCAGGGAACATGTGGTGCAGCTCGGCTACCACACGCTCGGCGCCGCCACCGACGAGCCAGTCGTGGACGATGGCGACTTTCAAATCCGACAATGCGCGAGGCTTGCCGGCGGGCATTAGTATCGTGCTCCGCGGCGTAACAGGCGCTCACAGACCACCCGCACCGTTTTTACTAGGATGATAAGGTCGAGCCAGAAGCTCCAGTTTTGTACATAATACAGATCAAGTTTGCGTCGTTCTTCAAAGCTAATACCAGGCCGGCCAGATACGAGCGCGAGCCCGGTAAGACCTGATTTTACGCTCAGAATGAGGTTCTTTTTGGAGAATTGTTCGAGTTCGAACACATCGAGCGCGCGCGGACCAACGAGGCTGATTTCACCATGTACGACGTTAAATAACTGTGGTAATTCGTCGAGACTGGTGGCCCGTAAAAAGCGGCCGACGCGGCTCACGCGGGGATCAACATCGAGCTGGTCACCATTGGCGCGGTACGGTTTGATGAGTTCTGGTTTGCCCATTTTGCGAAAGCCTTCTTCGGGCGTCATGTTGTTATAAGCCTGTTTCATGGTGCGGAATTTCAAGATTCGGATGGTGTTGCCAAAGCGTGTTAGTCGTTTGGCGCGGTAAAATACTGGTCCGCGCGGATCGCTCAGTTTGATGGCGAGGGCCACGATCAACCATAATGGTGAGCTCAAAATCAACAAAATTCCACCGAAAATAATGTCGGTGAGACGTTTGACGATTCGACCCCAGCCGAACAATGCGGTGTGCCGCACATTGATGACGGGCACGCTGGAACGGAACAATTCGACGTCGATGTTTCCTACGAACAACTCTGAGTTACCGGGCACAAATCGATAATTGATGTGGTGTTCTTGGGCGTAGGTGAGGATTTCGGCGTTGCGCGTTTCGTCGGCGTAGAGTTCGGTTTGGATAATACCGTGCAATTCCGATGGTGCGCTCTGCAAAAACTCGCGGAAATTGCTGTAAGTCAAAATCGGGCGATCGCCAACGTGTCGTTTTCCACCGACTACGGCCATAATTCTGTAACCCGAGCGGCGACTGTCAGCCAAACTGTCGACAAGCTCACGTGTCATTTTGGTGTTCCCGACGAGTACGATTTTTGTGAGGCCCATATTGTAGCCAAACAGCAAGGTACGGATCGCGCGCGCAATATTACGGAACAGAACTAAGATAATAAATCCGAGGCCAAACCCGTAGATCGGCACGAGTTTTGCCGGGAAAATCGGCTTTACCGACAAGAAGCTCCAAAAAATCACAAATAACATGCCGATGAACGATCCAATAAGCAAACGGCCGAGCTCGCTAAAACGTTTTTCGTAAATATTGCTGTTATATAAGCCGAGCAGGGCGAAAATCAGAATCCAAAACGGTAGTAAAACGAGAAAGGCAAAAAAGTAGGTGCGGCTGTCGATTTGATTGGCGATCACCTCGTGACTGAGCGTGACGCGCAAAATATAAGCGCCCACAAACGCCGCAATGAGGGCGAGGAAATCCCCGACAACCAGGCAGAGATTGTACAAGAGTGAGGCGTTGTTTTTCATAAATATGTGAAGTGTTATTCCGTAGTGCGAACGTGCACCCTTTTGGGTATACTAGCATTGTAACACTCATGAAATCACCTGAATTACAAAAAATACATCGGTTTGGGCTCGCCGCATTAGTTTTATTGTTGGTGCTCGCGCCGTTTCATGCGTTTTTGACCGTTTCGGCTAATAAAGTATTCGGTCATTACACGATCTGGCGGTTGTGGCCGGAAGTGCTGCTCGGTCTGTTAATGATTGGAGCACTTTGGCTGTTGTGGCGTGATGCTGCGCTTCGCAAAGTTATGCTCGCTAGTAAGCTGACCTGGTGTTTGGCGGCGTACATTGGGTGGCTGTTGATTACTTGTTTGTGGGGGTTGGGGCATTATCATGTAGCCAAGAAGGCGCTGGCCGAGGGACTTATTTTGGACACTCGATTGCCGCTGTTTTTCTTTGCGGCACAGGTGTTTGCAGCGCACACAACATGGATTAATCAGCGATGGCGGAAGTTGATTCTTATTCCGGCTGCTATTGTTGTGGTTTTCGGTATTTTGCAGATTTTTGTATTGCCGACAAACTTTTTAGCACACTTTGGATATAACCCGAGCACGGTCGCGCCGTTTGAAACAGTAGATCAGAAGCTTGACTATGTGCGGGTGCAATCGACGCTTCGTGGGGCGAATCCGCTTGGCGCATATCTCGTGTTGGTGGTAACGGCGCTGACTGGAATTGGTTTTTGGAAGCGAAAGACGTGGGCAAGAGGACGGTTTGTGTTGGACGGGCTGCTCACTTTTGTCGTGCTTGTGTACACCTATTCCCGCAGTGCGTACATCGGCGCGGTTTTGGCGCTCGCAGCCGGTAGTTGGTGGATGATTGCAAACAAAAAATTCAAGCAGTGGGCAGTGGTCGGTGCGCTCGGCGTGCTGCTCGTCGGTATAGGAATGCTTTTTGCGCTTCGCCACAACGATCGTTTTCAAAACACGTTTTTCCATACAGATACGCATTCGGTTTCGGCGCAAAGTTCGAATGAAGCGCGAAGCACTGCGCTCAAAAATGGGTTGCACGACGTTGTACAAGAGCCGCTTGGCGAAGGCCTGGGTACGGCCGGTCCGGCCTCGGCACACAATGGCGGTCAGCCGGCGCGCATCGCCGAGAACTACTTTTTACAGATCGGACAAGAAGCTGGATGGCTTGGTATGGGGCTGTTTGTGGCTATTAACGGCTGGATTGCAGTGTATTTGTGGCGTCTGCGCAAGGCGCCGTTGGCGCGTGTGCTGCTCGCCAGTTTAATCGGTCTTACTGCTGTTAATTTCTTATCTCATGCCTGGACCGACGAAACGATCGCGATTTTGTGGTGGACGCTGGCCGGTGTCGCGCTCGCACCAAAACTAACCACATCACCCGAAGTAAAGGCGTAACATGCGGATTCGGACGACTGTTCGCACACGATTGGTTCAATTTGGTGAGTACATGGTTGGTGGTGCACTGTATTTTTGGGTTGGATATGGCGTTTTCGCGCTTTGTTACAGTGGGCTGAAATGGAAGTGGCTGCCAGCGAAAATTGCCGCCGATGTCGTGGGCTGGACGCTGAATTATGTCGTGCAGCGTTATTGGGCATTTGCCAAAGCCGGCCGCAAACTGAGCGAAATCGAGCACATTGCGCGCTACGTTATTATCGAAAGCATCGGATTCGTGCTGGATTATTTGCTGATCGCCGTGTTGAATCACTTCGGTATTACGCCCTACGTTGGCTTCTTTATTTCGGCGGGGTTCTTTACGGTATGGAGTTATTTTTGGTATCGCTACTGGGTGTTTCCCGAAAAACCGCATGGCGCCCATGTTGTGGATTAGTAACACGTGCACCTCCGTTAAAAGTGCTACAATGACGATATGTCCGAATCGATTCGTCCGACCAAAAAACAACGCGAATTACTGAATTTTATCGAAAGTTTTATTGGCGAGCACGGCTACAGTCCGAGTTACCGCGAAATTATGTCAGGGCTTGAATATAACTCGGTGGCAACGGTGGCGCTGCATGTCAATAATCTCATCACACGCGGCCATATCAGGCGGCGGGACGGATCGGCGCGTTCACTCGAAATTGTTGCACCGAAACAAGGCGACAAAATTACGACCAACGACGTAAAACCAGATGAAGAAAAATGGCTCGTAGAAAAGGTCGAGTACTTTTTCACGCAAGCCGAAAGCCTGGGTGAAATTGACCATGCCACGCTCGAACGTTTGCAGGTATTAGTTGCAGCTCTCAAGGCGCTCGGTCTCGAAGGCGCCGCACAGAGTTTTGCGCCGCGTTTAACCTTGATCCGGAAGCGCAGTGTGTGAGTTGGTGGCAAATTCCGCCCCGTTTTTTATGAACTCCTCGCCTTCTGCATAATGATCTTCGTGGGGAGGCAAGAATGGCTCTTGAGCAAAAATAACCGCTCTATTCCCTAAAATTTCAGCCGCACAACCGTTATGTGCGACTTCGCCCGCCCGAAACGCAATTCCTTCCGCGGTGTTATCCCTGAAAGTTTTGAGTCGTTTTTGCTCAACAACGGCGCCAGGAGATTCCTCGACATAATGACCGCCGGGCGCTTCGCTGAACGTAAAACCATTCTCTTCATCTACCAATGCATTGAGCCAGCGGAATGGCAACGGTTTGGTGGGATCAAGATTAAGAATAATGCGCCAGTCGTCGGGCTTACTCTCATCCTGGCTTTGCATGTGGACGTGCGGCAATGCGTGCTCTGATAGTGCTTTCCGGTCTCGTCCAGGAAGAAGCCAGGCTGCATGAAACGTGACGTCCTCACCGATTTTAGGCACATGGAAAGGCGTGAAATAATCCCAAATGGTCGGGTCATCAAAATCGGGCAGTTCAATGCCGAGTGGAAATTTTATGGTAACTTCTGTAGGTATGTGTTCGGGAGAAAGCGGTCTAGGCATGCTGATCATCGTAACATACATATACAATGTGTAAAATGCTTATGGCCGTGGTGCATAAATGTAGGCAAAATTACGCCATATATAGCGCGTCGGCGTGGTATGATATCCATATTAACAATGAATATGCTGGAAGCCGGTGTGAATCCGGTACTGTGCCGCAACGGTGATGTTTGATCCGGGTGGCAGGATATATTTTCCAGAGTCACCTCCGCACGAGATTTGTGATATATCATCACAAATCGAGCTTTAGGACTGTGCTCTGAAAAATATACCTGTCAGCCGTCGTCATAATAAGTCCGATACAGCAACAAAACCAAAATCTCGAGCAGGAGTTCTGGCGGTCTTTTTAGCCCCCCTCGCCCTGCCCGGCCGAGGGTATTTTTTATGGGTGAGTCAGTAGCGGTTCTCGAACAGGAATCGCTCCAGGGGTATCAAACGGGACAATTAGCTAGCGAGGCTGAAGCTTTTTTACGTGATCAAGCTGATGCGGCGCAAGTAGCTGAATTGTTGGCGCAGCAAGCTGTCGTTCCCGAAATCACCATCGTCGGCAAAGCGGAGATTCCTACCGACTTACCCGCCGATGAGCGCGTGCTCACCGAAGTCGACAGCCTCAACCGGCATCGCTTGGCTGATGGTTCGCACAGTCAGGCCACGCTCGAGGGTTTGCTCGAAAACCTCATACCGTACGTTAAAGAGGCGGGCATGCCGTCCGCGGTTTCGCACACCTATCAAGAATATGTTCCTAATCACGAAGACGAGCATGGCCGCCGCAATACTTTTATGTGGCTCGGGCAAACGGCGCTCCAAACGGCACTGGGCGGATTTCGTTTTCATAAAGCTCCCGAAGCGCACGCGCGTGTACTAGTAGAAGTCGACGAAGCCCGTGACGGTGAACAATCCATGCGTCCGGGTTTTGCAAAAGCATTCGTCTCGCCAAAAATGAGCAAAATTGATGCAGCACCCGAGACGGCCAAGGCCGAGCACCTGGCGAACGATGACGCCCTGCGCATTAGCTGGCTCGATGTTGACGACAAGGGCGAGATCAAAGGGAAGCATCTGCAATCCATCCTGGTGAGTGATGTGCCGCTAGAAGCATGGGTCACGATGTTGGCTGATCCCCAGAACATATTCGGCAAGTCGATTACGGTTGAAAATCCAAAATCGGCTCTATCTGTTATGAAAGTGTTCCGTGAGTTGGAATTACCGCTCGACAAACTTCCGGAAGGCGTGGTGAGTTTGGTCGGTGCAGTTTTGCCGTATGTAAAAGATCCGGATGCCAAAGATAAAGTTATTCGCCAATATCAAGATTTCCAAAAAGATCAGGAACTCAAACACGAACGCGCGGTGAGTATTGCAAAACGCTGGCGAGGTTTTGAAATGCAGTTATCCGATGGCTTATATGACGGCTGGGTTGGGCCGAGTAGCGAGGTAAGCAAATTCGTGTATCAGATGAGTGAGAAGTGGAGTGATGAGGACGCGGCATTTATTCGGGAGCAACAACTCGATGGCGGCGGGCTGGTTATGACTCGTAAGTTCGCAAAACTGATCGAAAAAGCGAAGCAGAAACTCCTTCGCGACGAAGCTTCGATTTTAAACGGTGAACAACACGTACAAGATCAGCTTGAACCGGAGGTGTTGGCAGCCCTCCAAACGCGTGCTCAAAAAGTGCAGCAATTATATGACGCGGGCCGTACGAGCGAAGCTTCCCGGCTTGAAGTAATCAACAACCATGAAATCGCCAGTCAAAACATGAAGGGCAGCGGTGGGGGTTGCCCGGGCGAAAACGACATGCAATTTCAGGCCGAGCGAAATATTTATGACAAGGACAGCAATAAAAGCGCCGCTGAAATGCGTGCCGAACAGAAAAAGTGGAAGAAATCCAAGGGCGCTTGCGCCATAAAATCGTGTCCGACACGTCCTGCAACAGTGGAGCTCGGCCCATGTGGAGTTTGCATGGGGCGATGCCAGGAAATTTATAACGACGGTGGCGATCCGGCCAAAGGCCAAGGCATTGTCCTTAAAATGGTGATTAGTATTTGACAAGCATGAGCGCCTTGGCTACAATGTAACCACTTCTTGAGGGCTTTCGAGGTGGCCTTTTAGAGACAAACAGTTAAAAAATAAAAGTGAGGGTAATCGCTACAAGCGGTCTTTTTACGTTTTTGTTCCGCGAGCACGATTACGGTGGAGGGCAGTCATGCCAGTCAAAATAAAAATGGTGCCATCGCGCCCCACTCGTGTAGTGGTGCAAGTACAACGGCCTCAGTGGCAAGAGTACTTGCGATATTAATAAAACGGCCTGGGTTTTCCCGGGCCGTTTTATTATGTAATCTTGACTGACTACTGTGGGTTTTGTGAGCCGCCAGGTTGGCTGGTGGTCGCAGTCCCGGTTTTGGTAGCAATTTCGTCGTCGAGTACTTTGCTGAAGGTGGCAACACTGGCTTGCACATCGACCGTTTGCTGGGTGTTATCGGTGTACCTGAGGCTTGGCGTGACTTTCTTGCCGTCTAGCAGGAACGTCGGTGTTTCAACCTTAAGCTTAGTTTTATTGAACTCGGCAATGTCGTTATTGATAAAGTCATTCACGCGAGCGCTCGCGAAGTCCTTTTTAAAGGTGTCAACGTTCAGGCCAAGCTGTTTGGCGAAGATGCTGAAGGCGTCAATTGGGCTCTTGGAAGGCACCCATTTGTCTTGGTTCTCGTACAAAAGATCGTGCATTTCCCAATATTTGTTTTGCAGACCGGCTGCTTCGGCGGCGCGTGCACCGGCAAGCGCGTTGTCGTGCACTTGGGTGAGCGGCATGTTACGGAATTGGAAGACGATGTCGTTCTTGTACTTTTCAACCACTTGTTTCACGACGGGATAATATTGTTCACAGAATGGACACTGGTAGTCACCGTATTCGACGAGTGTTACCTTCTTTTGGCCGGCGCCTTCGACATGATTTGTCGGTTGACCGCTGCCCGGTGCGTTAGCTTTGTTGTGGTCTTTGAAGAATAAAATTCCTCCAAAAACGATGGCGATGATGGCGATGATTGCCCAGAAACCTTTACTCATATCCTTGAAGACTCCTTGTTTCCTACGTAGTATACAACGGACTCGTAATTTCGCACGAATGAAGCGCTAAAGGCTTTGCAATTTCCGCAGCTCGCCGTAAGATGGAAGCATGATGCAGCTCACGTTTGCCGTTGCCTGCGCCCTGCTATTCTTGCTGACACTAGCAGTTCGGCGTGTCTATTATTGTGTGCCCGCAAGGGAGTTAAAACGGCTCGCACGCGAGCGCGATGATGTCGGCAAGATGCTCTACAAAGTTGTCGCTTTTGACGGCAGTCTCGCGGCGCTGCTGTGGTTGTTTGCCGGTGTGTTTGCTGGGCTGAGCTTTGCGTTGTTTGCAATGACGTTGCCGCTCGTCTTGGCGGTTATTGCCGTAATGGCACTGTTATGGCTCGGATTTGGATGGGTAGCGAGCTCATTTCCGCGTAGTTCAATCGTGCGGTTTACGGCAGCGATTTCCCCGGTTTTGGCCTGGACTTTAAGTCACACGCATGTCGTATTAGAACGAGCAAGTAAGCTCGTTCGCCGTCACCGCCGCGTGCTTGATCACACCGGATTATATGAAAAACAAGACATGTTGGAGTTGGTTTCGCAGCAAAAAACGCAGGTTGATAGCCGCATCACACAAGGCGATCTTGCCCTTATCGAGCGAGTACTCGCTTTTAGTGATAAATCGGCGACCGATGTACTTACGCCGCGTAAAGATGTGCGAACAGTGCGAATTAACGAAACGATCGGCCCGAAACTCATGGACGAACTTCACAAAAGTGGCCAGCACTCGTTCCTGGTAACTGATGAGAAAGATGAACGAATCGTCGGTATGGTGCGCCTGGAAGACATGGTTAAAGCCCGTCAGGGCGGCTTGATTAAAACTGTTGCCGATGAGTCGGTTGCCTTTGTGCGTGATGACTTTTCACTGCCGCAGGTTCTCGCTGCATTTCGTGCCACTAAGCAGTCGCTTCTGGCTGTCATTAACAATGCTGAGGAGTTTTTGGGTGTGGTTGCCGTGGATAATTTACTCGGGCAATTGGTCGATGAACAGGAATTAGACGAAAATATTTACAGTGATCGTACTGCCGTTGCTAATCATCAA
This sequence comes from uncultured Candidatus Saccharibacteria bacterium, assembly GCA_964600185.1. GTDB lineage: Bacteria > Patescibacteriota > Saccharimonadia > Saccharimonadales > UBA4665 > DATASD01. The sequence continues at coordinate 11,693 of CAZRIO010000006.1, read as the reverse complement.
CCACCCCCCGAACCACCTGAGATCGATGAATCACAAGACACCGAAACACGGACCGATGGGTCGAACGAGAGCGTGCTCGGAGGCCTATTGAATACTGGTCAGCCGATACCTGAATTAGTAGAAGAACCAACCGACGAAACCGACGAAGAAGTAACCGAATTTTACGAACAGCCAAACGTAAACCGTGACAACCAAGAAAAAACTACCTCTGAAGACACAGAGGTGGTAAAATAGCCAACATATGAGCGCTAACTTTACGCATACCAATATGAATCTCCGGGTCGGTAGCTGCCGCGAATGGCGACGGTAGCTGCGGAGCCGGCCCTTTTCCAAGCCTCTTTTAATCTTCTAAGGAGAAATTTATGCGTACATTGAGCAACGAAGTGCAAGCGCACATCGGTGAAACCGTGACAATCGAAGGCTGGTTGCACAAAAAGCGTCTGCTTGGCGGGCTGACTTTTATTAACGTCCGCGACCGACGCGGCTTGGTGCAAGTGGTTATCAAAGACAAAGACGAAGTCGAGAAACTGCGTGGTCTGCAAATCGGAACCGTTTTGGAAGTAAGCGGAACGGCGGTTGAAGAACCACGCGCGCCCGGTGGCGCCGAGCTGCATGACGCATCGCTTACCGTCATGGTGCCCGTTACAGAGGAGCCGCCTATCGAAATCGACAAGCCGCTCAGTCATAAGTCTGATAATCTTGATACTTTATTTGATTACCGCGTTATTGGCTTGCGCAACTTACAGGAACAAAAGATCTTCAAGATTCGTGCGTCGGCACTTCGTTATTTCCGTGAGTTTTTGACCAACAACGAATTCACCGAAATCAACACGCCAAAACTGGTTGGCGGCGCAGCGGAAGGCGGCACCGAAGTTTTCAAACTAGATTATTTTGGCCAAGAAGCCACGCTCGCTCAGAGTCCACAGTTGTACAAACAGATCATGGTTGGTGTTTTTGAGCGCGTGTTTGAAATCGCGCCCGTATTCCGCGCTGAACTTTCAGCAACCACGCGACACGTTTCCGAAGTTACGATGCTCGACATTGAATTCGGTTTTATTAAAAACCACGAAGAAGTGCTCGATATGGTTCAGAATATGGTCTTTTACGTATTAAGTAAATTGTACGAAGAACATGGCGCTGACCTCAAGAGTTTGAACGCCCCCGACCTGACCTTGCAAGAGAAGTTTCCACGCTACACCGTGGCTGAAATTCACGAACTCTACACCAAAGGCACCGGCACTGACACAACTGCCGAAAAAGACTTAACGCCCGACGAAGAAAAATGGATCTGCGAATACGCTAAAAAACACGATGGCTGTGAAGCGGTATTTGCGACCAAGTTCCCCAAGGAAACGCACAAGTTTTACCAAATGCTCAACCCAGATGATGACGGCGAAACAACGCTGTCTGCCGATCTTTTGTTCCGCGGCGTTGAAATTTCGACTGCACCGATGCGTGAATACCACCACGACAAACTTGTTGAACAGATGAAAGCCAAAGGTGTTGATCCGGAAGATCCCGGATTCAAATACTACCTGCAAGCGTTCAAACACGGCTTGCCAGCACATGGCGGCTGCGGCTTTGGTATCGATCGCTTTGTCGAGAAGACCATTGGTCTGGCAAACATCAAAGAAGCAATTCTGTTCCCACGTGACATCAACCGTCTGACGCCATAAGTACGAACATCATCGCAATGTTCGGTTGAACTACTTTTGGGCGAGTCGTTTTGAGCGCCCAATTTGCGAGTAAATGCCGAGCATTACGGTGAGTAACACGCCTGCAATAGCAATGAAGACCGAGGTTACGGCGACTTTTCCGTAACCCTGCGTTCGTGGGTCAAGGAACGGATACGGATACCAATCCACGAACGCCCCTCGGGTAAGGCTGTAGACCAAAAATAAGACCGGAAAAACCAGCCACCAGAGCGATTTCTTGAAAGTAACAGGCCGCGCACGATCGATAAGCCAGTCGGCGAACATCACGATGGGGAAGATGTAGTGCAAGACCGTATTCATCCATGAATGACCGCTATCGGAAAGCAGCAACGTGTATACAATGCCGGTTATGACCATGAATAATGTTGCCGCGCCGCGCAGATAATCAAACGTTTGGGTGGACTTGTTTTTCCACACATATACGATTGAAATCAGCATGATAATCGCCGCAAAAATATTCGATTCGATCGTAAAATAACTGAAGAAGTTAATAATTCGGAACGCATTATGTTCCACGCCTTCGAACTCTTTTAGAACTGCCGCGATCACTAACAGAGGAAAACCAAGTTTATATATTACCGTAAGCTTTTTCATAAATATATTGTAGCACCGGTTTTATAGGATTGAGTTGCCGTGGTGGTATATAATAAAACCAGTATCTCGTAAAGATTGCATATGGTATCACCAGTAGATCCGAATTTTACCAGTCCTGAATCAAGCCACGACCACGATGACGACTTTCCGAAGCCGGAACATGACAAGGACGTGCAGTATACGCGTGTCGAACGTTTGATGGGATATGCTCCTCCTAAAGCTTCACAAAAATGGATTCGCGGCGGTCTGATTGTGTTCGCTGTTATTGCTGTTGTGGCGGGCGTGTTCTTAGCGGCCAAACATGTTCACTTGCACTTTGGGTCAAAAAACCAGGCGGCCAAGCCGGCGACAGTTACCGTTACAAAACCTTCTGGAGTTGAAACAAAAACGAAAGACTACACGTCGAGCAACTTCAATGTGTCACTTTCGTACCCACAAAGCTGGGGTGTGTTAGACCCCGGTAACGGCAAGCTGACTATAACTTCGCCAGTCATGCAGCTCAAGAATGCGAGCAGTAAAAATGTTTCCGCACGCGTGGTGGTGACGCTTCAAAACCGACCGACGGGACTGCCTGAATTCAAAACGGGCAGCGCAGTTGCCTCAATTGCTTCTGAAAAAGTTAGTTACACCCATCCGACCGGAACACAGCGCGCGCAGACCTACGTTAGTTTCTTGAGTTATGCGACCAGCAAGGGCAATGGCCTCGACGCAGTTTTTGTGACGGGCGATAACGGGTATCAGCAAGGACAGAATATTCCTGAATCAGATGTTTTGCAGACTGATCCACTTATTACTGCCTCGTTCTTGCAATGTCCCGACACCGCTTGCAGTAGCGGAGGGACACCGCTCACCTTGGCAGCGACAGCCTGGAATGACGGTGCATTAGCGCAGCCGATTAAAAACATCATTACTTCGCTCGCGCTGCAATAATATTCTTGCCAAGCGTGAGCTTTTTTGCGAGACTTTGAAAAAGGGGATTGCCATGGCCAAAAAAGATAGTACAGACGGGGACAAAAATCAATCGAATGCGGATGCTCGCGACCAGGATTCGCTGACCGACAATGTGGCGAATGTGTCGAACGATGCAGACGGCACAAGCGAAAAAATGTCTGATGACATTGAATCAACCGGTCCACCGGTACAGCCGCATGCTTCGGGTGGTTCAGAACATGAAGACGAAACAATAGATGAGCCGCGAGACGACATAGCTGACAGTGACTCATTTGAGGGGGATGACACGCCCGCAGAAGAGCCAGCCCCTGCTCCCGAACAAGTAGTAGTGATGCGTCGCGGCAAAATGGCCCGCATGAAAGACTGGATGCGCGTTCACAAAAAAACGAGCATTTTGATCGGACTTTTGTTAGTTATCGTCATTCTCATGGCTTTGCCGCGGACTCGCTATCCCATTCTCGGCACTTTTTATAAACAGCAAATGACGTTTGCAGTCACTGATACCGAAACGCATAAACCGGTCTCGAACGCGACAATTTCCGTTGCTGGCAAAACTACGCAAACGGATGGCCAAGGACACGCAAGCATCAAAGCTCCCGTTGGTAACAAGACATTGACGCTGACCAAAAAGTACTACCAAACGCTCAATCAAAAAGTGTTTGTGCCACTCAAAAAACCCGCTACCACCAACCTGCAAGTTAAGGCTACTGGTCGTCAAGTACCGGTTACGGTGACCAACAAAATCACCGGTAAAGCAGTAGAAAATGCCGTTGTAAAGGTTTTGGATGCCGATGCCAAAACCGACAAAGAAGGTCACGCAACACTGGTACTTCCTGCCGACAAAGCAACGCAGCCAGCCACGATAACCGCCGGCGGCTATAACGATCTTTCGGCAAATGTTACAGTCACCACCGAAACAGTTTCCGAAAACAGTTTCGCCATTACACCAAGCGGCACGGTGTATTTCTTGTCCAACTTGAGCGGTAAGATCGATGTCGTCAAAACCAATTTGGACGGCACGAATCGCAAAACCGTGCTGGCCGGAACAGGCAAAGAAGACAAACAAAGCACGGTCCTGCTTGCATCGCGTGACTGGAAATATTTAGCACTGCAAGCTAATCGCGAAGGCGCCGCAAAGTTGTACTTAATCGACACGAGCAATGACGCACTCAGCACTATCGACGAAGGCGCCAGCGCCGACTTTACCCCGAAGGGTTGGAGCAACGACACGTTCATTTACACAGTAACGCGCCAGACAGTTCCGGTATGGCAAGCCGGCCAGCAATCGCTCAAAAGCTATAACGCGGCAACGCACAAACTCAATCAACTCGACCAAACTGCTGCCTCGGGCGCAAGCGACGCCGATTCTCTGCGTGAGGCCTATGGCGATGTCTACATCTTCCCTAAGAGTGAAATTGTTTTCACCAAAGACATGGCGGCTGGATTCGCACACCCTGGCGGGCTAACCGGCCAACAAGTGGCTTTGCAAAGTATTCACGACGATGGTTCGGCCAAGAAAACGATCAAAGCATTTCCTGTCCCTGCGAGTTCGTACACGCAGTATGCCCGCATACCAACCGTGCCAGACGAACCGGGTAGTATCTACCTGCAAGATCCTTTTGTCGCGACCACGTTCTACGACTACGGCGACGGCCAGATCAAAGTCGACGCCAGCCTCAATCTTCAGAAATTCTATGAAGCATATAACACATACTTGCTCTCGCCGAATGGCATGCAGACATTCTGGAGCGAAGCGCGCGATGGTAAAAACTCGCTGTTCGTCGGTGATAGTGAAGGTAGCAATGGCAAACAGATCGCTTCGTTGAGCGACTACGCCGCATTTGGTTGGTACGGTGAAAATTACTTGCTCGCAACCAAAAACGGCAGCGAATTGTACATTTTACCTGCATCCGGCAGCGGACAGCCACTCAAAGTAAGTGACTACTATCGTTCAGGCCAGAACATCAGAGGTTACGGCGGCGGTTACGGTGGCTTCTAGTGGGCGTAATTTGATACACTAGAAGGAATGGAGAAGCGCGAAACGTCTGACGATGATCAGGCAAAACAAACAGCAGTTGAAACGACACCAGGTGAAGTTCAGTCGGCGCCAGCAGTGCCGACTGATATCTTGCGGCAATTGACCGATGGCCCAAAAACGTCTGGCAAAAAAGCCGGCAAATCCAAGGCGAAAGCCGTTGAAGAAGTTGCGGTTGGACAGGTTGCGACCGAAACACAGGCTGTTGTGGAACCACTTGAATCGACGCAACCGGAAAAGACGAAAGCAGAATCTGCGCCGACGGACTCCGATCTTGACGCAAATGATGTGCCTGATCCGGAAACCGACAAAGCGGTCGAAGATATTATCGCTCAAGAAAGTGATGAATTGTTGGCCGCCGAAGATGCGCATCGCGAGCCAGACACTACAGGCAGGCGGACATTTGGGCAAAAACTGAAAGATTTTTTTGCCGGTTGGTGGCGTAATAAATGGGCCCGCTGGATTACGATCATCGTTTTACTTGCGGCGATCGGCACGGTGGCGGCTGTACCCAAAGCCCGCTATGCTGTACTTAATATTGCCGGGGTTCGAGCCTCAGTATCGGTAATTGCTGTCGACGATAGCACACAACTACCTCTTAAAAACGTCACGGTTTCAGTAGCGGGACAGCAAGTGACGACCGACATCAATGGCATTGCCAAAATCAGCAAACTCAAACTTGGCCCGCAGACGGTCACGATCAAACGCATCGCTTTCCAGACAGTGACCCAAAACGTTGTACTGGGCTGGGGAAGTAATCCACTCGGAAATATTGGCCTAAAAGCGGTCGGTGTCCAGTACGTCATTAATGTGACGGATTATCTCTCGGGCAAACCAATTGCCAATGTCGAGGCGACAAGCAATGGCATCGAAGCGCTCTCTGACAAAAACGGTAAAGTTACGCTGACGATTGACACCGAAGACGCGGACGCGGCGAGTGTTCCGGTCGCCGTTATTTTGAATGGTTATCGAACGGAGCAATTGAACTTACCGGCGGATGCCACGAAACCCACGAACGTGCAGCTCGTAACTGATCGCAAAGACGTGTTTATTTCGAAGCAAAGTGGCCACTATGACCTGTACAAAGTCGACATCGACGGCAAAAATAAACAAGTTTTGTTACCTGCAACCGGAAACGAAAACGAAAATATTTCACTGGTCGTCAGCCCTAACGGCGATGAAGTTGCCTTGGTTTCGACCCGTGACAACATGCGCGATAGTGATGGTTATTTGCTTACCACTTTGACACTCGTAAACATTGCGAGCGGCGCCTCAACAACTCTGGATCATGCCGAACAAATACAAATTATTGATTGGATCGACAAACGACTTGTGTACGAAGAGGCGTCAGCTGGTGCGAGTGCTTCCAACTCACAGCGGTATCGATTGCTGTCATATGATTATGTTTCGAGTAGTCGCATCCAACTCGCCACCGCTAACCAGTTCAACGGAGTAATTACGGCAAATAGCGTCGTGTATTATGCTCTCAGCAGCACCGATCCAAACGCGAAGCCGGCATTTATCAAGATTCGTCCGGACGGCACCGGTCGTCAGACGGTTTACAACCAGGAAGTTTGGAGCCTTTTCCGCACCGACTACAATACGATCGCGCTGCAGACACCGACTGGCTGGTCGAATTACTCGATCCAAACCGGGCAAGCAGCGCGAGGCGAAGCGCCGACTAGTTTTGTGAGTCGCCTGTATAACGATGCACCGGACGGCACGCACAGTTTGTGGATTGATACGCGCGATGGCCAAGGCGCACTGTTGCTCTACGACATCGCCGGTAGTAAAGACACTATTGTGCAAACGGGCGACGGCCTAACCTATCCGGTACGGTGGCTGAACAGCAACACGGTCATATACAATGCGGCGAATCGTGCCGAAACCGCACATTACGTATTTAGCTTGGGTGCGCCGAAGGCTCACAAAATTGCCGACGTTACGCACACGTATGGCATCACGCAAGGCAACTAACCTATCTGATATAGTTTTAGCATGATATCCGAGCAGCAACGCGCCTTGTTTCAGGAAACGGTGTGGACGTATTATCGCGATCACGCGCGCCATGATTTGCCCTGGCGGCAACCCGAACCTGATGGCACATTTGATGCATATAAAATTATGGTTTCTGAAGCGATGCTGCAGCAAACACAGGTCGTGCGGGTGATTCCGAAATTCCAGGCTTTTTTGGTGCGATTTCCAACAGTCAAGGCGCTGGCCGCGGCACCACTGGGCGAGGTGCTGATTGTATGGAGCGGATTAGGTTATAATCGCCGTGCAAAGTTTTTATGGCAGGCGGCGCAAGCAATTGTGCAAAATCATAACGGTGAAATTCCCCGCAACGTTTCAGACCTACAGGCCTTACCTGGTATTGGTGCGAATACGGCGGGTGCGATTTGTGCATATGCGTACAATCAGCCGGTGGTTTTTATCGAAACGAATATCCGCACGGTGTTTATTCATCATTTCTTTGCCGATACGTTGGAGCCGGTTGCCGATAAAGTCCTCGCAGAATATGTGGCCGAAACGCTCGAGGCTGCACAGCCTCGTGAATGGTATTGGGCACTCATGGATTACGGTGTGTATCTTAAACAAACCGTGGGAAATGTTTCGAGGCGCAGCAAAAGTTACGCAAAACAATCGAAGTTCGAGGGCTCACTGCGCCAGATACGCGGAGCGGTGATCCGGCGTTTAGCGACGGGCGCGCACACCAAAAATCAGCTTGCAATCGAACTCACCGATGAGCGGCTCGATAGCGTACTTGACGCGCTCACACAGGAAAAACTTATCGAAAAACGTGGCGATCAGTATTATCTGGCCAACACATGATAAAATAAAAGAGAATCGACACGCGTTACTATGGAAGCAAAAAAATCTGCAACACCAGTTATGGACGTTCACACACAGACGCCACCAGCTTCAGCTGACATGGCTGCAAAACCACACCCGGCGCCCACGCAAGATTCCTCATCCTCATCGACTGAACCTATGCACGCTGCCGCGCCAACGCAAAAACCCAAGGCACCTCGTCCAAAAAGTGACACGCCGTGGGGGGTTATCGTCGCTACCGTTTTAGTGACGCTTGCGCTTGCTGCCGTAGCAGTTTTGGTATATAACCAACAAAAAACACAGCCTAAAGTTGTCGAATCGCCTATCGTTACGAATAACTACTAATATTATGCGCATATTCACCTCACTTTCTGACCCCCAGCTTGCTATTGCCTTGCAACAAGGCGCCGTTGGCGTATTGCCGACCGATACGGTGTACGGTATTGTTTGTGCGGCAAAACACAAGGAGTCAGTCGCACGGTTATACCAGATAAAACACCGCGACCATAAGCCCGGGACAATTATTGCGGCGTCGGTTGCGCAACTTGAAGCGTTTGGGATTGATAATAAAACACTGCAGGTCGTCGATGAATGGTGGCCGAGTCCTTTAAGTGTTGTTGCGCCCTGCGGAGACGAGTTGTATTATTTGCACCAGGGATTACAATCGCTCGCGGTGCGTATTCCGGCGCCTGACGAGCTTCGTGCTTTGTTGGAGCAGACCGGTCCGCTTCTTACGAGCAGCGCCAACCAGCCGGGTGAGCCGCCCGCGACAAACATTGCCGAAGCGCAGGCTTATTTTGCCGACGAAGTAGATTTTTATGTTGATGGCGGTCAAACCGAACAGCCCACGCCCTCGACCCTCATTCGTATGAACCAGAACGACCAGATTGAAATTTTACGCCAAGGCGCCGTCGTGCTGCCTGCGAAGGAGCAAACAGTATGACATTTGACGAATACCAAAAACAAGCGCTCACCACTGCCGTTAACACCTATGAACCCCTCATGGCTAAGACTATTTGGGCAATGGGTGTGGCGGGCGAGGCCGGCGAAGTCGTCGAAAAATGGAAAAAGATTGTCGCCTACAAAGATGGCGTCGTGACCGACGAAGACAAAGCCGAACTTGCCAAAGAACTCGGCGACGTAGTTTGGTATATCGCGGTGCTTGCTCATGAACTCGGCCTGTCCTTTGAAGAAGTTATGCAGGTAAACGTCGAAAAACTTAAAAGTCGCCAAGCGCGCAACATCATTAAAGGCAAAGGAGATAATCGATGAGTCCACAAAATGCCATGATTCACTATCTCGACAAAGCTCGAATCTTAAATTTAGCGACAACCGCTGGCGATACGCCGCACGTTTGTTCGCTTTATTTTGCGCACGACAACGCGCACAACATCTATTGGATTTCACTGCCCGACAGTCGCCATTCAAAAGAACTGGAAAAGAATAATAAAGTCGCAGGCACCATCACATTACCACAGGAATACGGTGATCCGACGCACGGATTGCAAGTGCACGGCACGGCACGCCAGATCGTAGAACCAGATGAAATTCGTCAGGTGGTACAGGCCTATGCAGAGCGGTACAACGTCTATTCTCTCGGTGATTTTATTATTAACGAGACCACGTCGCATCGTTTGTACCAGCTTAAACCGGAATCATTTACGTTGTTTGACGCCAAAAGTTTTCCTGAGCATCCAGTACAAACATGGCAGCTATCTGAAACCGAGGTATAATAAGGATACGATCAAGACCACATATGGAAAACCTCAATTCTGAATCACTATTTCCCGACGAGGAATCATCCGAAACAAGCACCGACACCGCGCGGCCTATTCGACGAGTGCCATTACCGGCGAGCGCACTGCACGGCATTGGTCACGACGGGGCAAAAGCGCCTCGTTTTGAAGATGTATTTGCGGTCGAACGGCAACAACGGAGTGCGATTGAGCATCACGAGCACCACAAAGACGACGATGAAGATAAAGAAGAAGACGACAGCTCATCAATGCCCGGCCATGCCAAACTCGCAAGGGATTTACCGTTCCACAAACTGACATCGCTCGAAATCCCTGAACACGCAGTACAACACGAAATATCCGAACCGCAACATGACACCACCGACGTGCCTCACATCGAACATGCGAGCGAAACAACCCCGGCCATTCACCCGGAAATGACCGACGAAGAAATTCACCAAATTGTAGAAGTGAGTCTTCGTGATTTGCAGCATCAACCACTCTCGCCAGAACAAGGCATGCCAGAACACGTCCCTGTTACTCTTACGGCGGCGGAATCTGCTGCGCATGAGCCGGTGGCCGAAGCTGAAACGCCCCCAGCGCCTGAAGTTTATGCAGCACCAGCCGAACATGTTGCAGCGACGGCAAGTATCGAAAATGCCCATGATTTTGCTGCCTGGGAAGCTGAAATGGCGCAGTCATCCGCTGAAAATTCCGCTTCACCCAGCGAATACGGCCAACCTGCCGAGCAAGCCGGAACGGGCGGGGGCGGTAATCGTCCGCCAATACCGCCATTCGGTGCATCGGGCGAAATGCCTAGCTCAAGTCCTGACCCCGAAAATAGCTCAAACGAAGTTAATGACGGGGCTGCGTCATATGAACGTCCGCGTTCAAGTATCATGAGTCGATTGGCCACACCACTCGCGGCCGCTGAAGTGTTCCGCATCAATAATAAATTGCAGCGAGCCGAACTTGCGCGTATGCGCGGAGACACGGTTGTCGGGATGGTTGCCGGCTGGGCATTGCTACGTAGTTATCATGATCGCCGGAAAGCCCGTCAAGACCAGGCCGAAAACGAAGATCGTTTCAAAAAACAGGAAAAGGTCAACCAACAACTCACGCAGCAAAATCAGCTTATTCAGCAGCGCTTATCTCGTGCGCAGGAACAGCAGGCACAGCCGCCGACGCCAAATCGTTTCCGACCTGGGCCGGCCGCGGCGCAGCAAAATATGAATGCGTTGCCTAATACACCTGCTGCACAAAATATGAACGCAGCTCCAAGCGGTGTTAATCCGAATGCGAGCCGCGCCGACACTTCATCCGGCAATATCAACGTAGCTCCCATCCCCGTGCCGTTGCGTCCGAAAAGTGGGGAAGCAGCGCCAACCGTCGGAAACGCCGAAGCCGAACGTGTGCGCCTCGCCCAAGCGCAGCAAGAAGAATCAATCCGGCAGGAAACGCTTGAATTACCGCAAGACCACGAAATTGTGCGGAGTAGCTGGCACAGTATCGAACGCGACAAAACAACTGGCAAAGTCGTTGAAAAACCGACGAGCTTTGAATATGGCGCGGCACTCCAACAGGAACTGCGCAGCGAACAGCTACAAGACCGTACCGCCGACGATGCACAATCACAGCAAGCTGGCGGCGGCGCATCGGGCGCTCAAGCTATGGGCGGGGTCTTTGCGACGAGTCAATCGCAACAGCGCGCCATGGGTCAGGCTGTTCTTTCAAACATGCCGCCACTCGAACAGCAACATGCTGCACAAAAAACTACTGCGCAGCAGATCGCCAGTGCGCCATCGAACCCATGGTTCTGGGCAGCGCTCA
>CAZRIO010000005.1:0-66277 GCA_964600185.1 uncultured Candidatus Saccharibacteria bacterium | reverse complement strand
AGTCACGCCCGACCGCAGTCGGCCGGCCCAATTTGAGCACACAGTTATCTTTACTTATCACGGATACGAGATCCTAACTACAGCATAAAATCATAATAAAGCACTATTGACTTGCCGTAATGCAAGTATAAGCGCTATACTGCGATCATGCGTGATCCAGCTTCTACTTGTTACGTTGGTCTCGATATCGGCACCAGCACCGTTCGGTGCGTCGTCGGTATGCTCGACCAAGGCAACGCCGGCAAACTGGCCATCATCGGTCATGGCACTGCACAAAATCTCGGTATGCGTAAAGGTATCGTGGTGCATGTTGACGATGCGGCCGAAGCAATAGTGCGGGCAATAACTGAGGCAGAACGTGTCTCAGGTATGCGTATTAACCGTGCCACAGTGAATGTTAACGGTGCGCATGTGAGTGGAATGAATTCAAAGGGTGTCATTGCTATCAGTGCTGCCAACCGCGAAATTACCCACGAAGATCGGATGCGTGTCGAAGAGGCGGCCACTATCGTACAACTGCCGTCGAACCGCGAAATTATTCAAGTCTTCGCAAAAAATTATCGTTTAGATGGTCAAGACAATATCAAAGATCCTGTCGGCATGCACGGTGTGCGGCTCGAGGTAGATACGCACATTGTTACTGCTGCGACACCAAACTTGCGTAATCTTGACATGGCATTAGAAAAAGCACAGGTGATGCCAAATCATCATACGCTTTCGAGTCTAGCGGCCGCCGAGGCGGTACTTGAGCGCCAGCAGAAAGAGGCGGGAGCCCTTTTACTTGATATTGGGGCGGGCACTACGAATATGGTCGTTCTCGAGGATGGTGAGGTGCAGCATGTGGCGGTTTTGCCGATTGGCGGACTGTACATTACGAACGATTTAGCTATCGGACTTAAAACTGATCTTGATATCGCGGAAGCCGTCAAGATAACGCATGCAAATCTCAATAAACAGCAAGCCAAAAAGACATTTCGCGTACGAGTTCGAGATAAAGATCATTATTTTGATGCTGAAGATGTGGCGATGATTACCGAAGCTCGTGTTGAAGAACTTTTCGAATACGTCGATAAAGAACTTTCTCGTATTCACAAGTCACGCAAATTACCGGGCGGTGTAGTGATCGTGGGCGGGACTGCTAAAATGCCCGGCATGGCAGAATTCGCAAAAGAAAAATTACAACTAGCGGCGCGCATTGGCAAACCGCAGTCGGTGAGTGGCCTTGTGGACACAGTTTCTGACCCGGCTTTTGCGGCAGCTACCGGGCTGATGGTGCTCGATATGCTACTTCTACCTCAAGAAATGAACAGTAGCACAAATAAATCGACCGACCGAGCACTAAATTTTGTTGATTCTTTGTGGCGCAAAATCAAGCCGTAGCTTGCTGGGTACACAAAGTAACCGCACAGGCAAAACAACCAAAGTGCCTGTGCAAATTTATTGAAGTTGTGAAGCAGCTACGCTATACTGCTTCCTATAACATGAAGGTAAGAGGGTTTTAAAGTTATGCCTCAAGTTGCACCAGCTATAGAAACATTCGCGCGCATTAAAGTCGTTGGCGTTGGTGGCGCCGGTGGCGCTGCGATCAATCGCATGATTGAAGCTGGGGTCGAAGGTGTTGAATTTATTGTAATCAATACTGATGCACAGGCCCTTCATCACTCAAAAGCACAAATTAAAATTCACATTGGTAAAGACGCTACTCGCGGCTTGGGCGCTGGAGCTGATCCTTCTGTTGGTCAACGCGCCGCCGAAGAGTCTGTCGAAGAGATCAAGAAAGCCATCGAAGGCGCTGACATGGTATTCGTTACACTCGGTGCTGGTGGTGGTACTGGTAGTGGTGCTGGTCATGTCGTTGCACAGGTTGCCAAGGATATGGGTATTTTGGTCGTCGGTTTTGCCACAAAGCCATTTGCCTTTGAAGGTGAAAAGCGACGCCGCAACGCCGAAGTTGCAATAGAGAATTTGCGTCGTTCAGTCGATACGCTTATTACTATTCCAAACGACCGCTTACTTCAGACCATAGACCGTCAAACGCCGCTTCTCGAAGCTTTCAAAGTTGCTGACGACGTATTACGTCAAGGTGTCCAGGGTATTTCCGACCTTATTACGGTTCACGGACTTATTAACCTCGACTTTGCCGACGTAAAAACAGTGATGAGCAACGCCGGTTCTGCGCTCATGGGTATTGGCCGCGCAAGTGGCGATAACCGCGCCGTAACCGCTGCACAGCAGGCAATCGAATCACCACTTCTCGAAGTTTCTATTGATGGTGCTCGCGGTATCCTGTTTAACATTATTGGTGGCAACGATCTTTCAATGCACGAGATCAATACGGCTGCCGAGACGATTACAAACGCTGCTGATCCAGATGCAAACATCATCTTTGGTGCAACTATCGACGATAAGCTCGACGGTGAAGTGATTATTACCGTAGTTGCAACTGGCTTCGATAACTCATACTTCGTTGATCGCAACACGATCCCTGAAGCAAACGATACATCTGCCGCAACACCGGTGACTGACCCAGATGAGCCCGCACCCTTAACTGCAGAACCGAAAACGGACGAGGACATGCAGGGCCTTGATATGAACCTCCAGGACGCCACTCAGACCGCTACACCAAGTCCCGCCGAAGATTTCCATTCAGACGCACCTATGCCTAATATATGGACGATTGACGAGCAACAGCAGCACGACGCAGGGCTGTCACACACCGTGCCAGGATATGGTAATGATGATGTCACCACAGACGATCCCCAGGCGATTATTTCAGCCGGAGATGAACTTGCAAAGCCGTCGTTCCTTCGCCGCTTGCGCAAACACCGAAAAGATTCAGAAACAGATCAAACTGAATAATTTCGTACTAAATAATACAGCGCCAAATGTATTGCGCTGCACCACAAATAGAGCTATGATTTAAAGCACAACCACTATATATGGTGATAGTACGTTGAAAGGGTAACAAGGAGGTGCATGTAGGCGATGAAGTGTGAACAGTGCCAGCACCAGGATACAAAGGTGATTGAATCGCGCGACGTGACAGATGGCCAAGCCATTCGTCGTCGACGTGCGTGCATCGGCTGCGGCTACCGGTTTACAACCTATGAGCGGGTCGAACGACCACAGTTAATTGTCGTCAAGAACGGCGGTAACCGTGAACGATTCAATCGCGAGAAGCTCTTGGCTGGACTTTACCGCGCCTGTGAAAAAACTCCTACGACAAGTCTGCAATTGGAACGACTCGTGTCAGAAATAGAGCGTCAGCTCTATGCTTGCGGAGAGCCGGAAGTGTCATCCATAAAAATCGGAGAGATGGTTATGGTAGAACTTTCTGCACTCAACGAAGTGGCGTATGTTCGCTTCGCAAGCGTCTATCGACGGTTCAAGGATATTGCAGGGTTTGAGCGAGAGTTAACGCACATCAAGGCAACGCAAAAGGCTTAAGAAGTCTTAGTCGGTTGCCCTCGATTTTTTACAACGCGTGGCGCATTGTCAGCCATGCGGCTCTGTACTACACTCAAATGTACAGGGCATGAAGCTCGGGGGGAGCTGGTTTGATACCTACTGAGAGCAGGTATCTCGCGGACTCTAACAAACAACCAATATAAAAAATATTATAAGCAGCGTGTGATGGGTTTGGTCACGGACGCGAAAAAGTGAGGGGATTATGGGACAAACAACAAGCCTGGGAGTCGGGCGACTATTTACGCAACCCAAGAGTAAGGGGTATGACTTGCTCGAGTGGGTTACACAAGACTCTATTATTAAGAATCCAATGTCCGGTACACCAGTATTCGAACAAAAAAACGTTGATTTTCCAAAAGGTTGGTCATTGAACGCGATTAACATCGTTGCTCAGAAGTACTTTAGCGGTACGCCGGGTGATGTTGATCGTGAAGCTTCGCTGCGCACTTTAATTGATCGCGTCGTTGATACGATTACTCGCCATGGTCTTCAAGAGGGATACTTCGCGAGTGAAACCGAAGCCGAAGATTTTCGCGAAGAACTGAAGTATATCCTTGCAACACAACGTGCTGCATTTAACTCACCCGTATGGTTTAACATCGGTGCAAAAGGTCGCGCCCAGCAGGCCAGCGCTTGCTTTATCCTCGGCGTCGAAGACACGATGGAATCAATTCTTAACTGGTACAAAGAAGAAGGAATGATCTTTAAGGGTGGCTCGGGAGCAGGGCTTAACTTGAGTGCAATTCGTTCTTCGGTTGAACCACTCGGCAAAAGCGCAGGAACGGCTTCTGGCCCACTGAGTTTCATGCGTGGTGCTGACGCTTCAGCCGGTGCAATCAAGAGTGGTGGTAAAACCCGCCGCGCTGCGAAGATGGTAATCTTGAATGCTGAACACCCCGATGTAGAGCAATTCATCTGGGCGAAAGCTATCGAAGAGCGCAAAGCTCGTGTACTACAAGAGGCTGGTTTCGACATGAGCCTCGACGGTAAAGACGCTTTCTCGGTCCAGTACCAAAACGCTAACAACTCTGTTCGCGTTACTGACGAGTTCATGCAAGCAGTTACTGAGGACAAAGATTGGGAGCTCCGTGAAGTTACCACCGGTAAACCAACCCGCAAGATTCGCGCCCGTGATCTGTTCCGCCAGATTTCAGAAGCTGCATGGGAATGTGCTGACCCTGGCATGCAGTTTGACACAACGATTAACCGCTGGCACACGACGCCAATTGCTGGCCGCATCAACGGTAGTAACCCTTGTAGCGAATACATGCACCTCGATAACTCAGCTTGTAACCTGGCGAGCATTAACTTGCTCAAGTTCTGGGATGACACGAAGTTTGACGTAGAGGCATTTAAGCACACCGTGAAGTTGCTCTTTACGGCGCAAGAAATCCTTGTTGGCTACTCAGCATACCCAACAGAGAGCATTACCAAGAACGCAAAAGCTTACCGCGAGCTCGGTATCGGTTACGCTAACCTTGGCGCATTATTGATGGCACAAGGTTTACCTTACGACTCAGCTGAAGGCCGTGCGCAAGCCGCTGCAATTACAGCGCTTATGACCGGCTATGCATATGCAACAAGTGCACGTTTGGCACATCGCGTTGGTCCGTTTGCTGGCTTTGCAAAAGACCGTGAAGGCATGCTGAACGTCCTTCGCATGCATCGCGAAGCAGTTTCAGGCATCAACCCAGGTTTGGTTGCCGAAGAGCTCCTGAGCGCCGCTGCGGCTGCATGGGACGAAGCTGTCGAGCTTGGTGAATTGTATGGTGTTCGTAACTCACAGGCGTCAGTACTCGCACCAACCGGTACCATTGGCCTGATGATGGACTGTGACACTACTGGTATTGAGCCAGATCTCGGTCTTGTAAAGGTCAAGAAACTTGTTGGTGGTGGAACGATGAGCATCGTGAACCAGACCGTGCCTCGCGCGCTTAAGTCGCTTGGTTACAGCCCGGATCAGATTGCAGAAATCATTGCGTACATCGACACCGAAAAGACCATTACCGGTGCACCATATCTGAAACCAGAGCACAAAGATGTCTTTGCTTGTTCAATGGGCGACAATCCTATTCACTACCTTGGCCACGTCAAGATGATGGCTGCAGTTCAGCCGTTCATCTCTGGTGCTATTAGTAAGACTGTTAACATGCCAGAGCACGTAAGTGTTGAGGATGTAGAACAATTGCACATTGATGCATGGAAGCTCGGCTTGAAAGCTGTTGCGATCTATCGTGACAACTGTAAAGTTGCGCAACCACTGTCGATGGCCAAAAAAGACGGCGACAAGAAAGATGTATCAGCCGCCGCACCTGTCGCACCCGCACCAACACCTGCCGCCGCCGCAGAAACGGTTAATGACAGGATTGTAGTGAAGGGCGCTGTCCGACGCTTGCTGCCTCGCCGCCGCAACAGCCGGACGTACAAGTTCGCGATTTCTGACCTCAAGGGTTTCTTTACGGTTAGTCAATACGAAGACGGTACGCCAGGTGAATTGTTCATCAGTGTTTCAAAGCAGGGTTCGACCTTGTCTGGCTTGATGGACTCGTTCGCGATTTCTGTAAGCCACGGTTTGCAATACGGTGTTCCACTCAAGAGTTTTGTCGGCACATTGATGAGCAGCAGCTTTGCGCCATCAGGTGTAACTGACGACGAAGAAATCCGTACGGCAAGTTCGATTACGGACTACATTTTCCGCCGCCTCGCACTCGACTACTTGTCGTTTGACGACCGTTTGGAACTTGGTTTGGCCTCGATCGAAGACATGCCTGACGAGCAAACGAGTTTGCTGACCGATGACCGCTCAACTGAAGGTGAGCTTATCGGTAAAGCGGTGCAGCATGAAGAAGCTGCTGTCGCTCAGTCTGTACAACAGATGGCTGCATCGGCGCCAGCTGCAACTGCTAAAGCTACGAAGCAGGACAGCACCGCTCCAATGTGCTACAACTGCGGCAACCAAACGCAGCGCGCAGGTAGCTGTTATGTCTGCACCAGCTGTGGATCGACAACTGGCTGTAGCTAAAGCTCAACGACTGATTAATAAGATTTACTAAATCTTAAATCGTCAGTAAAGCCACCTCTAATAACAGAGGTGGCTTTTGTTTTTAGTTTGTATCGCTATCGGAGAGCGTGCTATGCTAATTTAGTAGTGAAGTTGCTTATCCTTTACAGACCAAATTCCGAGCATGCAACTGCGGTGGAGTCATTCGTCCGCGATTTCCAACAACGACATGGTGTCGATGAACGGAAATTAGAGATGCTTAGTTTGAATACCCGCGATGGGGCGGCTACAGCGAGCCTCTATGACGTTATGCAGTATCCCGCGATCCTTGCTATCGCTAACGACGGTTCGATTCTCAATATGTGGGCCGGTGACCGCCTACCTCTTATGGATGAAGTCGCAGGCTATATCTACTCGTAGTATTTTTATCATCAATATTAGCTGCGGTGGCCTGTTCCGTGAAGTCGTGGTAAAATATACGTATAAAACGCTCTGCTTTAGCAGATAAGTGGCTATCACCCACGAAGTTGCGAGAAGAAATCGTCGTAAAAAGCGAAAGTAGAACTCGACGGCCAGCCCGTAAGCTATGAAACAAGCGCTAGAAGAGTCATCTCTTTTGGAAGTCGGATGGTACCGCCCTTTGCATAAGGGTTCCGATGTCTAAAAGAGGTGATTTTTCTTTTGTAAGGAGAAAATATGAAATTCAAACAAGGATCGCGACGACGGGCACTCGAGTACGAGAAAGACCTCATACTTTATTGGAAAAAACACGAGACATTTCAGAAATCTGTTGAGCAGCGACCACAAGAGAACGCCTATGTTTTTTATGACGGGCCACCCTTTATTACCGGTGTACCGCATCACGGAACACTCTTAAGCTCGGTTGTAAAAGATGCTGTGCCTCGTTATTGGACGATGAAGGGCAAGCGTGTGGAACGGGTTTGGGGCTGGGACTGCCATGGTTTGCCAGCCGAAGTGTTCACTGAGAAAAAATTGGGCATTCACGATCGTCGCGACATTGGTACGAAGGTGAGTCTCGAAGAATATATTACTACCTGCCGTGAGAACATGGTGCAGACGGGTTCGCTCTGGGAAGATACTATCGATCGTATTGGTCGTTGGGTAGATTTCCGTGGCGCCTATAAAACGATGGACAAGCCGTACATGGAATCGGTGTGGTGGGCCTTTAAACAGCTGCATGAAAAGGGCAAAATTTATGAAGGCGAACGCGTGCTCATGTATTGTGTTCGCGATGCGACGCCTATTTCCAAGGCTGAAGTTGCTATGGATAACTCCTATCAAGACGTTACTGATCCGTCGGTTTTCGTAAAATTCAAACTCGTTGATGAAGATGCGTATCTGTTGGCCTGGACGACAACCCCGTGGACGCTGCCTGCGAACACGGCAGTCGCCGTAAACGCCAAAGAAGAATATGCGGAAGTGTTGGTTGACGAGGAAAAGCTCATTATAGCTAAAGCATTAGTTCCCAAGGTGCTAACAGACGAAAAACACCAACCACTGGCGTACGAGGTTTTGCGCACCTTCAAGGGTAAAGAGCTTGTTGGTAAAAAGTACGAGCCATTATTTGAAGATCGCGGTGAACGGGCGCACCAAGTGTGGCACGCAGATTACGTGAGCCTCGAGGATGGTACGGGGCTTGTGCATCTGGCGCCGGCTTATGGTGAAGAAGATTACGCGCTTGCCAAAGAAAACAAATTCCCGTTTGTAAGTAACATCGATGACAGTGGTTATTACAATTCAGGTGAGTGGAAGGGCGAGTACGTTTGGGATGTCAATAAACCGATCGCAAAAACGCTGCACGAACGCGGCATTGTTTGGAAAATTCAATACATCACGCACAGTTATCCGCACTGTCACCGCTGTGGAACGAAACTCATGTACCGGGCGCACCCAAGTTGGTTTATGAATATCGCCGACCAACGCGAAGAAATGCTCGAACAAAACGGTGACATCAACTGGTTTCCTGAGCACATCAAAAAAGGGCGATTCGCTAAAACTGTACAGACGGCACCTGACTGGAACTTGAGTCGAGACCGCTTTTGGGCGACCGCGATGCCGGTCTGGAAGGGCGTCGACAAAGATGGTGTCGTTCACACGAAAGTTGTCGGCAGTTACGCTGAGCTCAAAGAGCTTTCAGGTGTAGAACTCGAAGATTATCACCGTCCATGGATCGACGACGTAACTTTTACGATCGACGACATCGAATATACGCGTATCGACAAAGTGCTCGACTGTTGGTTTGAAAGTGGATCGATGCCGTTTGCGCAGTTCCATTATCCGTTTGAAAATATTGAGAAGTTTGAACAGAATTTCCCCGGTGATTTCATTGCAGAATATGTGGGGCAAGTGCGCGCATGGTTCTATTATTTGCACGCCGTAAGCGTGGGACTCTTCGATAAGAATTCTTATAACAATGTGATTGTAACAGGGACCGTAGCCGGCAATGATGGCCGAAAAATGAGCAAAAGTTTCGGTAACTTTACCGATCCAAATGAGCTCATGGATCAGTATTCAGCGGACTCCTTACGATTCTTATTACTAAATTCACCACTGTTAAACGGTGAAGACTTTGCACTCATCGACAAAGATGTTGCAGATGTTGCGCGCAAACTGAGCATGATCTGGAATATGTACGACTTCTTTACCATGTACGCTGATGTCGATGGCTGGGAGTGGAACGGAAAAATCGAAGATCCGAGTGCAGATCTCAAAAATCCGCTCGATTTGTGGATTGTAAGTCGTGTGCATCAGCTGACCGCAGAAGTCGAAAAACATATGGACGGCTATGACATCCCAAATGCATTAAAGCCAATTCTGCCGTTCATCGAAGACGCATCGAACTGGTACGTACGTCGATCGCGTCGTCGCTTCTGGAAGAGTGACAGCGATGCTGACAAAAATGACGCTTATCGCACGCTTCACTATGTTCTTGTACAGTTGAGTATGGTCATGGCGCCGTTCACGCCGTTTTTGGCCGAAGAGTTGTATCAAAAACTAACGGGCGGAGAATCGGTGCATTTGATGGATTGGCCGAAGGTGGGTCATATAGATGAGCTAAGCCTGCAAAAGATGGAACTTTTACGCAATGCGATTAACCTCGGTTTGTCGGCGCGTGCCCAAGCTAAAATCAAGATCCGTCAGCCACTGGCACAAGTTCGGATTGCGGGAGCGGATTTGGCATTTATGTCCGGACAGGATCCGAATGCTGGATTCTACGTCGACATTCTTCACGAAGAACTTAACGTGCAATCACACGAACTCGTAACCACGGGTGAGACTTTTAGTGTTACACTCGACACAGTCATAACTCCTGAGCTGAAGCGGCAAGGTTTGGTCCGTGAAGTGATTCGCAATGTACAGAATGCACGCAAACAGGCTGACCTCAGTGTCAATGATCGAATTACTTTAGCATTTTCAACTACCGACGAAGAGTTAAGACATGCGATTGAAGAACACCTTTCACTCATAAAAGGTGAGACCTTAGCGCAAGAAATTGCCTTCGATCAAACATTTGCGTTTGAATCGAGTTGTAGCGTCGAAACGGCGCCGCTCACG
This sequence comes from uncultured Candidatus Saccharibacteria bacterium, assembly GCA_964600185.1. Taxonomy (GTDB): domain Bacteria; phylum Patescibacteriota; class Saccharimonadia; order Saccharimonadales; family UBA4665; genus DATASD01. Next base: position 56,232 of record CAZRIO010000005.1, on the reverse strand, counting down.
ATTTCGCTGCAAAAAGTAGAAGAATAGGGAGTAACTCTTTACACTCAAGGTGTAATCTGTTACTATTTCTTGGTAACAAATTCTTGTAAAGAGAGTAAAAAGTATGAAAAAAGCAGTTATCGCAACCGGCGGCAAGCAGTATCTCGTTTCAGAAGGCGAGACGCTTGAAGTTGAGTTGCTCAAGGGCGACGACAAGAAAGTCACCTTTACCCCATTGCTGGTGATTGACGGCGACACGGTTACCGTTGGTGCTCCATCTGTTGATAAGGTAAAAGTGACCGCCGAAGTTGTTGATGCTGATGTAAAAGCCGACAAAGTAACCGCTATTCGCTACAAAGCGAAAAAGCGCGTACACAAAGTGCATGGCCACCGCCAGCACCACACGGTCATCAAGGTCGCAAAGATCGCGTAAGCTTCTGTCGCACAATAAAAGCCTCGTCATTTGTACGAGGCTTTTTTGTTTCCAGCGTTCATGTAAAACATAAGCAGTATAGAACTAGCCATATGAGGCTACCTTTTTGAAAGTTTACGAGCGGGGCACTTAGTGGTACGCTAGAGGAAGATTTGGGATAACAGGGACAAAAATGAAAAACAGGACAATAGCGGTCACAAACCAGAAAGGTGGGGTGGGCAAGACGACCACGGCAGTCAATGTCGCGGCTTATTTGGCGTCAGACAAATGCTCGGTGCTGCTCGTAGATCTGGACCCCCAGGGTAATGCCACGAGCGGACTAGGTCTTTCCAACAAAGAAGGCGCCACTACATATGACGTCTTAGTTGGCGAAACTCGGTTAGACGCAGCGGTGCAAGAAGCCAATCGCCCGGGATTATATATTTTGCCTACGAATGCCAACTTGGCAGCCGCGGAAGTAGAATTAGTGGATGTCGCACATCGTGAATTCCGATTGCGTGAAGCGCTTAAAAATGCGGATTACGACTATATAATTATTGACTGTCCGCCAGCCTTGGGACTTTTGACGATCAACGCATTGACGGCAGCCGACTCACTATTAATTCCTGTCCAGACGGAGTACTACGCCTTGGAAGGCTTAGGACAATTGCTCTCCACAGTGCAGCGTGTTCGTCAAACGGTAAATCCCGACCTTGATTTGCTCGGCGTACTACTCACTATGTTCGACAAGCGCACGAGTTTATCCGAACAGGTGATGCAAGAACTTCAAGCACATTTTGCCGACAAGGTTTTTCGAACGGTTATTCCGCGCAATGTGCGACTGGCCGAAGCACCAAGTTTTGGCAAGACTATTGTCGAACATGATAAGTGGTCAAAAGGTGCTCGCGCATACAAACAGTTGGCTAAGGAGGTGACAAAACGTGTCAGCTAAGAAGACTATGGGGCTTGGTAAGGGTTTTGACACTTTGCTACCGCAAGATTTCGATAAGAGTTTGCTCGCAGATGATCAGGAACGCATCCAGAAATTTGTTATTGCCGATATAGAGCCAAATCCCGACCAGCCGCGTCAGCATTTTGATGTCGAGGGGCTGGAGCAGCTTGCCGGCTCAATTACGCAATATGGTATTTTACAACCGATTGTTGTGACGCCGCGCGGCAAAAAGTATGTCATTGTGGCAGGTGAACGACGCTGGCGTGCTGCGCAAATCGCTAAGCTCACCCAAGTTCCGGTTATTGTTCGCACTACAAAAGAACTTGAGCAGCTCGAAATTGCGTTAGTTGAAAATGTGCAGCGCGTAGACTTAGCGCCGCTCGAACAGGCGGTTTCCATCGAACGACTGCACCAACAATTCAATATGAAATACGAGGCAATCGCAAAGCGCCTCAACAAAGCACCATCAACCATCAATAATATTGCGCGTTTGCTACAACTTCCCGACGAAGCGCGCGAGGCTCTGCGCACAAGGAATATTACCGAGGGGCATGCACGCGCTATTTTATCGCTCAAAGACATGCCCGAAAAACAGCAAGAATTGTTAGCGGCAATCCAGAAAAATGAGTGGTCAGTACGTCAGGCTGAGCGTTTTGTGACCTCCGTCAAAGAAGGGTTTCAGGAAACGAAAGCTACGAAAGAGCGTATGCAGACGGAGACACCAGAGACCAAGCGTATCAGCAAACGTATTGGCGCACCGGTACAGATTCGACGTACAGCTCGAGGTGGCAAGTTGGAGATTGTGTTTAAGTCAGACGACGAGCTGGTAAACATCATTGCACAGCTCTCATAAGGAAGTGAACTACTAAAAGATATCTATATTGATATCTCTAGTTGCGCAAAGTAGCGTAGAGATCCGTGTTACTAGAAACGCTTCATCTGGCTGAAGGGTGCTACGCGCAGGACAAGTTTACCTACGATTTGATCGGAGCTAACGGGGCCAAAAGTTCGTGAATCTAGCGAATCGTTACGGTTGTCGCCGAGAGCAAAGAATTCGTCTTTGCCGACAGTCCATTCTTGTTGGGCAATCTCGGGTTCAGTGTCACCGATGACTTTACCGTATGGAAGAGTTTTGTCGGGTTGGTATCCGTCAGGGTGCTCTTTGTTATAAACCGTTACGATGCCGTTTTGTACGACAATTCGATCGCCCGGGAGTCCTACGGCGCGCTTGATCAGCTGTTTATCACCGTCTGGAAGACCTTTTTGATTGAATACGATGACGTCACCGCGGTTAGGCGTGTACGGATGACCGGTTAGCCGTGACCATGATCGAGATAACTTCCAGACAATAAGCCGGTCGTCATTATTGAGCGTAGTTTGCATGCTAGGCCCAGAAACTTGGTAAGACTGGAACACGAAAGCGATCATGAAAATAGCGACAAGAGGAGCAAGCACGATAACGGCAACAGTGGAAGCAATGCTGCGCCAGCCTTCTTTTTTAGGGGCAGGTTCAGGCGTCGACACGACAGGTGTCGGAGTTGTAGGGGCGGGGGTACCGCTTACGGTATTATTGTCCATCGGCTTCTAACTATACCGCATTTTTTAGAATTATGCACCTGTTTACGCGATATGCATGAGCGGTTATACTGGGTACTATCATATGGAAAATTATAGGAAACCTGGTCGACGACCCTCCGGGGCAAGTATTGATGGCATGGTTCGTGGCGGCCGTCCTCCGGCATCCCGGCAACCCCAGATAACTCGCAATCCGATTCGCACCAGCAAACCGACACAATCTCGACGATCACCGACTTTGCCAAAGCTTGATATGGATTTGCCGCAGGGCGAAGCAGTTCCTACAAAGCGCTATCGAAAGACCACGAAAACCACAAAACACCGTGGATTTGGTTGGTGGGCGAAGCGAAGTAGCGTAGCAGTCGTGTTGTTAGTTTTGTTGGGCGGTGGCTTTTTATTTGGCAAGGGCTACATGAAATTGCATAAAGTTTTCAAGGGCGGCTCCACGGCAGTCGCCTTGAAATCGCACGTTGATCCGAATCTTTTAAAAGGCGAGGGAGACGGGCGCATTAACATTATGCTGCTCGGTAAAGGTGGTCCAGGTCACGACGGTCCTGATTTAACAGATACACTTTTGGTGGCGAGTATCGACCCTGTCAATAACACGACGTCTTTGGTGAGTGTGCCACGCGATCTGTGGGTAACGGCGCCAACGGGAGGTTCGTCCAAGATTAACGCCGTGTATGCCAACGCTAAATATAAAGCGCTTGCAAGAGATTCCCATGACAAACAAGGCGCTGAGGCGGCGGGTATATCGGCGGCGGAGCAAACGATAGGGCAGGTACTTGGCATCCCGATCCACTACTACACAATGGTCGACTTTACGGCCTTTAAACAGGCTGTCGACACAGTAGGCGGTGTTACGGTCAATGTTCCGAATGATCTAGTAGATCCAACTATGGCCTGGGAAAACCACTGGAGCTCAGTATTGGCACGAAAAGGGCCGCAGCAATTCAGTGGCACGCAAGCATTACTCTATGTGCGCTCACGACACGGCAGCGCGCGCGGAGATTTCGACCGTACCGAGCGACAGCGATTGCTTATAACGGCGCTTGAGCAAAAGATTTTAACAGCCGGTACTTACACAAATCCCCTTAAAATTTCCCAACTCTTGAGTGCATTCGGTGATCATATCTCGACAGATATGAGTACCACGGATGCCGGGCGGCTTGCCGGAATCATGAAAAAAGTAGGTGAAACAAATATCAAGTCGGTTGGGCTGGCAGATCCGCCTAACAATTATGTGACGACTGGATCCTACGGCGGCCAGTCAATCGTGCAACCAATTGCTGGCTTACAAAACTATGGTGCAATCCAGGCATATATCCGCAGTGCACTCCCTGACGGCTATCTCATAAAAGAAAACGCCAGCGTGACGGTATTAAATGGTTCAAGTGCCACCACGGCAGCAACAGCAAGCGCAGCACTTCTGAAATCATACGGTTATAATGTGGGCACTGTCGGGGAAGCGCCAACACATGACTATGCCAAAACAACAGTGGTTGATTTGTCGAAAGACAAAGATCCTTACACGAAGCACTACCTCGAGCAACGCTTCAAAACGACCGCGACCACAAAACTTCCAGCGAACATACAGCCAGGTGCCGCACAATTTGTTATAATTATGGGGAACGATGAGACCTCTAATCGCTAAGATCAAGCCAGCCAGTGGTTTTTCCCGGTTTTTCCACCTAGGGTTTAATATTTTTCTGCCAATTTTGGTGTTTGTTTTGGTGCGAATGAGCTTTGTGCAGCTGGCATTTGTTATCATTTTGCTCAGTAAATGGCGAATGCTCGCAGTGCGTCCGCGTTTTTGGTTGGTAAATATCCGTGCTAACGCAGTCGATATTATGGTTGGTGTGTCGTTGCTTCTGTTTATGTCTCACACTGGTAGTCAGCTCGTACAGTTATTCTGGATGTTGGCTTATATCGGATGGCTTGTGTATATCAAACCTGGCTCGACGCTGCTGTTTTCTTCGATACAGGCCATGATTTCGATGCTTTGTGGACTGATGGCGCTATTTTTAAGCTGGGGAGCCGGGCCACTGTACGGACTTGTCGCCATGGTTGGCTTGATCTGCTACATTTCCGCACACCACTTCTTAGACAGCTTCGAGGAACCATATACTCGGCTTCTCGCGTATTTGTGGGCGTACTTCGGTGCGGCTTTAGCGTGGATTCTGGGCCACTGGCTCTTGTTCTACGGCATTGTCTCTCAGCCCGCGCTTTTGCTTGTGGCAATCGGGTACGGATTGGCAACACTCTATTATCTTGATCATCACGAACGACTCACCAAGAATATCCAGCGCCAATGTATTTTTATCATGGCTGCCGTCATTATAGTGGTTATTACTTTTTCTGACTGGGGTGACAAAATAGTTTAAGACATGGGGGGATTATGGAGACCGAAAAGCACAGTGAAACAACCAAAACAACCGATAAGTCAGCTGAAACACCATCGAGCCAGCCGGTAACAGCTAAATCTGAAGAGCATACTAACGGTCGTTTTGCACACCATAAATTACGTTTTTTGGGTGCGGCCTTTTTGTTGATTATTGCGATATCTTCGGGGTTTTTGGGTGGATGGCTGGGCGCTGGCAGTCGTGATAACGACGGGACAACTATTCAAAAGCAACAGGTAGTTTTGAAAAACCAGGGGCAGCTCATTAGCAGTATCGCTAAAAATGTAGGACAGAGTGTGGTGTCGGTAAATGTTACAGGAGCGGCCACTCAGCCTGCAGGATTTGGTACGCTATTTGGTGGCAGCACTGGCCAGCAGCAGACTCAGCAGAGTGCTGGCACGGGAATTATAATTTCAGCCGATGGTGTAATCGTCACCAATCGTCATGTCGTTCCTTCGGGAACTACGAAGGTGAGCGTTACGCTTTCTGACGGTACGCAGTACGACAATGTACAGGTTCTTGGGCGCACGAGTGAACGGGATAGTCTCGATATTGCTTTCCTGAAAATCCAAGATACAAAAGGTAAGACACTTGTCCCTGCAGCAATTGGAGATTCAAGCAAAGTTGAGGTAGGGGACTCTGTAATCGCAATTGGTAACGCTCTTGGGCAGTTCCAAAACACAGTGACAAACGGCATTATTTCTGGCTACGGCCGTAGTATCCAGGCAAGTGATAGTACTGGCACCAGCAGCGAAAATCTCGAGGATCTCTTCCAAACAGACGCAGCAATTAATGAAGGTAACTCAGGTGGTCCGCTTGTGAACCTTGATGGCGAAGTTATTGGCATTAATACGGCAACTGCCGGTGGTGGTGCACAGAGTATCGGATTTTCAATTCCAGTCAATGATGTCAGTGGACTTATCAAAGGCGTAAAAGAAACGGGCAAACTGCAACAGCCATACCTCGGCGTAGCTTATATTTCACTTACTGACGGCATTGCACAGCAACTAAACCTTAAGGTTAAGCGTGGTGCCTATGTAGCTCCTCCGCAAGTAAGCGGAAGTCAGCAAGCAGTAATTCCGGGTTCACCCGCTGAAAAGGCCGGCATTAAAGAGGGAGATATCATTACCGCCATCGATGGGCAAACAATCGACCAGAATCATAGTCTTACCTCGCTACTCGATAAACATACGGTAGGTGATAAAGTTGCCTTAACGGTAAATCGTTCTGGTAACACTATGACTCTCAACGCGGAACTCGCCGCATTCCCAAATAATTAGTACTTAGGCACAGTGTTTCATAAAACACTGTGCAAAATCGTCGGTTGCGTGTAATGCGTAGCCGGCGTTTTTTGCGAGTTGCTCGTTTTGCTCGTGCTGAAAGGGGAAGGATTCGGCAATAACATAGGTCGGCTGACTTTTGGCAATCTGTTCCCAAAAAGTACGGAAGAGATCCATACCATCTGCACCCGCAAAAAGGGCGAGAGTAGGTTCGTGTTTGGCGGCGTCATTGATTGCATAGTCTTTTGGCACATAGGGCAGGTTGGCAAGTACTACATCATATGGCCCATATGAATGTTCGAGTAAATTTTGTTCGTAATACTGTCCTTGGACATGGTGGTTTTTGGCGTTACGTTTTGCGACAGTGAGTGCAGCAGGATCGATATCATAAAAATGCGGCGTCGCATTGACTTCAAGTGCGGCAATGATACCGAGGCAACCGGAGCCGCAACCTACATCCGCAATATGAGGTTGGGCGGGCAGCGACAATTTTTTAATTAACGTAATAAGCGCTTCGCTTTCGGGCCGAGGAATGAGTACATGTGCGTCTACGAAGAAAGCTCTTCCATAAAAATTTGCGGTGTTTCGAAGATACGCAAGTGGCACATGGTGTGCCCTTTGAGTAATTTTTGTGTTCAAATTTAACAGAGGTGGCTCGTCAATTTCGTCTTCCTGGTGAGCAAGAAGCATCGCACGATCTATCTTGAGTTCGTCTTCCAGTAATACGAGACAATCCAGGCGTGCAGTCTCGATTCCACTTGCTATGAGTTGTTTAGTTGCGGTCCGAAGAAACGCTTCGATTGTCATAATTCAGCGCTAATCAATTGCCGTTCGTAGGTTTGTAATTGCTCGAAAATATCGTCGATTTCACCATTTAATGCACCAGGAATATTGCTTCGCGAATAACCAATGCGGTGATCGGTGATGCGGTCCTGGGGGAAGTTATAGGTGCGGATTTTTTCTGAGCGATCGCCAGAACCAATCAATTTTTTACGGGATTCAGAAAGCTGTTTTTGTTCCTCTTCGATTTTTATAGCGAGCAAGCGAGAGCGCAAAACACCCAAGGCTTTTTCCTTGTTTTTGATCTGCGATTTCTCGTCCTGACATGTCACGACAAGGCCAGTAGGCAAGTGAGTAATACGCACGGCAGAGTCCGTGGTGTTAACACTCTGACCGCCGTGTCCGCTCGAACGATACACATCAATGCGCAGGTCGTTTGGATTAATTTCAACGTCGGTATCGTCGGCTTCGGGCAATACGGCGACGGTAACGGTTGAAGTGTGAATGCGACCTTGTGATTCGGTGGTTGGCACGCGTTGTACGCGATGAACGCCAGCTTCAAATTTGAGTTGCTTGTAAATATCGTCGCCGCGCACGCCGAAGATAATTTCCTTATAACCGCCCACTTCACTCGGACTTTCGTCGATCAATTCAACTTTGAAACGATGCCGCTCGCACCAGCGTACATACATGCGATACAGATCTGCAGCAAATAAACTTGCTTCATCTCCTCCGGCGGCGGCGCGGATTTCTACGATGACATCACGATCGTCGTTAGGATCTTTCGGAGTGAGTGCTTCGCGGAGCGCATCTTCGTTAACCGAGAGCTCGCCGGTAATTTCCTCGATTTCCATTTTGGCCAGATCTGCCATTTCGGCATCATCAGAAGCAACGAGTTCTTTGGCTTCGACTTGTCGTTTCAGCAGTGACGCACGTTCATCAAACAAACCAACTGTGTGCTCAAGTTCCTGACGGCGTTTCGCGAGTTTCGGATATTCTTTGGTGCTAAAAATTGCCGGATCCTCGAGACGCTTGGCGAGTTCGGTGAGTTCATCACGGAGTGCTTGTTCTTTTGGTTGCATATCTGTTCCTTAGTATATAGTGTTTGGCGGTATGAAAAAACCGCCCGGATTACTCAGAGCGGTTTTTAGGGAAGCGACGCTATTCGGCTTTTTTAGCGTCTGATTTTTCAGCCTTAGCTACTTTGCGAGCAGTTTGCTTTGCAGCGGCCTTGCCACGAGCTTCGCGCGCTTCAGCAGCAGCTTTTGCGCGAGCCTTAAACTTGTCAACGCGACCTTCGATGTCGAGTACGCGCTCTTCACCGGTGAAGAAGGGGTGCGAAGCACTGGTGATGTGTACTTTCACCAGTGGATATTCATTACCATCTTCCCATTTGATGGTTTCTTGAGTTGCGACCGTCGAACGAGTCAAAAACGTAAAACCGTTGTTGAGGTCTTGGAAAACCACGGCGCGATAGTTCTTAGGGTGTAGTTCTTTTTTCATAATCCGCTCTATTGTACCTGTTCTGGCTCATTCTGTAAAGGGGAAGGCGAGCAATATGTTGTATAAAGTCATTTATGTTATAATAAGATTATATGGCGCATCCTAATGTCTACCATTCACCTGAATCCGACCAACCGCCAGCTTCTCCTGAAGAGCTGGTATTTTTATATAATTCTGTCGCGAAGCATGTTGATCCAGGTGACCTCCTAGGTCGCTCTCATATTACGTATCCTGGCAGTGATCTGCCTGTTTTTTCAGACCAACCGATTGTTAATGCCTTGTTGCCAACCGAAAGGATCGTGCAAGAGTTGCCCCAGGCGGCGGCACACCTAAAAATCGGCGACAAAGATTTGGTTGAAGTGGAATTCGCCAAACCGGGCTTCCTGCTAGGTGTAAGCAACAATGCCCATCCTATGGATGGCTACGTGGCTATTACCATTTCACGTCGTGACCAGGATAACGCTACGCCTGCTGATAATTATATGTTTGATATAAGTGCCGAAACCGGCGAGCCCCACGCTAGCCGTCATACCACAGAGTGGCATGAGGCTATGGAGCGAGTCATACACGACTATACTGCAGTCGGAGAATACGTGCCGCCCGAAGCAGATGATCCTCTCGAAGCGCTCTTGGAGGCTAAAGCAAAATCCGAAGATGAGCGGGAAGTGCCACCTATTGGTTCGCTTGATGCTATGGCACTGCAGCAAATTGTCGAAAAACTCGGCAAGGCTGAGCGCTGGACAACCGCTGCTTGATCTGTTAATATACAAAAGTTATTACTAAGCAGGTTGGGATCAAATCCTCTTACGATGATCGCCGTGTAGGCACTCGTAAGCACCCAGTCGAAGAGAAAGGACAAGACCATGGCTACTGTTGATGTAGACATCAAACAACTATTAGAAGCGGGCGCGCACTTCGGTCACAAGACCAGCCGCTGGCACCCAAAAATGGCTCAGTACATTCACAGCAAACGTGCTGGCAGCCACATTATTGACTTGACCAAGACTGTCGATGCGCTTGAAACCGCACTGAACTTCTTGGCAAAAACCACCGGCGAAGGCAAGCAAGTTTTGTTTGTTGCAACCAAGCGTCAAGCGCAAGACATCGTAAAGAAAGCTGCGGAAGACGCAAAAATGCCTTTCGTAACTGAGCGCTGGCTCGGCGGTATGCTTACCAACTGGCCGACAATTAGCGGTCGTGTAAAACACCTCAAAGACCTCGAAACTAGGATGGAAAACGGTCAATTGGCCGCTAAATACAACAAGCTTGAGGTTCAACGTTTCCAAGAAGAAATCGACGAAATGAACAAGCTTTATGGTGGAATCAAAGACCTCAACGGTCGCCCGGGTGCTTTGTTTATCGTTGACATCGTGGCAGAAGCTAACGCGGTTCGCGAAGCTACCAAGCTTGGTGTCCCGATCGTTGCGTTGGTTGACACGAACGCTGACCCAAGCCTCGTAACCTTCCCAATCCCATCAAACGACGATGCTATCAAAACGATTCAATTGATGATCGACTACGCTACCAAAGCTGTTGAACAGGGCAAATTGAAAGTTCAAAAAGCAACCCCAGACAAAGACGAAGCAAAAGCAAAAGCGTAAGGTGAAATAGAGAGGACAAAAATATGGCTGTAGATATTGCAGAAATCAAGCGACTTCGCGAATTAACCGGTGTTGGTATGACCGACGCGAAGCGTGCGCTCGAAGAAGCAAATGGCGACTTCGACAAAGCGCTTGCTGAAATGCGCAAAAAAGGTATGACCAAAGCTGAGAAGCGCGGTGAACGCGAAGCGTTAGCCGGTGTTATCGGTAGCTACTTACACGACAACCGTATCGGTGTGCTCGTTGAAGTAAATTGTGAAACTGACTTTGTTGCGCGCAACGAAATCTTTACCAGCTTGGTCAAAGACATCGCAATGCACATCGCTGCAACCGACCCCCACTACGTAAGCGTGGACGAAATTCCTGCCGAAGAGCGGGAACGCGTTGCTGCTGAATTCGCTGAAAAGACCAAGAACGAAGGCAAGCCTGAAAACATGGTCGAAAAGATCGTCGAAGGTATGCTTAAGAAGCACTTTGCAGAGCGCTGCTTGCTCGACCAACCATTTATCAAGAACCCTGACCAGACGGTCGGTGATTACTTGAAAGAGCACAACGCAAAATTGGGTGAAAACCTGGTTATTCGCCGCTTCAAGCGCATGGCACTTGGCGAAAGCAACTAAATTTTGTTAACAATAAAGGGGTTGGCGACAGCCTCTTTTTATATAGATAATTATTCAAAAGGAGAAAAATATGGAGACACATCCAGGTGATAATGTAACTGATGCAGGCCTTGCTGCAGAATGGGGTGCGCACATTCAAGCGCACCAAGCGCCGGGATTTGAATGGGATCCTCAAAATGGTTATTCCGCAGACCAATTAAAGGCAAACGCCACAGCAACACAAACGACAGGTGAAGGCGTAGATTTTGAAGTAGTTGAGCCAGCAGAAGGACGCAAGCCAGGTGAAAGGGAGTTTGGTCCAGCAACACGGACGCTGACTGCCGCGCAGATTGTCGCACTTGGTAAGCCGGTTGTTCACTCGACAGAGCCACAACCTAAGGGAGATAACAGTATTACACATCATGTCCCCGGTGGAATTATCGATAGCATGTAAGGCTTAATTTCCCGCAACAATAAACTAACGCATGGACATTAGTTCATGCGTTATACTTATATCTATACTTTATAAGCAGGAATTTCTATGAACCCAACTCAAATCGTTGATGACGCTACCAAAAAAATGCAAGCCGCGGTTGAGCATTTTGCCGATGAACTTCGTAAGCTCCGCACCGGTCGCGCACACGCCAGTATGCTTGATGGTGTTGTCGTACAAGCGTATGGCACACCCATGCCACTCAACCAAGTTGCGAACGTGACAGCGCCAGAAGCGCAATTGTTACAGATCACACCATTCGACCCGAACAATATTCAGGCGATTAGTGCGGCAATTCGTGACAATCCAAGTTTGGGTCTCAATCCAAGTGATGACGGTCGCGTGGTTCGTGTGCCAATTCCAGCTTTGAACGAAGAACGCCGCCGTGACATCGTGAAGCAGCTTGGTCAAAAACAAGAAGACGCCATGATTGCACTTCGTAATGTTCGCCACGATGCACTCGATGCGGTCGCAGCAGCCAAAAAAGACAAGCAAATCGGTGAAGACGATGCAAAACGTCTCGAAAAACAGATTGACGACGCTATGACCAAAGCGCGTACAAATGCAGAAGCTGCAGCAAAGGCCAAAGAAACCGACATTATGACGGTTTAAATCTGCGCATATTTCGCGTGAGGCTGATACAATACAACCATCATGTCAGAGAGTTCTGTTTTGGTGCCACGACACGTGGGCTTCATCCTTGACGGCAATCGCCGCTGGGCGCGTGAGCATAAACTCCCCCTTATTGAAGGTCATCGCCAAGGCTACCAAGCCCTTAAAAAGGTGACCCTTGAGGCGTTTAACCAGGGAGTTGAATATGTCTCTGCCTATGTGTTTTCGACTGAGAATTGGAAGCGTGGTAAAGATGAGGTCGCTGCGCTTCTAGCGCTTTTGTTATGGGTGTTCAAACACGAGCTCGCCACACTTAATCGTGAAGGAGTTCGCTTGAAGGTGATTGGCTCAAAGGCGCGCTTGGGAAAAGCACTGCTTAAAGCTATTCACGAGGCCGAAAAACAGACTGAAAACAATACGCATGGCACACTCGTACTTTGCTTGAATTACGGTGGTCAACAAGAAGTTGTCGATGCGACGAAGCGAATTGTTGCGGCTGGCTACGATCCTGAAGAAATTACACCGGAGCTTATTTCGAAACATGTATATGCACCAGAGGTTCCGCCTGTCGATTTCATAGTGAGGGCTTCTGGCGAACAGCGTTTGAGTAATTTCATGACGTGGCGATCGGTGTATAGCGAATTATTATTTACAAAGGCGTATTGGCCGGATTTTGGCGTGTCTGATTTGCATCAGGTATTGCAAGAATTCGCTCAGCGGCAACGGAGGTTTGGGAACTAATGGCGATATTTTTGCTCGTTATCGGAATCATTTTATTTGTTGGACTAGTGGTTGTACACGAGCTGGGGCACTTCTTTGTTGCGCGTCGTAATGGTGTTGTCGCCGAAGAGTTCGGTATTGGTTTTCCACCTCGCGCGTGGTCCAAAAAAGTAGGGAAGGGCAAAAAGCAATTTTTGTTTAGTCTAAACTGGCTGCCCATTGGGGGATTCGTAAAGCTCAAAGGCGAGCACGATTATGACACGGAGCCGGGTAGTTTCGGCGCAGCGACCACTTGGTCAAAAACCAAGATCATGTTGGCTGGCGTACTTGTTAACTTAATTGTTGCATTAGTGATGCTGACAATTTTGGCATGGGTCGGCATGCCGCAACTGGTCAAGAATCAGTTTAAGATTGCAAGTGATACAAAGTCGGTTAGTAGTACCGTACTTATCGGTTACATCGAATCGAATTCGCCAGCGAGTAAGGCGGGCTTGCAGGTTCGCGACCAATTGCAGACAATTGGTGTGCCCGGGCAAATGTTATCAGTGAAGACTGCTGATGCGCTACCGCAAGTCACGCAAAAATTTGCGGGCAAAACAGTAGATGTTAACATCGTGCGCGGCAAACAACACCTTACCAAAAAAGTAACGTTCCGCAGTACGACCGAAGTAGAAAGTGCTAAAAAATCCGGTAAACCGGCTGGTTATTTGGGAATTTCCCCCAGCGAATATTCTTTAGCGCGCTCAACATGGTCGGCGCCGATCGTAGCGGTTGGTACGGCGACGCAATTCACTGGGCTTACGTTCCAGGGGTTAGGTTCGGCAATTTCAAGTATCTTTCATGGTCATGCGGCGCAGGCAAGTGAACAAGTTTCCGGACCGGTCGGCATCTTTGTGGTGCTCAAAACGAGTAGTTTGCTCGGCTACCAGTTCATGCTTTTGATTGTGGCGATTATTTCACTAACACTCGCGATCATGAATGTGCTGCCTATTCCGGCTTTAGATGGCGGCCGCCTGTACGTGATGTTGATCTCGCGATTGTTGAAGAAACCGCTTACTGAGAAAGCCGAAGAGCTAATTTATGGCGGCAGTTATTTGTTTCTGCTCGCACTGATTGTTTTAATTACGATTTCCGATGTTAAAAAGTATTTCTAAAAAGTTTAATAAACGCAACGAGAAAGCGCCAGCTGCGGTTACAAGCGAGGCACTCGACACTGCAGCCGCAGCTGGCATAATCACGCCTCCTAAGGCTGCATGGAGCGGTATGACGGCTGTTGTGGTGGCTGTGGGGATCTATTTTATTGCCGTATTTATAAGCAGTACGCTACTCGCTTTGTACGCGCAGGCTAATCACTGGTCGTCAGCCTATGCTGATAACTGGATCCGGAGTTCAATTGTTGCTCAGTTTTTCTATGTATTAATCAACGAGGGTGTCACGATCCTTTTGCTTTGGGCGTTTGTGCGTATCCGTAAGTATAAAAATTTCCTCGAAATAATCGGCCTAAAGGCTCCAAAAGGTCAGAATTTTCGTTATCTCTTCGTTGGGACGATCGCCTATTTTATTTTGTATGTCGTAGCCGCTAACATTACGATTCACTTCACGCATGTCGATGTAAATCAGCAACAAGAGATCGGGTTTACGACGATTACATCGCGTTTAGATCTGCTGCTAGCCTTTATAAGTTTGGTAATTTTGCCGCCGCTTGTCGAAGAAATTATTTTTCGTGGATTTTTGTTTGCGGGCTTACGCCGTAAATTTACGTTCGTAACCGCGGCATTGCTTACCAGTGCGGTATTTGCCATTCCACATCTGTTTGAAACGAGTGGCGGGCTGTTATGGATGGCCGGAATCGACACGTTTATTTTGTCGCTCGTGCTTTGTTTTGTTCGCGAAAAAACGGGCAGTTTGTGGGCGGGAATTGTCATCCATGCATTCAAGAATTTCGTGGCGTTTTACATCCTATTTTTAGGTCACGACATTTTCATGCGCTAGGTGTATAATGGGCTCAGCATGAAACGGTTTTCTCCGATTATTACAATGTTGCTTCCGGCCCCGCGGCCGTTTATGTGTTGTCTGTAAAACCGTATATCTATAGAACTGAAGCAAGGAGAAAACATGAAAATCTCACAACTGTTTACGAAAACAAGCAAAAATGCACCTGCCGACGAGGTTGCCAAAAATGCGCAGCTTTTGATCCGCGCAGGTTACATCCACAAGGAAATGGCCGGTGTGTACGCATATTTGCCGCTCGGTAAGCGCGTACTCGATAACATTGCCAACATAGTCCGCGAGGAAATGGACGCCATTGGCGGCCAAGAAGTGCAGATGACTGTTTTGCAGCCGAAAGATATTTTCGAACTGACTGACCGCTGGGACGATGCCAAAGTTGATAACTGGTTTAAAACAAAACTTGCTAATGGGACTGAGCTCGGTATGGGCCTGACACACGAAGAGCCGATCGTCGATGCCTTGAAAGACTTCGTGAACTCATATAAAGACTTGCCGTTGATGGTTTACCAGATTCAAAGCAAGTTCCGTAACGAGTTACGCGCCAAGAGCGGGCTCATGCGCGGCCGTGAATTCACCATGAAAGACATGTACTCGTTCTCTCGCTCCCAAGAAGAGCACGACGAAGTATATGAACGCGTCGCCGAAGCATACGCACGAGTGTATAAACGTCTTGGCCTCGGTGATATCACATACCGAACTTACGCTGATGGCGGCATTTTTACCGAAAAGTTTAGCGACGAATTTCAAACAATCAGTGAAATCGGCGAAGATACCATTTATGTTGATGAAGCCAAGAAAATCGCCGTTAACAAAGAAATTTACACCGATGAAAACCTTGCCAAAGTTGGCCTTAACAAAGAAGATTTAGTCGAAAAACGTGGTGTTGAAGTGGGTAATATTTTCCCGCTTGAAAGCAAATATACTGACGCGCTTGAACTGTTTTACACCGACGAAAGCGGTAAACAGCACTCGATCATCATGGGCTGTTATGGCATCGGCGTAAGTCGGCTGGTAGGGCTGCTCGCTGAACACTTTGCCGACGAAAAGGGCTTGTCTTGGCCCGACGAAGTTGCGCCATTCCGCGTGTACCTGGTGTCGATCGGTGCATCAGATGACGTAAGGAGAGCGGCGGATACTATGTATAAAAACTTGACTGCCGCTGGCGTTACGGTACTATATGACGACCGAGACGTACGAGCGGGCGAAAAATTTGCCGACGCGGACCTTATCGGACTCCCTTATCGCATCGTTATCAGCGAAAAGGGAATCACGAATGGGCAATATGAGCTCAAAGGCCGCAATGAAGCAGAGGCACGCCTCGTGAGACCAGAGGATATAATTAAAGAACTCAGTCCAAGTCCCAGTAATATGCGATAAAATAAGAGAGACCTGATACCGCGACAGAATCAGAAAGGAGACACCTAAAATGAAGAAACTATTCCACCTAACCCAGACAGGGGTTGACGAGCTCCGAGAGGAACTGAACGAGCTTGTAAAACTGCGATCCGAGATCGCTGATCGTATTAAAACTGCACGTGAATTCGGCGATCTCGCTGAAAACATGGAATACAGCGCTGCGCGTCAAGATCAAGAGCGCAATGAGGCTCGCATTTCTGAAATCGAGCACATTCTCGCAAACGTTCAAGTTATCACTGCGCCTAAAAAAGACGACAAGGTCGTACTTGGTTCAACCGTTAAATTGAAGAGTAGTAACGGTAATGAAAAGCAATTCCAAGTAGTGGGCACTGTAGAGGCTGATCCACTCAACGGTAAGATTTCCGATGAATCACCCATTGGCCGTGCTTTGATCGGCAAAAAACAAGGCGAGAGCGTTGAAATTCACACGCCGGCCGAAACTAGTACGTATAACATCGTGGAGATCGGCTAGTCCGTGACCACTCTTTCTGTTCTGTTCGCTAAGTCAAAGCTCCGGTCGTAGTACCCTCGGAGCCGTCTCTTAGAACACCCCGGTACTACGACAGTAAACCGGGGTGTTTTCATGGTAGAATAAAGCGAAGCAAAGGAAACATATGGCAACACTAAAAGAGCTCCGCGATGAGCGGCTACGGAAACTCGACGATCTTAAGAAACTAGGCATTAATCCTTATCCTGCCCAGGTGCAGCGCACGCAAACGCTCGCAACAATAACCAACGACTTTGAGCAGCTTGAAGGCCAAGACGTATCGGTCGTGGGCCGAATTCTAAACATCCGTAAGTTTGGCAAGATTGCTTTTATTGTTATCAAAGATATCACCGGTGCACTTCAGCTATTCTTGGCTGCCGATAAAGTCGAATCATTGCAGGCCGAAACAAGTCAGATTGGCTTTGCGCAATTGCCGCTGCTCGATGCAGGTGATTTTATCGAAGCTTCAGGCACAGTCGTTAAGACTAAAACGGGTGAAATTTCAGTTGATGTGAAAAATTTCCGGCTGCTGACCAAAAGTCTCCGCCCAATGCCAACCGCGCATGACGGATTTACGAATAAAGAAGAACGCTTGCGCCGTCGCTACGTCGACATGAATGTTAACCAGGATGTTCGCGACCGATTTGTTCGTCGCAGCAACTTTTGGCAGGCAACACGCCAATTTTTGCTTGAAAACGGCTTTACCGAGATCAATGTACCAGTTTTGGAGCACACCACTGGTGGGGCCGATGCAAATCCGTTCGTAACGCACATGGATGCGCTTGACCAGGATTTTTATTTGCGCATTAGTCATGAGCTGCCGCTTAAGCGTTTGCTTGGTGCAGGCTTTGAAAAAGTTTTCGACATTGGTCCACGTTTCCGCAACGAAAATTACTCCGACGAGCACTTACCTGAGCACGTCGCCATGGAGTGGTATTGGGCATATGCCGACTGGGAGCAGGGAATGAAATTCACGCAGGCGATGATTCGCCGAACGGTTGATGCGACTTGGGGAACGCGCCAATTTACTTTAGCGAACGGCCAGCAAGTTGATTTTGGCGCAGATGATCAGGATTGGCCACGCGTCAGCTTCGTAGAAGTTATGCGCGATCGCTACGGCCTCGATGTATTTGATTGCACGCTCGAAGAGGCAGTTGCTGAACTCAAAAAAATCGGCGGCGAAGTCGAGAAAATCGACAACCGCTCGCGTGTACTCGATAAATTGTGGAAGAAAATTCGCGTGGAAATTGCCGGCCCAGCGTTCTTGGTCGACATCCCAACGTTTTTGCAGCCGCTCGCCAAAATGCAGCCAAATGACAACCGTTTGACGCAGCAATTCAACTTACTGCTCGGTGGTACGGAAGCTTGCAAGGCATATAGTGAGCTCAATGATCCGCTCGATCAGCTGCATCGTTTTGTGGAACAGCAAAACATGCGCGACGCAGGCGACGACGAGGCCATGATGCTCGACATTGATTTTGTAGAAATGCTCGAATACGGGATGCCACCGGCTTGTGGCTATGGACATAGCGAGCGCTTATTCTGGATGCTCGAAGGTGTAACGGCGCGCGAAGGTGTTGTGTTCCCGCAGCTGCGCCAGGAAATCGACGAAACAACAAAAGCGATTTATCCTGAAGTTCATTTTGAATCTCCGCAATCTAAAGAAGCGAGTATGCCTTTAACTGATTTGCCATTATCGGCCGCCGAAGCGGGCACGAAAAAACTATATCTTGATGATTATCAGCTGCGTGAATGCGATGCAAAAATCATGGCGGTAACTCCTGCTGAAGATGGCAGCTACCAGATTGTTCTTGACCAAACATGCTTCTATCCTGGTGGTGGTGGACAAGATGTCGATCACGGCACACTGAGCTGGGAGGGCGGTCAATTACAAGTAACTGGGTTACGAAAAGACGAGAATGGCGTCGTACAGCACGAAGGCCAGCTAGAGGGCAATCCGCCTGCTGCCGGCGATGCTGTGCATGGTACGATCGACGCTGACCGCCGATTTCTGAACTCCCGATTACACTGCGCCGGACATCTCATCGATTATGCTGTACAAAAAATTGGAAAAGGTTGGAAGCCCGGACGAGGCGCGCACTATCCACACATGAGTTTTGTGGAATATGACGGTGAATTTAACGCCGATGAGGCTGACGCCCTCGCAAAACAGATCGAAGAAATTTTAACGCAATTGAGCGTGGAGGGTGGAATAATTGGCGTAAAACGCGTATCGCCGCAAGAAGCGCGTCAACTCAGTGCCTACATTCCTGAACAGATTTTGCATAAATATCAGCAGATTCATGTCGCAACATATCCTCACGATTTCAACATTTGTTGCGGGGGAACTCACCTCAAAGATGTTTCAGAACTTGGGCATGTCACGATCACCAAGATCAAGAAAAAAGACGGTCACATTCGGATTAGCTACGCATTAGCGTAAGATTTTGACGCCAAAAGCACATAACTCTTCTCATTGGTATAATGAGGGAGTGAAGTGGTTTCAGAAGATAACTCATGTATTTCGCCGCACATCGCGCCTGCATATTGCGATTGATCAAGGCGAGGGTGAATCGGTAGTTTTGCTGCACGGTATCGCCAGTAGCGGTGAAGCGTGGCGGCCGCTTGTCACACAAATGGCCGACCAGAAAGCACGTTTATTCGCAGTTGATTTGCTGGGGTTTGGCAACTCGCCAAAGCCAGCAGATGCGTCATACGATGTAATCATGCACGCGCAAATGGTGTTGGCTGCGCTTCGTCGAGCACGCGTACGACCGCCGTATACACTTGTCGGGCATTCGATGGGTTGCTTGGTAGCAGTGCATTTGGCTGCGCATCATCCGCGTCTGATAAAACGCGTAATTTTGTTCGAACCACCACTGTTTGTCGATGTTCCAGAATTTCGCACACACCAAAAGCGCCGGGCGCAGTACTTTAAATTTTTCGAGTACATTATTGAGCGACCAGAGTTGGCACTCGCCCAAGGTCGAGCACTTTTTCGTACGATTCGTAAACTAAGCGGTTTTGCATTGAGCAACGAAATGTGGACGCCTTTTGAACGTAGCTTGCGTAACACCATCATGAACCAGCAGGCGTATCGAGAGCTTCATCAGATCGCAGTACCAACCGATATTATTCACGGGCGCTTCGACTTTGTCGTCACGCGAGCCGATGTAAAAGAAATGTTTACAAAAAATAAAAACATCAAGTTGCATATTGCGAACCGATTTCATGGTATTTCGCCACTGTCAGCACGTTATCTGGCGCGACTTATTGCCAACAAGGACGTGACAGAAACGCTACAATAAAAGGGTAAGGAGATTTCATATATGCCATATAGCTCGATAAAAGACTTACCTGATAATGTCACCAATGTGCTGCCGACACATGCGCAGGAGATTTTCAAAGAAGCGTTCAACAACGCTTATAAAGAATATGCCGATTCCAATAAACGGCGAGGGGATGATTCTCAGGAAAACGTCGCACGAAAGGTCGCCTGGGATGCCGTAAAAAAGAAATACGAAAAAGGTGCCGACGATAAGTGGCACCCCAAGAAGTAGAGCCCGGGGAAGTAACAAGATCAGCTTATCAAAAGAGCCCTCGTAAAGAGGGCTCTTCGCGCTATCTGATATAGATCAGATTACGCCGTGTGACGCTTGAGGTAAGCCAAGCGGCCAACGTAGGCACCAGCTGCGGTAACAACTGCGGCAATCGGAGCCAAGAAGGTCGATGCACCAGTGTTAGGCAATGCGGTTACTGCGGCGGTAGGTGCTGCAGGAGCCGTAGGTGTAGGTGTTGGAGTTGGTGTGGGCGTAGGGGTTGGGGTAGGTGTTGTTGGAGGCGTAACCGGTGGAGTCACTGGTGGCGTCTTTGGAACGCTTACTTTAACGATGGCTACGTCACAACCACTCTGGTTGTACTTAGAACCAAGATTGCTGCCACTTGTGTAGCAAGCTTTGTTGACCAGCTGACCTTCAGTGGTAGCGGTAACTTTTACTTGGTAAGTTTTAGTAATGCTGCCCTTGGCTTTGATGTTACCGAGGTTTTCGGTAATTGTCGTTTGGCCAGGGTTGCTTACCAGCTGAACACCAGCAGGCAAAGTGTCGGTGAGGACCGTGTTGGTCATTTCATCTTCACCTTTGCTGCCAGGAACAGTTTCCTGGTTGCTTACCGTGATGTTGTAGGTGAGGATGTCACCTTGCGTGACGCTCAGGGCGTGAGCGGCGTCATTGGCGTCAGAAGCGGCGCTTTTCGTCGTTACGTCTTGAACAGTCTTTAGAATTTTACCTTGCGGGTGGCAGGCAAAAACTGGAACGGCTACCATAGCTGCGATTGCAACACCGGTAACAGCGCTTCCACTCAATACTTTGAGACTCTTCATCGAAACTCCTTTACGGTCGGGGTGCTCTCAAACACTACGAACCTATTACGATTACAGTGTACTCCTTTTTTATAACTAGTCAATAATAATGTAAAAAAAGCAATAGCTATATCACCTGGACGCCGAAGCGTAGTCTTTACTAGTAGTGACTATTTTGCTGGCATACATTGCTATACTTTATAGTAAGAGCAATAAAGGTATAAGGGGGAACTATGAAAGCGACTTGGAATGGTCAAGTAATTGCAGAAGCGCCACAAGAAGACCTGATTTACATCGAGAAAAACTGGTATTTTCCGCCATCATCGGTGAAGAAAGAGTTTTTACGCGAAAGTTCTACTCCTTATACTTGTCCTTGGAAAGGGGTTTGCCAGTATTTTGACGTCGGAAAAGACGGCGATTCTTGGAGTCCTGACAGCGCGTGGTGTTATCCAAAACCTCTTGAATCCGCCATTAAGACGGTCAAAAAAGATTTTTCCGGCTATATGGCTTTTTGGCGTGATGTAACGGTGAGCGAATAGATGGAACAAGCTATTTTTGCTGCCGGCTGCTTCTGGGGAGTGCAATTTTATTTTGATCAAATCCCCGGTGTAAAGAAAACCATGGTGGGTTATGTTGGTGGAACTACGGAAAATCCGACCTATGAAGAAGTTTGTTCACACACAACCGGTCACGCCGAAGCTGTCTGGGTGGAATTTGACCCAAGCGAGGTTACTTTCGAAACACTCATGCGCCATTTTTTCCGTTTGCATGATCCCACGCAACTGAACCGCCAAGGACCTGATATCGGTGATAATTATCGCTCGGCAATCTTTTATTTGAATGAAACCCAGCAGGCGACCGCCGAAAAAGTACGCGACGCTGTCCAGGCCGATTTCGACGAGCCGATCGTTACTGAAATTACACCCGCCGGACCGTTTTATCAGGCAGAAGCGTACCATCAAAAGTACGCGGAGCGCACCGGTCAGGGTATGTGTCATGTGCCGTACAAGCCACTCTCATAAAAATCCTGCTAAAACGGAGGTGAGTCTGTATAATGTCTAGCATGACTAAGGCCGCAAACTCTCGAAACAAAACAAAGACTCGCGCAAAAACCACGGCGAAACCTAAAACGACAAAAAGCGCGGTGAAGGCGCCCGTGGTCGAAGAGGTAACTACTCCTTCGACTGCGACATCGGCATTTAGCTTGCGCCGGTGGAACATTTGGGCTGCTGTGCTGTTCTTGGTGCAGGCGGCTGCTATTTTATTGCTCAGCAACACCCGCCATTTGCCTGTAACAACCAGTTATGTCGCAAAGGATCCCTTATCAGAAGCTGCCGGCCAAACCCAGCTTGTACCTGCGATGCATCATATTTTCGATCTGAACATCACATACCTTGTTGTGCTGTTCTTGCTTGTTGCCGGTATTGTTCATCTTGTAGTCGCTACCAAAGCGCGAGCGCGTTACGAACAAGTTTTGGAGCGCGGCGCGAACGGTCTGCGCTGGATGGAATATTCAGTCACGGCCAGTATTATGCTTGTGGTCATGGCACTGCTTGCCGGTGTTTTTGACGCAACAAGTCTGCTACTCATCCTAGTTTTGAGTATCGTTATGCATGCGCTCGGATTGCTCGTCGAACTTCATGCAAAACGGAGCACCACTGATTGGACGGCTTGGCGCATCGCGTGTCTCGCCGGTCTTATGCCTTGGGTAGTTTTTGTGATCTATGCAATTGGTACAGGGGTGTATGGTTCAACGCATCTTCCTGGTTATGTGTATGGCATTTGGGCCAGCATGGCCGTGATTTTCCTCGGATTTGCGACGAACTTTTACCTGCAGCGCATGGGCCGTGGCAAATGGGCCGACTACCTATATGGTGAACGCGTTTTTATCATTCTCAGTATTGTTGCTAAAACTGCATTGGCATGGCAAATTTTCGCGGGGCTTCTTCACCCATAATGAAGGACGATACAATCATCTTTGATTTTGATGGGACAATTGCTGATAGTTTAGGGCCGACGATTGAAATTTTCCGTGATCTAACGGGCTGGCAGGGCGCACAAAGCGAAGAAGAAATTGCTCATTTTCGTAAGATGCCGCTCCGTAAAGTTATCAAAGAAGTAAAAGTTCCGGTGTATCAAATTCCGTCGCTGCTCATGAAAGGCCGCAAAAGAATGACCAGCCGGATTACCGAAGTGCCGGTATTTGAAGGCATGGCGCACGTTATCAAACAATTGCACGCCGACGGCCGACGAATGTTGGTAATGAGCTCAAACAGTACTCAGAACGTCGAAAAATTTTTGCGCCATCACAAGTTGTATACATATTTTGACGAAATCTATGGCGGCGTCGGGCTATTCAATAAAGGCGCGGCCTTAAAGCGTACCCTGCGGCTCAATAATCTCGAGCGCGATAAATGTGTGTATATCGGTGATGAGCAGCGTGATATTGAAGGCGCTCGTCGTGTCCATGTGAAGGTGATTGCGGTGTCGTGGGGTTATAATGATCCTGATTTATTGGCTGCACAACACCCTACCGCAATCGCGAAAATACCGGCCGATATCTTGGAAATTGTAAAAAAGTAGGACAGTAAACAATATGACAGAAAACACCGAAATTGTTCGGATTGAGAAATTAGTGCACGGTGGACAGGGCTTAGCAACGCGCGAAGATGGCCAGAAAGTTTTTGTATGGAACGCGCTTCCTGGTGAGCAGGTGCGGATTCGGATTTTTCGCAAAAAACGATCATTTGCCGAAGCGATTGCCGAAGAAATTATCGAGCCGTCTAAAGATCGAATCGAAGCCATTGAACAAAATTATCTCGCGACGAGTCCGTGGCAAATTATGCGCTACGAAGCCGAGGGCGAATATAAACGCACCATCACCGAAGAATTGTTTCGGCACGAACACGTAGAACTCCCTGAGCATGGTATTCAGCTAGCCGAACAACCAATCGATGAGGCGCATGCTTTTCACTATCGTAACAAGATGGAATACAGTTTTTGGGGTGACGACGACGGATTGCATATAGCGCTTCACAATAGGGGTAGCCACCAGAAATCAATCGTGCAGGGAAGCGAACTGGCCTTGCCTGCAATCGACAAAGCTGCACACAGTTTATTGGTTGAGTTACAAAAGCAAAGTCCTCGCGCCGGCGACCTCAAAACTATGATCATCCGTTGTAATCAACAGGGCGAAGCGGTCATTGCACTTTTTACCAAACTCGAAAAATTTACCAAACTCGAGCTACCCGACGCCGTCAAAGGTTTGCGCGTATATCATTCTAATCCGAAAAGTCCTGCGTCGGTACCGACAAAACTTTTGTACGAGCTTGGCGACGTAACGTTGCAAGATCAACTACTCGGCAAGTCGTTTACGTACGACGTCGATTCATTCTTTCAGGTGAATATCCCAGTATTTGAGTTGGCCCTCGCGCGTATCAAAGAAGCCTGCGGCAAGGCAGATGTTTCTGATATGTACGCAGGTGTGGGCAGTATCGGGTTGAGTGTGGCTGACAAACGGGTGGATTTGATTGAGCTCGATCCTGCAACGGCTGCGATGGCACGCGTCAATGCTGCGGTGAGCGATCTGGAAGCGCGGGTTGTTGAGGCGCCAGCAGAAGCAGAGCCGAACAATTTCATAGCCTGCGATGGTGATGATGTGCTCATTTTTGATCCGCCACGTGCGGGACTGCATCAAAAAGTTATTGCTGCCATAGAAGCAATTCAGCCACCAAACATCATATATCTCAGTTGTAATCCGGCGACCCAAGCGCGTGATCTAGCGCTGTTGCAGGATTCATATGTGATTGAAAGCTTCGAAGTCTTTAATTTTTTCCCACGCACGCCGCACATCGAATGTTTAGCGGTGCTGCGTCGTAAAGGCTAGTTGTATGCATCTGGTCTAATCTGTTAGGCTGCAAAGAATAAATGATGAAAGGGGTCGTATGGGAGCGGAACAAAGTTTGGCGCGAAGAGCTGCATGGCCGACAGCCTGGTTGGCGGGTATAGTAACGGCGGGTACTGTCGGTTACGCCGTACATGGTAGTGAAATTCCGGGTACTTTCGCCGCTGCCGATACGTCACAATTTATTCCGCCTAACTGCGATACCATGCCCAATGTGAACGGTTGGGAGAAACCTTTGTGTCAAAAAATGGCGATGCTTGGCCGTAATATTCTTGCAGCCTACAATGATGGCGACGTACGCGAGAACGATGCATATCAATGGAGTTCTACGGTTTCGTCGGATGGTTTTTCGCTCGGAGTATTAGGTGAATTGCCAGGTAGTTATGGGGCGCGTTATCATCGAACAAGCATGGGCGTGCAGCTCGTAGAAGTTCAACAAACAGTGCAGATGGCGGGCGGATTCCGGCAAAAATACGAAGTTGAAACCGAACCTAATCCACAGCTACCGAGCGAAGGTCAGCTGCATTTTACTGTGACAAAGCTCGATCCTGACCAGTCGAAATTACCTGCATTTTTATATGATTCACACACCCAAGCTAACGATGTTACCATCACTAATAATCTGGTACAGCAAATAATGCCTATTGTTGCCCAGAACGGCATCTTTACCGTACAATAAGAGTAATGAATTATTGGAGGGAGCGGAGCCAGCCGTATAAACCTGGTCAAACGGCACCGTTCAAGGTGAGTCGGAGTAAAATCGAGCTCTTTAAGCAGTGCCCGCGCTGTTTTTGGCTTGATGTGCGGCTTAAAATCAAACAGCCTTCGGGTCCGCCGTTTAACATCAACAAAGCCATCGACGAACTATTCAAAAAAGAGTTTGATAGTTATCGCATCAAGGGCGAGCCACATCCGTTAATGGTCGAATACCAGGTTGACGCTATTCCGTTTACACACGACCAACTTGATGATTGGCGTGAAAATTTTGTTGGTGTGCAGGCGCCGCACAAACCTACTAACTTACTCGTGTTCGGCGCGGTTGATGATTTGTGGGTGAATACCGAGGGGGAAGTGATCGTCGTCGACTACAAAGCAACCGCCAAAGACAAAGAAGTGGGCATTAGTTCCGGCTGGCAGATTAGTTATAAGCGCCAAGTCGAGGTGTATCAGTGGCTCTTAAAGCAAAACGGCCTGACGGTGAGTGACACGGCATATTTTGTATATACCAACGGCCGTATGGACCTCGACGGGTTTTACGACAAAGTTGAATTTCGCACCAAAGTAATTCCATACAAAGGAAGCACCGACTGGGTTGAGCCGACCTTACTGCAAATGAAAGCGTGCATGGACGGCGACATGCCGCCGATGGGCGAATCGATCATGGGCGGACCATGCGAATTCTGTACTTATGCGCGACAACGTGCAGAACTAACTATTCAAGCGCTCCAAGCTCGCAAAAAATCCGCCTCAAAGTAGAAATTAATCAATAATTATGGTATTATATTCGTCTTATGAGTCGAATACTGTTTGGCGAACGAAGCCCCGAAATTTCTCAAGCAGATGCGGAGGCGTGCGTTGAGTCTTGGCTAACGCAGGTTAATGACTCGCATTTGGCGAGCGTTGCACCACATCCTACCGATAGCGATTTTGTTCTGCGGTGGAGAACTGTCGCTGGCTTGGGTAACGGTGCTGGCGAAAATACCCGCGATCTGCTCGCGCTCTCAGAAGTGCACCACCAAAAGCTCGCAGAATTTGGTGCCGCAGTTGTTGAGTATGAACATGCCGTATGTCAAGAAACCATATTTCGCCGCCCTGTGCTTTTTACGGCCGCGCGCCGTATTGTGCACGAAAAACCTTCCGAATCACAAGAATACGAAGCAAAGGAAGTATTGCGTGGGGCCTATGTTCGATACTTTGATTGGACGGCCCGGACAAACTCGTCGCATTTTTTGTACGATTCGGCCTCCCCGAATCAAGCAATGTTCGGAACTCAAATAGGCGATACCACTGCTGCAGCACAGCATATTGACATTGAACCGCGGATGGCTAACTTTTACGGCCCGCAGCATACAACATACCTTAGCGAACGTCGGCTCTGCAGCTTGCCAGAAAATTGGCACAATGTATCGCTGGCACAGCCTCGGTTTGACGCGCAAG
This sequence comes from uncultured Candidatus Saccharibacteria bacterium, assembly GCA_964600185.1. Classification (GTDB taxonomy): domain Bacteria; phylum Patescibacteriota; class Saccharimonadia; order Saccharimonadales; family UBA4665; genus DATASD01. The sequence goes on along the minus strand of CAZRIO010000005.1, from coordinate 28,990 downwards.
GCGCTTTTATAGCGCAGTAAATAGCTCAAAAATCACCACTTTTTACCGGTAGTGAGCTATAATAAGAGTATGTTAGACATTCAGTTCATCCGAGACAATGCTGACGAGGTCCAAACAAAATCTCAGCAAAAAGGTTACAAAGTTGATGTGCAGACACTTCTGCAAGCAGATGAAGAGCGCCGCAGCTTACTCGGTAGCGTTGAAGCCTTGCGTCAAAAACGCAATGAAAACACCGATACGATCAAACAGGCGGGCGGCAAACCGAGTGAAGAACTGATTCATCAAGGAAAGCTTATTAAAATGGAGTTGGCGCAGGCCGAAGCGCAGCTCGAAGGCGTCGAAGAGCACTACCTCGCGCTTTTAAAAGCAGTCCCCAATATGCCTTTGCAGGACGTACCCGTCGGTAGCACCGAAGAAGAAAACGTGGTTGCGAAAACCGTGGGTGAACCACCGAAATTTGATTTTGAAACAAAACAGCATTGGGAACTGGCCGAACCGCGCGGTTTAATCGACAAAGAACGCGCCGCCAAGATCTCGGGCAGTCGATTCGCGTACATCAAAGGTGATTTGGTTCGTTTACAATTCGCGATAGTGCAGTTTGTATTGCAAACGCTCGGCGACAAAGCCGTACTCGAAAAACTGATCCAAGAAAACGGTTTAAACCTGAGTGCCAAGCCATTTACGCCGGTGTTACCGCCCGCAATGCTGCGCACCGAACCATATGTTGCGAGTGCGCGCCTCAACGCCGAAGAAGTCACGTACAAAATTGAACAAGATGACCTGTGGCTGAACGCCAGCGCCGAACACACGCTTTGCACGATGTACTGGAACGAAATTTTGCCCGAAGAAGAGCTGCCGATTCGCTACATTGGTTACAGCACGAGCTTCCGCCGCGAAGCCGGTACCTACGGAAAAGACACCGAAGGCATCATTCGCATGCACCAATTCGACAAGCTCGAAATGGAGATTTTCAGTACACCAGAAACCGGTTTGGACGAGCACAAATTGGCCATCGCTATTCAAGAGTATTTGGTTCAGCAAATCGGTCTGCCATATCGCTTACTCCAGAAGTGTACTTTCGATATTGGTAAACCAAATGCGCGCGGCGTAGACATCGATTGTTGGTTCCCGGGTCAAAGCAAATACCGCGAAACACACACCGCCGACTACATGACCGACTACCAGGCGCGTGATCTTAAAATTCGTACGAAACGCACCAAGGGCGGCGCTGTTGTCCTGATTCACACGAACGATGCGACAGCGTTTGCACTTGGACGCATCATGGCCGCAATAATGGAGAATTTCCAAACTGCCGACGGCCGCGTCACCATTCCTGAAGTTTTGCGCCCCTTTATGGGCAATCAAGCAGAAATCTAAACGAAAAGGGGGTCTGCCATGATCAAAAAAATTGAAATTACCGGTGTCCACATGGAGGTGGGCGAAGATCTGAAGAAATACGTAACCCGCAAAATTGGTAACCTCGACCGTTATGTACCTCGAGGCTCGCGCGAAAGTTTACACGCCGAAGTTAAACTCAAAGAATCTAACACGCACGGTAAAAGCGAGCGTACTTGCGAAGTCGTACTGCATGTTCCGCATGAAGTTTTGACCGTTAAAGAGACGACTATTAACATGTTTGCTGCGGTTGATATTGCCGAAGAAAAAGTTAAAAGCCAGCTCAAAAAGTATAAAGACAAGAACGGCGCACGCGGATTTCATCGCCGAGTACTGACGCGCTTTAAACGCAACCCGATGCAAGAATAAGCTACTTTGTCTGTGCTTCGTCTGAAGGTGTGTCGTAAGGCGCCCAACCGTTTACTTTGCATGCAAAGTGCCTTCGTATGCACCATTCAAGATAGTGGTTTAGGCCTGTAAGCTCTTTTTCGGAAACCTGCTGATGGTGATAGGGCTGGTCGGTACCGTATCGTTCAGGGAAAAGAGTAGTTTTACTCACTACAAATGCATCGTAGGGATTTCTTGAGGGGTCATAATATGCGTTATAACGGACAATGCCCGACTCGCTGTGGTAACGCAGGTCACCCCAGGCGTCGACAACATCATAATCGTCATGACGTTCAAAACTGAGTTGCGACAGACGGACGATTTCTCTGGGATAACGCTTGCGAATGTGGGCATGCTCGGCCCATCTGACGGCGTTAAGGTCGGGATGCTGCTGCGCGGCTATGGTATTATCACGCGTGAAAATATATTCCTGCCCGCGGACGGGGTTAGGTAAATCTCTTTCGACGATGCCAGGGAATGGAACTATGGGTGGTTCAGTAATACCTTCGGCGGTGAGACCTTCCGGCGGAATAATTCGGGTTTCGCCCATAGGGTCCACGAACTTATGAACTGCCTTTACAAATTCCCAAGCGGGTGTGATCGGTGTTAGGTTGTTGAGGTCGAGACCTTCTGCAAATGTAGACATCTATATTTCATACATGACAAAGGCAGTTTAGGCAATGTGGTTCGTGCTCGTTTTGTTCGCAAAATAAGCATTCATGTGGTCTTCAAGATACTGAGCGACTTGCTCGGCTTCGCTACTTGTATCGGGAACAAGTACTTCTCGTCCTTCTGTCACTGGTCCTATAGCGCCGCTCTGCGTAATAATTTGTCTGCCGACGCTAAAGAGCGCATCACCGGGCGCATCAGGGTAATAATAGGTGTTATAGGTCACAGCCGACGTTTGCATACCAAAACGAATGTTGCCCGCCGGGTCGATCATATCGAAATCAAGCGTTCGGGCAAAGCCGACTCGAGCAGCGTTTATGGATAAGGAACCGTATATCTCGGGGAGATAGGCTTCCCTAGGATCTGGTATGTCAAGACGAGGATGTTGTTTGGCGGCAATTTCTTCAACTTGCTCATAGTAATATTGGCCTTGCTCCCACTTTGGAAGATGCCGGGCCACAATAGAAGGGAATGGCAGAAGCGGGTTTTCGGCAAACATACCCCACGGACCACGTCCGTCCTCGGGATCGCGGCGAACGGTAAAACCCGGGTCTAAAAACGCGTGGATCGCTTTTGTTAATCGCCAACCCGGCGTGTCCGGGATGGGAATTGGTTTTGGTTCTTGTTCATGCGATTTTGCCATTACTCCTTAATACAGGAGAAAATTCGCGCTGGCAATACAAAGAGATAAAAAATACCTGGAAAGTTAGTTAATCCATTCGCCTTTTCTTCCTAAAAAGGCTACAATATCACTTGACATTCTGAAATTGGCGAAAAAGGGAGAGTAGGTGTTATGAACAGCATCCTAAAGAAAGTATTGGGCGACCCACAGGCACGCACGGTCAAGCGACTCAAAAAGCGTGTCAAAGAGATTAATGCACTTGGTGACACATATAAAAAGATGTCTGACAAGAAGCTCCGCGAGCAAACAGACGTTCTCAAAAAGCGACTCAAAAAAGAGAGTCTGGACCAAATTTTGCCGGACGCTTACGCGGTTGTCCGGGAAGCGGCAACGCGTGCACTGGGACAACGACACTTCGATGTGCAGTTGATCGGTGGCATGGTGCTGCATGAAGGTAACGTTGCCGAAATGAAAACCGGTGAGGGTAAGACATTGGTCGCAACCGCGCCAGTATTTTTGAACGCGCTTACCGGAAAAGGCGTGCACGTCGTAACAGTAAACGAATACCTCTCGCAGCGTGATGCTGGTTGGATGGGTCAAGTATATAGCTTTTTGGGTTTGACGGCAGCGGTTATTATCGCTGATCACTCTTTTATTTATGACCCTGATTTTGTGAACAAAGATCACGAAGATGAGCGTATGCGTCACCTTCGTCCTTGTACGCGCCGCGAAGCATACGAAGCAGATGTAACTTACGGTACCAACAACGAATTTGGCTTTGATTACCTCCGCGACAACATGGTTCGTGAAACTGAGCAACTGCGCCAACGCCCGTTGCACTACGCGATCGTCGACGAAGTGGACTCGATTTTGATCGACGAAGCTCGCACGCCGCTTATTATTTCGGCACCAAGTGTTACAAGTGGTAACGCCTATGCACAATTCTCCAAGGTCGTGCGCCCACTCAAAAAAGACAAACATTTTGAGACCGACGAAAAGCGCAAAACGGTTATTTTGACCGACGAAGGTGTCGAAGCGGTCCAGAAAGCACTCGGACTCGACAGCTTGTACGCAACCGAAAATATTCGTACGATTTACCACTTGGAGCAGGCGCTTCGCGCAGAATCACTCTTTAAACGTGACAAAGATTACGTAGTTACCAATGACGGCGAAATCGTGATCGTTGATGAGTTCACCGGTCGTTTGCTTAAAGGCCGTCGATATAACGAAGGTTTGCACCAGGCCATCGAAGCCAAAGAAGGTGTAGAAGTACAGCAGGAATCATCGACGCTTGCGACCATTTCATTCCAGAACTACTTCCGTTTGTACGAAAAACTTGGTGGTATGACCGGTACGGCCATGACCGAAGCCGAAGAGTTTCACCAAATCTATAAACTCGATGTCGTGGAAATTCCGTCAAACCGTGGACTAGCTCGCATTGACCGACCTGACCGTATTTACAAAACAGAAGAAGGCAAGTTCAAAGCAATTGTTCGCGAAGTTAAAATGCTGCACGAAAAAGGCCAACCTGTATTGCTCGGTACTGTCTCGATCGAAAAGAACGAAGTACTCAGTAATTTATTGACCAAAGCTGGCGTGCCTCACCAAGTTTTGAACGCGAAAAACAACGAACGCGAAGCAAAAATTGTCGCGAATGCCGGTGAAAAGGGTGCTGTAACGCTCGCTACTAACATCGCCGGTCGTGGTACCGACATCGTGCTCGGAAAAGACATCAAAGAGCTCGGCGGTTTGTTTGTACTCGGTTCAGAGCGTCATGAATCACGCCGCATCGACAATCAGCTTCGCGGACGTTCTGGTCGACAGGGTGACCCGGGTGTAACACAATTCTTCGTGAGTACCGAAGACGACCTCATGCGAATCTTTGGTGGCGAAAAAATCGCTACCCTTATGAACCGCTTGAAAGTCGACGAAGATACACCAATCGAAAATCGCATTATTTCTCGTAGCCTCGAGGGTGCGCAAAAGAAAGTCGAAGGCTTTCACTTCGATCAACGTAAGAGCGTGGTCCAATACGATGACGTCATGAACCGCCACCGTAAGGCGACTTATGCGATGCGCCGCGAGATTCTGAACCAGGCCGATGTTAAAAAGCGCATTACCATCTTCATCGAAGAAGAAGCAAAAGCATTGGCGAGCGCGCCTGATCTTACGAGTGAAGGTTTCGACACGGTTGTCAAAGAAGCATTTAACTTCGACGAAAAAACCCTTGACCGCTTGTTCGACACTGAAACTGATAAATTCGAAAAGGACTTACTGACTGCCGCAAAAGAGCAGTATGAAGCGCGGGAAGTCGCATTTACGTCGGAATTACTCCGCAAAGTTGAACGTGACATTTATTTGCAAATTCTCGATAACCTCTGGATGCAACACCTTGAAAACATGGATCACCTCCGCGAAGGCATCCACTGGATGAGTGTGGGGCAGCGCGACCCGTTAGTCGAATATCGCCGCCAAGGTCAGATTCTATTCGAAACGATGCAAAACAATCTTCGTGCCGACGTACTCCGCGTATTATTCCACGCTGAACCAATCAGCGAAGAAGAGCTCGAAAAACCCGCGGAAACCGAACTTACTCTTGCCGCCCGACAGTCCATTAGTAACGCCAATCGCATTAGCGAAGCTGACGATGAATTTGAACAAGCCGATTTCGAAGCGAAAAAGGCAGCCACTGCCGCCAAAAAAGCGACGAGTGAACAAAAACGCAAAAAAGCGCGCAAGGCTGAACGCCAGCGCAAAAATAAAGCCCGAAAACATAAATAGGAAATCTGCATGAAACATACAGTTGCTCAAATTACTCTGCAAAACGGCGCACAAGGTTTGTTCATATACATTCCCGATGCGACAGTAATGACCTTTGATCTCGATTTTCGTGCCGGTGAGTATCTTGTCGACGAAAAAAAGTGGGAAACACCCCACCTCATGGAGCACATCCTGCTCGGTGCGAACAAAAAATATCCAAAAGCCCGATTGTTCCAGGCAGAAATTGAGAAAAACGGCGCTTATAACAATGCCTCGACCGGTGTTTACGACATTACTTACGAAGCTGAATGCGCTGACTTTGAATGGGAACGCGTGCTTGATCTTATGCTGGTTGCGATTAGTAATCCACTATTTCTCCGCGAAGAATTTGACGCTGAATATGGTAACGTGCACGAAGAGTTGCGCGCTCGTTCAAACAACCATTTCCGTCACCTGAGTTTGGCAATGCGCCAAAAGTACGGCTTTATTGCAAAGACCGACCAAGAACGCCTCAAACTTATGAAGAACGTCAAACTCAAAGATGTCCGCGAACATTATGAACGCACGCACACAACCAAGAACATGCGCTTTGTGGTCGCTGGAAACATCACGCCAAAGCGTGAGGAAACTCTGCGTGCAATGCTTGAAGCGATTGACTTACCGAAGGGTCGAAGCCGTTTGGCACTGCCCGATGAGAAACCCAAACTACAGCCAAAACCGCTCTACATTCAAGAAAGTTCAGTCAAAAATATTTACTTTTACGTTGATATTTTTCTGAATCGTCGTCTAAATGAAGCAGAAACTGACGCATTAGGATTGACGAACACGATGCTGACGGAAACCTTATACTCCAAAATTTGGGGAACAGCGCGTGAACGCGGCTTGGCCTATGGGATGAGTTCGGGCTGGAGCTATAGTAAGCTCAATAGTAGTTGGTGGTTTGGAACGCAAGTTTCGCGCAAAAACGCCTTCGCACTCTTTGATATTATGCTTCGCGAAATCGAAAATGTTCGCGCCGGCAAACTCACCAATGAAGAACTTGAAGCGGCGCAGGCTTATGCGATGGGCCGCTTCCAGCGCAGCGCGCAAACCGTGGGCGGTACCGCTGGCGGTTATGCCGGACGCTATTTCTTTGACGACAGTGTCGAAGATTACTACCAGATTCCAAAGCGCATAAAAGCGGTCACACGCGACAAGATTGTTGAAACATCAAATGCGATGTTGAACGAAAATCTCTGGGGTCTTGGCGTGCTTGGAAATTGCGGTGACCCATTTGTTGAACAACTTTCAGAACGAATCGCCCCACTTTGGGTGTCAAAAAAGGACAGCTAGATGCAAGAAGTGCAGCGCCAAGCCCATGCACTCAAAACAGAGCTAGATAGTGCGCTTGAGCGACTGCATTTTGCGGATCTCCTTGCCCAAAAACAGGCACTTGATGCGCAAATTGCCGCACCGGATTTTTGGCAAAACCCTGCAGCAGCCCAAGAAGTTTCCAAAGAACAAGCTAAAGCTGAAAAACGCGTTGCACCTTGGGAGACGTTGCAAAAAAGTCTCGATGAAGTGCTTGAATTAGCTGCGCTCAACGATGAAAGTTTGCAGGCCGATCTGGAAAAACAACTGCAAAAAGCGTCGGCTGATTTTGCCGAACTCAAGGAAGAGCTTAAATTTGCCGGTCCATACGACAGTTATGATGCCATCGTTAGTATTTACGCAGGCGCCGGTGGTACTGATGCACAGGACTGGGCTGGAATGTTGCTGCGAATGTATGTGCGCTGGGCTGAAAAACAACATTTTGATGTGACGATGGTCGAAGAATCCGCCGGTGACGAAGCAGGCATCAAAAGCGCGACGTTTGAAATTAGTGGCGCTTTTGCATATGGCAAGTTGCAAGGCGAACACGGGGTGCATCGGCTGGTTCGTTTAAGCCCATTCAACTCCGACAATTTACGGCAAACGAGTTTTGCAAAAGTCGACGTCATGCCAAAAATCAACCGGCCCGACGAGCTCGCAATCGATGAAAAAGATTTGCGTATCGACGTCTATCGATCTGGTGGTCACGGTGGACAATCGGTGAACACCACTGATTCCGCAGTGCGGGTGACACATATTCCGACCGGCATCGCAGTGGCGATCCAAAACGAGCGCTCGCAATTGCAGAACAAAGAGACGGCGCTCACTATTTTGCGCTCTCGCTTGGCGCAACTTCAGCTTGAGCAGCACCAGGAACATCTGGAGAAGCTCAAAGGCCCGAACCAATCGGCGGAATGGGGAAATCAAATCCGTAGCTATGTCCTGCATCCGTATAAACAGGTAAAAGACCTTCGAACACGCCACGAAAGCAGCGATCCGGATGCTGTTTTAGACGGCGATCTCGAGCCGTTCATTGTTGCGTATCTTGATCACACACTCGGCCAATAACGCTTATAGAAATTGACAGTTTAGTATAAAGATGCTAATGTTTCTATAACGATTAGTAAGTAAAACCTAGTAAGTAAAACCGAGCGAAAAATATGAAAAGACACGAACATTCTCCAGAGACAGGAACCAATGCCAAAGTGGTGGATCTTCACAATTGGATAGTAGAAAATCGTCCTGGCGTTTTCTTTGGGCTGCGTGGCAGTGTGTTTGATGAACAATATCTCCCAGGAGACGGTGGAGAAGATAAAGAACTTCGTGATGTTATTGCCGAACAACGTCGTGCAAGAATGCACATAGCTCAACCTGGCGAACGTGAACAGTATCCGTTTGCTACCGCTGGGGCGCAACTTGATGTAATTATCGCCCGACAGCAGCTTGATGCTCAGGCGGATACGGCGCACCTTGATAGAGAAGCGGCCAAAGAAGCGGCATATGCCGCTCGATCTGCTGCACAAGCACCGCCGCCCGACATATTCGTTCTTCCTCCTCGTGAATCGTAAACAAAACCACCGCACCAAACAGCGGTGGTTTTTCATTTCATCATTGACAAAAAAGCATAAGCATGTTAATATATAAGTACTGTTAAAAAATAAACAGGAGAACAAAAACAAATGACAAAAATAGCAGTAACCTACATCAGCTCAGTTACTCACTTACAGCCAACAATCTTGTTGCCAGAGCCAATCGAAACGGGTGATAACGCTCGGGCAAGGTCTCGTTGACGTACTTGTCATTAATTTGTCTAAACTGCCGGGTTAAACCGGCAGTTTTCTTATGGTACAATTAGCATAATGATTTTGTTAGATAGGGTAACCAAGACCTATAACCGCAATATGCCACCGGCGCTCGACCGCATTAGTTTGCATGTGGAGCCCAAGGAATTTGTGATTGTTGTCGGGCAGAGTGGTGCAGGTAAAACTACCTTACTACGCCTTTTGACTCGAGAAGAAAAGCCAACTTCAGGAAAAATTATCGTCGGTGGCGTTGATTACGACAAACTCCGCGACCGTGACATTCCACTGTTACGCCGCCGAATCGGTGTTGTTTTCCAGGATTTTAAATTACTGCCGAACCGAACGGTGTTTGAAAACGTTGCATTTGCACTTGAGATTGTCGGTATGGGCAATCGCGAAATTCGCCACACCGTGCCAAAGGTGCTCGACATCGTAAATCTACGCGGCAAAGAAAAGAATATGCCAATGGAATTGTCCGGTGGTGAACGTCAACGTGTAGCAATTGCGCGCGCCATTGTGCGCCAGCCCAAGATTTTGATCGCCGACGAGCCCACCGGAAATCTTGATCCAAAGCACGCCTGGGATGTTATTAATGTACTCGAAAAAATTAACCGATACGGCACGACCGTTTTACTAACCACACACAACCAAGAAATTGTGAACAAACTCAAGCGCCGCGTGGTGACAATTCAACACGGTAAAATCGCGAGCGACCGGGCAAGGGCAGAGTACCGCATATGAGCCATCACAAAATGATCACGCTCACGAGGATAATTCGAGCAGGCGCCGTTAATTTTGTGCGTAATGCTTGGCTTGCCATTGCCGCGATGGCAGTGATGGTCGTAACCCTTACTATCGTTTTGTTCTCTGTCGTTACGAATGCGACGTTTACTAATACTATCGAAAATATCACGCGCAAAATTGATATCTCGGTGTATCTTAAAGATGATGTGACGACTTCGCAAAGCGATACGCTTATCAAGCAGCTCAAGCAGTTGCCAAATGTCGTGGATGCAAAATATTTATCAAAATCGCAAGCGCTGCAAGATTACAAACGTCAAAACGCCGGCAATCAACAGCTGCTCGCGGCCATTTCTGAAACAGATAACCCACTTCCTGCGACGATTAAAATAAAACCGCACAACCTCAACACGATCCAGCCCATTAAAGACTTTTTGGCCAAGCCCGCCAATGCCGCATTGCAAACACCGGACTCTCCTTCGTATAATGGCGACCGCAAAGAAGCTATCGACAAGATTGCGCACGCAACGAGCCTCATGCGAAAGGCAGGTATTGCTGCGGTGTTACTCTTCACATTGATCTCGGTGCTCATCATCTTTAATACAATTCAGATGGCGATCTTTAACCGTCGCGACGAGCTCACCATTATGCGATTACTTGGCGCAAGCACATGGTATATCCGTGGTCCGTTCGTGGTCGAAAGTATTATTTATGGCATATTGTCGGCAATAATTTCGATTCTATTCGTACATGCATTGTTTGTGGCATCTTCTTCGACACTACAGGCGAGTAGTCTGGGATTGCTCGATATCAACTATGCTGCCACTTATTTCTCGGCGCATTTCTGGATACTTTTGACCGTCCAACTGGCACTTGGTATACTAATTGGTGCTGCCTCTTCTGTTGTTGCGACCCGGCGGTACCTAAAATTCAAATCAGTAAAGTAAAATTTACATCGTAATAATGTACCCACTCCCTAGGAGTGGGTCGTAGTGTCTTGCGGGAAGTGCGGGGGTATGGTATGCTAAGGGTAAGCATTATAAGAACAAAAACAATGAAACAAAAAGATGCCCGACCACTAGAAAAAACACGTAAACTCCTGACGGTGCCGATTATTACTGTCGCGAGTCTCTTAGTTGTAGGAAGCACTTTTGTGCCAGGCAGCTCAAGTGTTAAGGCCGACCAATACGATGAACAAATCAAAGCTTTGACTCAGCAAAACTCGCAGAGCCAATCGGTTGTCGATAATCTTCAGGCACAGGCGGCGAGTTACCAAGACGCAATCAATCGCTTGCAAACACAGATTTCCGGCTTGCAATCTCAGATCAATGCCAATTTAGCACAACAGGCAAGTCTCCAGGCACAGATCCAATCTAATCAGCAAAAACTTGATCAGCAGCGCGCAATTTTAGGTAATGCAATCAAGTCGATGTATGTCGATGGCTCAATCACGACGATCGAAATGCTCGCTACGAGCAAAAACTTGAGTGATTTTGTGGACAAAGAAGAGTATCGTACAACTGTTCAGAATAAAGTTCGTGAAACACTGAACACCATTACTAAATTGCAGAACGAACTCAACACGCAAAAAGTACAAGTCGACCAATTATTAAAAGATCAGCAAACGCAAGAAGCGGCATTAAACTCTGCGCAATCGCAGCAAAATCAGTTGCTGGCATATAACCAAGGCCAACAAGCAGCGTATAACCAACAAATCGGCAATAACCAAACTGTTATTGCAGGCCTTCGTGCGGCACAGGCTGCCGCAAACCGTCGCCTTGGCGGCAGTGCGGTCGCTGGTGACCCTAATCACGGCGGATATCCTGCCCGATGGGATTCGCCAACTGCACAAGACAGCATGTTCGACGACTGGGGTATGTACAACCGCGAATGTGTGAGCTACACGGCTTGGAAAGTCTTCCAAACCTTCGGCCATATGCCAACTTGGGGTTGGGCGAGTCAAGGTAATGCTAACCAATGGCCAGAAGCTGCACGGCGCTCGGGTATTGCAACGGGTTCAACGCCACGTCCACACTCTGTCGCTATTTCTATGGGCGGTGCCTACGGTCACGCCATGTGGGTTGAGGGCGTAAGCGGCAGCACCATTCACGTCAGTCAGTACAACTATGATCTCGCGGGTCATTACAGTGAAATGTCGATCAATGGCTCGGGCCTGATCTACATCTACTTCCAATAAGCATTACGTATATCTAGAGAATCAACGCTGGATACGCTATACTTGGAACATAAACAGTTTCAAAGCATTTGGGGGTTTTCGGTGAGCGACAACGATTCGCAGAAGTTATTCACGGCTAAAGATAAGGTCGCTAGAGCGCAGGCTGTCCGGGAGCGTACCTGGAAATGGGCGGCACGCATTGCCGTGGGCTTTGTCGCATTCATTGTGGTATTTGCCTTAGGAATCGAGGTAGGAAGTGGCCGCATCAATTTGTCGGTTCACCGAGCTTCGACCGGCAGTCTGCCGAACACACTCGATTACACGAGTGTTAATCAGGTGTACCAAATGCTCAAGACGAATTACGACGGCAAACTCGATGCAAATAAGTTACTCGATGGCTTAAAAGCCGGCTTAGCGAATGCGACAGGTGATACGCACACTGAATACTTTAGCGCGAGCGACGCGAAAGACTTTAATAATCAGCTGAGCGGGACATTCACTGGCATTGGGGCGGAACTTGGTAAGGACACCAACGGCAATTTGCAGGTGATCGCACCGATTGACGGATTTCCAGCCTCAAAAGCTGGCTTGCGTGCGCAAGATCTCATTGCCGAAATAAATGGCAATAAAACCACCGGTATGACAGTTGATGCTGCGGTGAGCGCGATCCGTGGTCCCAAGGGTACAGAAGTAACCTTGCAAGTAGTTCGGGGCGACCAAGTTTTGACGCTGAAAATAACGCGTGATGACATAAAAGTGCCGAGTGTAAATTCGAAAATTTTGGATGGCAACATAGGATACTTACAGATCAGTCAGTTCTCGGACGATACAGGCGATCTTGCAAAGAAGGCTGCAGCTCAATTCAAATCAGCCGGCGTAAAAGGCATTGTGCTTGATTTACGCGATAATCCAGGCGGGCTCGTTGATGCGGCTGTGGAAGTATCAAGTTTATGGGTACCGGACGGCAAATTGATTCTGCAAGAAAAGCGCGGTGATGTAGTTATGAACACCTATCGGGCGACGGGTGATAATGTGCTCGGTGATATTCCGACGGCAGTGATTGTAAATGAAGGAAGCGCAAGCGCAAGTGAGATTACTGCTGGTGCGCTTCACGACAATAAAGTTGCGCGCATTTTCGGCAGCAAGAGTTACGGTAAGGGAAGTGTGCAGTCGGTACTCGGTTTGAGTGGCGGCGCGGAGCTAAAAGTTACTGTTGCAAAATGGTATCGCCCCGATGGTGAGAACATTGATAAAAAGGGAATTACCCCTGATCAGACCACTGCCATGACCGAAGATAATTACAAAAATAACCAAGACCCACAGAAGGATGCAGCGCTCACTTGGCTGCAAACGCAAATAAAACAATAGTTTTTGCTTGCGCCCAAAGGGTAATTTAAGCTACTATAAGCGTAATATTTAAAGGGTGTAGCGGGTGTCGCAGACGAAGTATGTGTTTGTAACTGGTGGTGTGCTTTCTGGATTAGGGAAGGGCATCACGGCCGCTTCAATCGGTCAACTATTGAAGTCTCGCGGCTTACAGGTCAATCTCCAAAAGTGTGACCCATATTTAAACGTGGACGCTGGAACATTGAACCCGCGTGAGCACGGCGAATGTTTCGTGACAAAAGATGGAGCCGAAACAGATCTTGATCTGGGACATTACGAGCGTTTTCTCGACCAGGAATTGACGCAGAAAAGTTCGCTCATGAGCGGCCGCGTATTGCGCAAAGTTATTCAAGATGAACGTGACGGCAAGTATCAAGGCCAGTCAGTTCAAATCGTGCCGCATGTCATGAACGCCATTCAAGATTACATTGGTGAGGCGGGCGAAGGTTTTGATGTACATATCGTCGAGATCGGTGGCACAGTTGGCGATCTCGAGAGTCAGAGCTTCCTTGAGGCGATTCGTGAATTCGGCTTGCGTGTCGGCCTCGACAATTGTCTATATGTACATGTGGTTTATATGCCATATCTCGGCGCGAGCGGTGAAATTAAAACCAAACCGGCGCAAAATGCCGTTCGTGATCTTCGCGGCATGGGCATCGCACCAAATATTTTGGTTGCTCGCAGCGAAAAGCCCGCAAATCCCACCATTAAGCGTAAACTGGGTTTGTTCTGCGGCGTAGAAGAAAAAGCAATTGCGCTGCTACCAAACGCCCAGACCATTTATGAAGTTCCGCTCACCCTGGAAGAACAGGGTATCGCAGAAGTAGTATGCGAAAAACTAGGCTTGTCGGCGAATCAAACAGATCTTTCTTCATGGCAAGAGGTGGTGACGCGTGCAACTTCAGAATACAGCCACAGGGCGCGCATCGCGGTCGTTGCTAAGTATCTCGACAACCAAGACACCTATATGTCAGTGTTTGAAGCACTTAGGCATGCAGCTTGGTGGAATGAAACTGCCATCGAAATCGAATGGATTGATGCAGAAAGATTCGATGAAGCCGGTACCGATATCGCTTCTGTACTTGAGCCTTTCGACGGTGTTGTCGTGCCTGGCGGTTTTGGTCAGCGTGGGCTCGAGGGCAAAATCAAGGCTGCGCAGTATTGTCTCAAGAGCAAGAAACCATACCTTGGGTTATGCCTTGGTATGCAAATGGCGGTCATTGGCGCTGCGCGGAATGCAGGTATTGCTGATGCTACGACATTTGAACTCGATGCAGAGGCTAAGAACATGGTTATCAATACAATGGTTGATCAGCAGGGCAAAGAGAACACCGGCGGCACAATGCGCCTCGGTAACTATGATTGTGAACTTACAAAAGGTAGTTTGGCCGAAAAACTTTACGGCGCACCGACGATTATCGAGCGGCATCGACACCGTGGCGAAGCAAACAACGAATTCCGCGACCAATACGAATCATGGGGCATAATAGCCTCCGGGCGTAATCCAGAAAATGACCTTGTTGAAATTATTGAGGGTACTGATCATCCATTCTTCCTGGCGAGCCAGTTTCACCCAGAATTCAAATCGCGCCCTAATCGCGCCCATCCAATGTTTTATGGTTTTATAGAGAGTCTTAAAAACTAATCGAGCGGCCGCATTTTGTTGCAAAAGCCACTCAAATAAGGTAGCGTAAGCAGTATGGATTCGGATAACACAGCCCCACCAGAGCACAAGAAACGGATCTTATTAGTTGAGGACGACGATGCACTCGCAAATGTGTATATTGTTCGTTTGCAGGCCGAAGGCTTCGACGTTATGCGCGTCTCTAACGGCGAAGATGCACTCGCAACTGCGGTAAAGTACAAACCGAACCTCGTATTGCTCGATGTCATGATGCCGAAGGTCAGTGGTTTTGATGTCCTCGACATCCTCCGCAATACTCCTGAAACGGCTAATCTCAAGATCATTATGCTCACCGCACTCAGCCAAGAGAGTGATAAGCAGCGTGCGGAAGCATTGGGCGTTGACGAATATCTCGTGAAATCGCAAGTAGTTATTACAGATGTGATTGATCGCATTCGCTACCACCTCGGACTCTAGTTAATACCATCAAATTGACTTTTTTCAAACATTGTGCTAATGTTTATTTATAGTACGTAGAACACTACATAAATAAACACACAAAATGAAACATCCAGGCGAACAACCGCAAGCACAAATGCAAGATGACACCGACCCACAACAATTTCGAGGGTCGAAGCGTAAACTTGCACTCAAAATAGGCGCCGCAGTAACTGCCAGCGCATTGGCAGTCTCTATTGGCGCTGGCGGACGAGAACTTGCTGAGCCCCGAACAGTTCATGGTACCGCCGAAGTATCGGCCGATGCCTTAAAAGATCCAATGATCTACCTTCAAAGCGCTGAGCGAAATAAACCGCTCACCAAAACCGTTAACCAATTTACTGATCGTATCGTGAAAGATATGAATGACCATCCTGAACGTACTGAGTTCAAGGAAGATAGCCCAACAGAGGATAATGACGATAATGTAACCGGTCATGGTGGATTTGTCGAAACAGTTAAAGCGGATGACGGTAGTACGTACAGGTTCACGATGTTAGCATCTCAGCATGGCGCGGTTGTTGATGGCGGTGAAGTGGTCATGAGTCGCAGTACTATGGAAAATGGTCATCCTATTGAAACAGCCGTAACTTTTGCGCAGGATCCAGATCAAGAAGTTTGGAATACGCAAATCAGCGTAACAAACGGTCCATTAAATCGCCTGGGACCGGTCGTGTCTGTTAATCAGAGTGTCGCTGAGCGACCCGAGCAAACAGGACAGACTTTGCACGAACGCGACAACCAAGCAATCATGCAGGCACGACAGTACCTGGAAGCTGCTGGTATAACAGAGTAATATCTGCTGGAGACAAACAAAATTATATAAAACACAACATTGACATAAGCACATTATTCTGCTATTGTTAATATGTAAATTGCGAATATAAATAGAGATATGTCTATGAACCCGAACCAAAATTCTCACCAACTTAGTTTTAGTCAAAACGCACCAAATCTGCCACAAAGAGCAGAGGATGCGCTTATTGCCGAGCTTGCTCGTCGCACTGAAGCTGCTCAGAAACCACCCGAACATTATCAAGCTCATGGGCGTGTGGCGTTGCCTGGACTTAAAGACTCGATTCAGATTGCCTATCAAGAACCTGATAGTCGTAACGAAGGTAGGTTAGTGGCACACACTGCAAGCGCTACAGTAGAAGACGTTCGGCGTCTGAGCGATACTCGTGAACAAGCTGCTAGGACTGAACAGATGATGCGCGCCGCCGCAGTCCCTAATCCAAGTCCTGTTCAGCCTCGCGCTGAATATTCGCAGCAAGGACCGGTTACGCGTCCTGCTTCTCGTCCGCCTCAGTATGTTCGCCCTCAACCAGTAGGTGATCAATATCCAGGACAAGGCCCATTGGTACGATCAGCTCAGGTTGCACCACAAGGCCAGTATCCGCAGCAACCTCGTCAAAACCAAACACCTTTGCCTCAGCGCCCCCAACAAACTGGCTCGCAACCAAACCGATACCAGTATCCAACGACTGTTGATGCAGCACCTCAAGTACCATTTGGCTCACAAGGCGGAGAAGCTGGTTTTGGCCCACAAGGTGGAACGCAAACTAACCAAACGTATGAATCGTCGTGGCGACGTCCAGGATCACGACCTCAAGAATTTACCGATGAAACAACTACTATTCTTGGTGGTGGTGTAATTGGCGATGTACTTGAACATGGAGCGGAAGATCGGCAATTCATTCCTCCTGAATTACGACAAGAAGACTTAGCCCGTGTTCAAGAGTCAACAAGAGCCGCTGCGGAACGGCAACAGCAACCGCCGCAGGAGCAGTAGGAAGAGTAGTCTTCAGAAATCTTCGCAACCAACAAAAGAGCGCCCGAGATGAGCGCTCTTTTCTATAGCCGAGAATTTACAGAGAATTACTGTTCTTTTTCGACAGTTACTTCAGTGCGGCGAACAGTTTTGCCGGTGAAGCGGCGAATCCGGCGCTGTTTGTAAGTAACAACACCATCGTGTTCGGCGTGAACTGTGAAGTTGCGGCTGAGTTTAGTGCCTTTGCCGGCGCGTTTGCTGAGGCCGACTTGGCGAACAATAACTTGGCCGGTCTTAACTTTTTGACCGCCGAACAACTTAACACCGAGGCGTTGACCTTGGCTGTCGCGGGTATTTTTGGCGGTACCGCCAGCTTTGACGTGTGACATATATTAATTACTTCCTTGTTATTACCAGTAACTCGCGGGCTACGATTTGATCGGGCCGATAGTACATCAACTCCGAATCACGAGTGTACTTGAAATCTATACGATTGTACCCCAAATCGCTCAAGTGGTCAAGCAGCGGAAGGTGCTTAAATTGATCGGGTTTTGTTTGCCACGCGGGAACGGCCAGACAGAGCCGGGTTCCGGTGGCAATTTGACCACCAATATTCTTTAAAAACTTCTCCAGAATGAGGTTGCAAGTGCGTACATTGGTGTCGAGTTTGGCACGGTCGGGAAGGGTAATATACGGTTGGCCGAGGTAGGTTTCGCAAGCGATGGCATTAATTTTAGGAGGCCAAAAAGAAGGGTCATTTTTTTCTGCGTTGTAGCGAGAATCGCGCCACATGTGGTCGGTAGCATCACCTTTGGCGATGGTAAGCCCACCCTCTAATTCGGGATGGTTGGTCATGTAGAACCAGTCGTGCACATTTGCGATAGTATAGTCGATCATACGCTGCTCGAGGTCGGTTCCATAAACGCTATAGCCCATCAGCAATGCTTCTTGTAGAACGACGCCGGTGCCGCAAAATGGATCGAGAACAGTGAAATCGGTGTTGGGCGGTGTAGTACCGGTTGCAAGATTAGTAATTATCTGTGCGAGTTTTGGCGGCAACATGCCGACTCGAGCATCGCGTTTTGGTCGACCACGATCGCGTTCGGTATATGCGGTGATATCTTGCTCGGCAATGGTTCGAGCAAGAATAGTTTGATTACCGTGACGAATCAAAACCAACTCCATCCCGCGTTCGCCAACCAAGTGATTATGGATAACTTGTGCGCTGTTGAGCGTAAGTTCCTGATTTTGCACTAACCGCACAGAACGACCGGCTTTGCGGAGTGCTTTTTTGAGCTCTAACCCGCCAGCGGTAAGTTGCCGTGTTGAAACACGCAAGTCATACGCGCTGATACCAAGCTGGATTTTACCTTCGGAAATTTCACTCCCTAAACGTACGCCGGCTGTAATAACTGCGGTTTGTAATTGTCGCCAGTCGGTGCTTGGAACAATTTCCAGTACATCGCATAATTTGACTGAACCGCCGAGACGATCAAAATTGACTGCCGAGCTTGGCATGTCACATAACACGCCTACTGAACCGACAGGGGTTAGTTTGTCGGCGTCGTATAAGCTTTCAAGTTCGGCGCGGCCAATCGCCGGCTGGCGCCCAAGGACACAAATACTCTGTTGCATTAGTTACATTATACCGCACGAAAGCGGGATCCTTTACTGTGTATGTATAATTTTGCGATATAATAGGTCGATATGAGCGAAAACTCTTTTTTGAAACGTCGCTGGAAACTGTTACTGAATATCGTAACAGTTATAGCATTGCTGGTGTTGGTGTATGCGATTCGCCACCAACTTGCCGACACTGTCGCGAATTTACGCAAGGTGAACGCGTGGGCATTACTTTTGATTATCCCGATCGAAATTTGGAATTATCACACGCAGGCTAAGTTGTATCAGGGGTTATTTAGTCTCGTTGGTAACAAGCTGGAGTACAAATTTTTGCTCAAGGCGTCGCTGGAGCTGAACTTCATTAACCATGTTTTCCCAAGTGGTGGTGTTTCGGGTATATCGTACTTTGGGGCACGCATGCGAAGTGACGATATCACCGGCGGCAAGGCGACCTTAGTGCAAATGATGAAGCTTATTCTGGGCTTTATTTCGTTCGAAGTGTTGTTGGTTGCCGGATTGTTATTTATGGCGATTGGCGGGCGTGTTAACGAGTTGATGTTGTTTGTGGCTGGTTCGCTTTCGACGTTAATGGTCGTGGGCACACTTGGTTTCGTATTTATTATTGGCAGCAAGAAGCGGATTAATGCGTTCTTTACGGCGATCACCAAGGTGTTAAACCGTGTTATCCAAGTTGTACGGCCAAAACATCCGGAAACGATCAAACTGAAGCGCGTACAGGACTTGTTTGAGGAGCTGCACAACAATTACAAGTTGATCGAATCGCAGTATAAAAAGCTTGGTGCGCCGTTGTGGTATGCATTTTGGATGAACCTTACCGAGGTTTTGGCGGTGTACATCGTATTTATCGCATTTGGTCACTGGGTAAACTTAGGCGCGGTGATTTTGGCGTATGCGGTAGCCAACTTTGCAGGACTGGTGTCGGTGCTGCCAGGGGGCGTTGGGATTTATGAAGCTTTAATGACGGCAGTGCTCGCTGCGGCTGGTGTTTCTGCAGGCGTAAGCTTGCCAGTGATCGTTATGTACCGCGTGGTGAATACGTTGATTCAGCTGCCGCCGGGCTATATTTATTACCACCGAACGCTCAATGCCGATAAAAAGAGGGCCGATCATGCATGACGTTGAGTTAGCGCCCTCGGATTTTGTGGCGCTGCTCAACCAAACGCTCGAGTTCAGTTATCCAAGTGTAGTGGTGCACGGTGAGCTGGCAAACTTTCGAGTCAGCAAAAACCGCTGGGTGTATTTTGATTTAAAAGACGAACTAGCGACAGTACGGTTTTTTGGCAGCGTATATCAATTGCCGGGCCCACTCGAAGACGGCATGATGGTAAAAGTACGTGGCACACCGCGGCTGCATCCGCAATTTGGATTCAGCGTGACGGCACATGCCATAACACCGGCAGGCGAAGGGTCTATTAAAAAGGCGGCGGCACTTTTAGAGGCAAAACTAAAAGCAGAAGGCTTGTTCGACCCATTTCGGAAACGCGTGTTGCCATATCCACCGACGCATATTGGTTTAGTAACGTCGGGCGAGTCGGCGGCGTATCGTGATTTTATAAAAGTATTGGGTGCGCGTTGGGGCGGACTGCGTATTACGCTTGTTGATGTGCAAGTTCAGGGTGAAGCGGCGCCCGCGCAAATCACGCAAGCTATCGCAATGCTTAACCAGATGGCTGATACGCCGGATGTGCTTGTTGTCACGCGCGGCGGTGGAAGCGCCGATGATTTACAAGCTTTCAGCACGGAGCAGGTAACAAGAGCCGTGGCTGCAAGCCGTATCCCAACTGTTGTGGCGATTGGTCATGAGGTAGATGTTAGTTTGGCCGAGCTTGCTGCCGACACCCGCGCAAGCACACCGAGCAACGCGGCGGAGTTATTGGTACCGGATCGCGTGCATGATTTGGCCCGGCTTGAGCATCAAAAGGCGCGGCTCACTCAATTTGCGGTGAATTTTACAGAGGTACAGCAGAGTAAAATCAAAGCCGCCGTGCATAGTATGACCACGCTCGTTGAACGATTGATGGAACGTCGGCAGCATGAACTGCTTTCTCAAAAGCAGTTGCTCGGGGCGCTCAATCCGAACGCCGCATTGCAGCGAGGTTACGCCATATTGCGCAAAGGCAGCACGGCGATTCGTAGCGGTACACAAGTAGCGGTTGACGATGTCTTGGCGGTGCAATTGGTTGATGCCGAGCTCGAAGTTACTGTCCAGAAGAAACAGATGAAGAAAGGGTAAATATATGCCAAAAAGTGAACAAAAAAGCTACCAAACATTGAACGCAGAATTAGACGAAGTGCTAATGGCACTTCAGAATGCCGATGTACAGGTTGATGAGGCGGTTGCGTTGTACGAACGAGGGCTCAAACTGGTTGCGCAGCTCGAGACGCGTATTAAAGAAACCGAGAACAAGATTACTAAGTTGAAACTGCAAGCTTCGGCCTCAAGCGACATATAAATTACGCGAAACCTGTCCAAAACTGCTTGCACAAGTGGGGATTCTGCGTTACCATGAGCGGTATGAAGATGCAGCAAGAAACAGGGGCGATAAACATCCTGCTTATCCCTCTTATTCTAGTGGCATTGTTACTTTGTGGAACGGGTGCGTTTGCTTTTTGGGCATACAGCGGTCGCCAGGATTACAAAAACAATGTCGATCAAAAGATTACTGGCGCCGTTACGAAGGCGACGCAACAGACACAGCAAGCCGATCAAGCGCAGTACAATCAACAAGAAAAATCACCGTACAAAAACTATGTTGCGCCAGCGGCATTCGGTTCTGAGACGATTATTTATCCGAAAACCTGGAGTGCTTACATCATTGAAAAGGGTGCTGGTAGCAGTGTTCCAGTGAGTGCGTACTTCTATCCGGGTTTTGTGCCGGACACAAACGGCAGCAGTGCATTTGCACTTCGCATGCAGGTTTTGCAGCAGAGCTACGACTCGGTGTTGGGCCAGTACAAAGGTTTAGTTGATACGAAAAAGATTACCGTAACGCCGTACGCATTTCCAAAAGTTCCAAACTTGAGTGGAGTTCGATTGGACGGTACTGTCGTTCCGAACAAACAGGGAAGTATGATCTTGCTGCGATTGCGCAATGTCACCATTCAGCTGTGGACCGAATCGAAGGACTATCAAGACGACTTCAACAATATTATCCTGTCGAACTTCACCTTTTCACCGTGATCTTTTAGAACGGCGCGTGTATACTACTCACTAGAAGGAGAGGTAACATGCGTTCGGATGGTGACGGTTCGCCGGTTTCAGCAGATAAACTGTTAATATCAATTGCAGAGCAGCTTAAAATGCCACTCTTGCATATTGCGCGACAGGCTGAATTGCACGCCTCGACCGGGAAAATTACCTCTGATAAAATGCTGCGCATGCAGCTGAGCGCCGAGGCTGCGCTTCGCCTTGTCGACAGTTACTTATTGGGTTTACAGCTTTCACAAGAACAAACGGCATTATTGCTTGAGCCTGTTTCGCTCAGTTCAACACTGGTTGATATTGCGCACCAGCTTGAAGGTTTTGCACGGTTATATGACGTTGACCTAGAACTGCATGTTGCCGGCCGGTATGGTCCGGTGATGGCGCATGGGGCGGGGCTTCGTGCGGCGTTTTTGAGTCTGGGCTACTCACTTATCGAGGCGCTGCCTGGATTACAAGCCGAGCGCCGCCGGCTGTCGCTGCGTTTGGCTGCACATCGTACACCACATGGGTTAGTTGCCGGATTGTATGGTGATGGGCCGAATTTGAACACTAAAGACCTCCGAATGGCACAGCAATTATCTGGTGATGCTCGTCAGCCATTCACCGTTTTAACGGCTACAGGTGGAGCGGGGATTTTTGTTGCCGACACTATCTTTCGGGCGATGGATTCAAGGCTACGCGTTGGGCGTCATCAGAAACTGTCGGGATTTGCTGCGACTTTACAACCGAGTAGGCAATTGCAATTGGTATAGTGATGCGAGCACTGTTAATTGAACCCGATGTCGTGTTGGCCCGGACATACCGCGAAGCGTTGGAGGATGCAGGCTGGCAGGTGAATTGGGCGCCTTCCGCGCAGGCCGCGCTGGATATGGCCGACCAAACATTACCGGACATTGTTATTTTAGAAGTACAGCTGGCGGCACATAACGGCATCGAATTCTTATATGAGTTTCGCTCTTATCCGGAGTGGAGTAATATTCCGGTTGTGATCCACTCACTTGTACCACCACAAGAATTTGCAAACCACAATATCTTATACAAGGAACTTGGAGTGAAGGGGTATTATTACAAACCGAACACAAGAATTATTCAACTTTTAGCGGCACTTCGTGAACATGTATCGGTAGCGTCATGAAGCAGCTGGTTACGACCGGTATTGTATTGAGTCGGTTGGATTACGGGGAGGCTGATCGGATTTTGACTATTCTTACTCCTAATTACGGCAAATTGAGTTTGCTCGCAAAAGGGGTGAGACGGGTGAAATCAAAGCTCGCTGGCGGTATTGAACTGTTTAGTGTTACAGATATCACGTTTATTAAGGGGCGGGGTACGCTGCATAGTCTCGTTTCGACGCGACTTATAAAACATTATGGCGACATCGTGAAACACCTGGATCGGACGATGCTGGGCTATGATTTAATTAAACGGCTGAATAAAATAACCGAAGACGAACCGGAACCCGCATATTTTGAATTGGCCGAACAACTTTTTGAGGCATTGAATGACAGCGATATTGCATTGCCTGTCATCACGTTTTGGTTCGATGTGCAATTGTTGCGGTTGGCGGGTCATACGCCGAATCTTCAGACTGATGCTACGGGCAAAAAACTTGAACCAACTGAGCAGTACAGCTTCGACTTCGACCACATGAGCTTTGCGCTACGAGCGGATGCGCAATTCGGTGCTGACCACATAAAATATTTGCGCCTCGCTTTTAATGGGAATCAACCAAAAGTGCTCAGGCAGATTCAGGGAAGCGGTGTGCTCCTTGCGGATGTTTTACCGCTGGTACGGACTATGCTCCAGGCGTCCTCCCTGGTATAATCAACAGATATGAGTGAAACATCTTTAGACGACATTGTGAGCCTGGCGAAGCGCCGCGGGTTTATTTATCAAGGTTCCGAAGTATACGGCGGTTTGGCCGGAACGTGGGATTACGGTCCTTTGGGTGTGCAGCTGAAGCGAAACATCATGCAGTTGTGGTGGAAAATGTTTGTTGATGACCGTGAAGACATGTTCGGTGTCGATGCGGCGATTTTAATGAACCAAAAAGTTTGGCAGGCGAGTGGACACACCGAGACGTTTACCGATCCATTGGTTGAATGTTCAAACTGTCACAGCCGTTTTCGCGCTGATAAAATCGATACTTCCAAATGTCCAACTTGCGGTAAAACTGGCACATTCGGCGAAGCACGTCAGTTCAATATGATGTTCAAAACGCACGTTGGACCTGTGGCTGACGAAGGTTCGGTGAGTTATCTTCGGCCGGAGACCGCGCAGGGTATTTTCACGAACTACAAAAACGTCGTTGATAGTTTTTATCCGGACTTACCGTTTGGTTTGGCGCAACAGGGCAAGGCGTTTCGTAACGAAATTAGCCCGCGCGACTTTATTTTCCGCGCTCGCGAATTCGAGCAAATGGAAATTGAATACTTTGTGAATCCAGAAAACTGGGAGCAAGCGTTTGATATGTGGGTTGAACAAATTCATAAGTGGTGTGACATGCTCGGTTTACCGCAGGATAAAGTTCACGAACTCGAAGTTCCCGAAAACGATCGCGCGCACTACAGCAAACGCACCGTCGACTTTGAATTTGATTTTCCAATCGGCCGCGAAGAACTTTTGGGTTTGGCGTATCGCACTGATTTTGACCTCGGTAATATTCAGAAAAACAGCGGTAAAAGCATGGACTACCGTCCAAAAGATGGCTCAACCCCGTTTGTGCCGCACGTGATTGAACCAAGTTTTGGCGTGGAGCGCGCACTCATGGCGGTTTTGTCGGCAGCATATACCGAAGACGAAATGAACGGCGAAAAACGCATTTATCTCAAGCTACCAAAACATTTGGCGCCCGTAAAAGTTGCGGTCAGCCCGTTGCTCAAAAACAAGCCAGAGCTGGTTGAAAAAGCCCGCGAGGTTTATCAAGCACTCAAAAAAGAATTCGGCCAAGTGATCTGGGACGACAATGGTAACATCGGTAAACGTTACCGTCGCCAAGACGAAATCGGCACGCCGTACTGCGTGACAATCGACTTCCAAACACTCGACGACAACACCGTAACCGTTCGCGACCGCGACACGGCAACGCAAGATCGCGTTGCAATAACTGACCTCCCTCAAAAACTGCAATAAAATATGACAGTCGCTGATCAAGTTCTCGCAGCGCTTGAAAAATATGCTTGGCCTGAGGCGGTTGAGTTTCTCGGTGGATTTTTCAAGACGCATAAAAGTGGTTACGGTGAAGGGGATATGTTTATCGGTGTACGTGTGCCACCGACGCGGCAAGTCGCCCGCGAATTCAAAGACATCAGCCTTGATGACATCGAAAAAATCCTCGAAAGTCCGATTCACGAAATGCGTTTGTGCGCGGTAATTATCATGACATTGCAGGCCAAAAAGGCGAGTGACGCAGAACTCAAAGCACTCGTCGATCTTTATTTACGTCGGACTGATCGCATAAATAACTGGGACATTGTTGATGTGAGCTGTCGCTATATCGTGGGCAGCTGGATACTCAAACATCCGGAGGATAGCACGATTTTGACACGCCTCGCGAGATCGAACGACCTCTGGGAAAAACGTATAGCAATGGTGAGCACATGGACACTGATTCGAGCGGGCGAACTCGATGTCGCATACCTAATTGCCGAACGACTTCTAACTGACAAACACGACCTTATTCACAAAGCGGTTGGCTGGATGCTGCGCGACATGGGCGATAAAGACAGGGAACGACTCGGTATATTTTTAAGTGCGCATATTCGCGAAATTCCTCGGACTGCGTTGCGTTATGCGATCGAACATATGTCGCCCGAAGAACGGCAATATTACCTCAAATTGCGCTAGGATTATATTGTAGACAAATCGATGCATTTGGGTGCATACTTCGCATATAAAGGGGGATTTATATGAGTGTCGACGTCAACTTTTGGGCAGTATTACTGGCGGGTTTATCGAGTATGGTCGTGGGTTCTATTTGGTATACACCGGCGGTTTTTGGCAAAATGTGGATGCGCTACACCGGGGTAAAAATGGGTCAAAAAATGACCCCGCTGCAAAATGCCTGGATGTATGGCTCGGTGTTGGTTGCATCGTTATTCACGGCATATATTTTGGCGCATGTTACGTTCCTGTCGAATAAATTTTTTGGGAACAGCTTTTTGCAGGATGCATTAACGACGGGCTTTTGGTTGTGGTTGGGTTTTACGGCGGCGCGTTTTTATGTGCACGATACATTCGATACACGACGCAAGAAACTCACATTGCTTAATGTTGCGCATGAATTTGTAACGATTATGGTGATGGCGCTAATCATTGGACTTTTGCGCCCGTAGCTTAGCCCGTGTATACCCGACTGGGAAGTTGTGCGGTGAGTGCGACAAATTGCGGGGGATCGGCTGTTGCTCCGTAAGCTAATTCGGCGTGTGAGTGCTGTCTGCTGGGCACAAGTTTTACCTGATTAATCCACAAATCATCACCTTGATACCATTGCACACGGGATTCTGTTTCGGGCAACAAGTCGTGCAACTGTTCACTTTCCGCAACTTTCAGATGATATTCGGGAGCAATATTGGGGTAACGCATGAATGTCGGTTCGTAGCTTAGAGGTACTTTGGCGGGGATGAGTTCGGAGTCGGCAATTATACGCAACAGGGCGGAACTTGCTGCTGTTGCTAAAAAGCGCTGTCGGGCATAATCGGCTATATCGGCGGGAGCTCGCCTGAGGCAGTGGTTAATGTACACGCGATTTGTAGCGATCAGCTGGGAAGTCATGGATCGGCCTAGTTCTGCTACCACAGGATCTTGCTCGTTCGGTAATCTCTTGTGCCAATATTCTTGCTGTCTATGATAAAAGTTATAAAATCTTGGTGCACAATCTTCAGGGGCACGACTATGTACGGCGAGACTGCGATTACGCGGGGGGACTGAACGTCCAAAGCTCATAATCGAACTATATCATGTTTTACATTTATTGCGCAGCTGCAGCGTATATAGCGCCGCACATCTCATTAAACAAACAGAAGTATTACCCGATACTTAAATACAGATTATGTATCAAGGACGGCATTTGCGGTGACGTGTGGGTATAAAGTAACGAGCTGGTCAAAATTTTGAGGCATACGCGTTGCTTCCATGAAGGACCGAATCGCATCAGTGGGTTCGGCGGTGATCACGCGCTCTACGAGCAACTGGCCCGCTTCGTCTTTATACCACTGTCGGGGAGCAGCCGAGTCTTCGAAATGCGCATCGAGAACCTCGCGTCCTACATGTACGGCCCACAACCCACCGGCATTGCCAAAGTTCGGAGCATCGAAGACCATATTAGAACGTTGTTTTGTGATGTTAGTGACAAATACATTTCTGACTTTGCTGAAAATCGTATCAAATAGCAGGGAGCTTGCGTAAGCGCCTAGGGCAAATTTTCGGGCATGTGGGATATCGGCTATAATCTCTGGCGCTAGTTTTGGAAGTGGAGTGCCTCGCCGTTGCATTTCCTGAAGCGTGAGTAATACGACGCCTTGCTTGCATTTTGTTACTACAGCTTGACTCGCAAGTGACTCGTGTAATTTTTGATCGAGTGACCTGCCGCGGGAAGTCATACTTTGTTGCCACGCTTCTTTTTGCCGCTCTAGTTCGTGGAAGATATACTTCGTTGAATACGTCTCCACGGGTGCAAATTGTCTTGGCAAAGGTTGCTCACCGCAGCTGAATGATTTTTTCTCTGAGCTCATAGTTACGGAAGTTTAACACGGGTGTATTATAAGATCATGAAGTTCGTCGAACATTATCTCGTGGCAGCCGTATTGTTTGTTATTATTGATGCCGTTTGGATTAAGTTTATCGCGAATGGATTTTACAAAGCGCAAATGGGCACGTTGCTGCGCAAGAAGCCGAACTTTATTCCTGCGGTAATTTTTTATCTGCTCTACATGCTTGGCATCATAATTTTCGTAGTCGATCCGGCGCTGGCTAAAAACTCGTTGTCCTACGCGCTGGGGCATGGAGCACTTCTCGGATTGCTGATGTACGCCACCTATGACCTTACGAATCACTCGACCCTCAAAAACTGGCCCGCCAAAATTACCTATGTTGATATGGTGTGGGGAACAATAATCACAGCAGGTGTTTCGGTTGTGACGTTTGTGATTTTTCGCTGATACCGCCCGAAACTATTTGATTTCTACGAGTTCGATATCAAACACCAAGTCCGAGTTTGCCGGAATATTCGGTGAAGGTGACTGTGCTCCATAAGCCATTGCCGCGGGGATAATAAGCCGACGAATACCGCCCACGCGCATGCCTGGAACGCCTTGGGTCCAGCCAGAAATAACTTGATCGAGGCCGAAGGTTATAGGCTGACCAAAATCGTGCGAACTTTGAAAAATTATGCCGTTCTTGGCGAGTGCGCCGGTGTAATGTGCGTTAATCGTTGCGCCTTGTGGCACGATTTCACCTGCGCCCGGTTGGAGCTCGACGATTTGCAGTGCCGGGACTGTTTCAATCGGCGTAAAGTTTTTTAGTTTTGTTCCTTGTAAAAGTGGAGTGTTGTCTTTTGCGTGCATATCACCAGTGTACTATAGAGTGCGTAAAAACATGAACATGATGTCTAATCTCATGGTATGATTGGCGGTAGTAACAGCGACAATGCCGACACATGAACCGGCCAGAAATGAGGAGAAATGATCGTATATTATACCGATGGCAGTGCAAGTCCGAATCCCGGCCCCGGCGGATTTGCAGTAGTGAGCGACGGCAAACCCGTGTTTTTGGGTACAGAACCGGACGGTCGCGAAACAACTAACATCCGCATGGAAGGCTTCGCGATTATCGCGGCGCTCAAAGATGCTTCCGGTGAACCATGCGTGATTCACACGGACAGCGAATTCTGGATCAATGTAATTACGAAATGGTCGCTTGGTTGGGAAAAAAATGGCTGGAAAAAGAAGGGTGGAGAGATTA
>CAZRIO010000004.1:0-69729 GCA_964600185.1 uncultured Candidatus Saccharibacteria bacterium | reverse complement strand
CGGCGATGCCGTAGTTAATACCGGGCAAATCGACACCGAGGTCGTTACCACAGTCCATAATTACGGCGTCGTTCATGTATTCCACAAGAATCATGTTCTTGGAACCACCGCCGTTCATACCACCAAGGCCAATGACCTTCAAGCGAGGTGAATCGTCGATAAAGTTAGCGCGGCGTTCGCGTGCTTCAGCGGGCACAACGGCTGCTGAATACTGGTTAGCGATACGCTGTGCGTCGGTTTGGGCACGTTTTTGTGCTCGAACCGCAGCGCCGCGTGAAGCCGAGCTAAAGCCGTTCTTCTTGGCGCCGCCGTTACCACCGTTTCCGCGGTTTTGATTTGGTTTTTGGCCGTTCGCGTTTGGCTGACCATTTTGGTTTTGGCCACCCTGTCCCCCGCTTCCACGTGGGCGCCTTGGCGGCCGATTGTTGTTAGGTTGATTTTCGTTCATGAATTTCCTTTCATTTTTCGGATTCAAGATTTAATAAGTTCCATAATCTGGGGGATTTGTGCAAAATCGTCGATCAATGTCTGACGCATCGAGCCGTTATACAATGCAGCGGCTGGATGGAACAAGGGCAAAATGACGATTGGCTCTCCCTGTTTGGATTCAGGCGAAGCTTTTTTGTCGCCAGCCCTGAGGGCGTCGGCGGCTTGCTTCATGTTGATACGAATGCGTTTTGGCTGGCCGTGGATCTGACTGATAAACAGACCGGGCAAAAAGCAATTCATACTGTGGCGTCCCAATGTTATCACAACTTTCGGTCGAATGACTTCAATTTGTTGCTGTAAATACGGCAGAAAAGCAGCTTTCTCAGCGGGCAGTGGGTCGCGGTTATTTGGCGGACGATACTTTACGATATTGGTGATGTAGATATCTTTTCGCTCAAGTCCGATCATGGCGAGCATCTCGTCTAAGAACTTGCCGGCGGCGCCGACAAAGGGCAGACCTTTGAGGTCTTCGTTCTTCCCTGGTGCTTCTCCAATGAATACGATCTGGGCGTTCGGGTTTCCATCGCCGAATACCATGTTCGTGGCTGTCTTGGCCAAATCCGGGCAGATATTTGTTTTGATAATCTCTGCTTTAATCTGGTCAAGCCGTTGTTGTTTGGCTTGTGATATTTTTGCGTCGTCGGTATCGTCAGTTTTTGCCATGGTCAGTACCTCGTGCTGCTTTTACGAAACGGTTTATGCTGAAAATGAGCGCGATGAGTACGATGCCATACTGCTGCAAACTTCCGGTGTCAAACGCTCGCAGTAACATGACATATGCAAGTACGAGTGCGACCACTCCTGCCACCAGCCGGCTGAAGCGCCGAGTGGTGACAGAAATGTTGGTGGTGGGTTTAGTTACTTTTTCCATTCTGTTGGTCGCGTTTTGCGGCTTTCATGCTCAGTTGTAAACGGCCGCGGTCGTCGACTGCGATGAGTTTTACGGTAACGCGATCGCCTTCTTTAACGATGTCGCTTGGTTTCTCAACGCGTTCTTCAGCCATTTCGCTGACGTGCACTAAGCCGTCTTTGCCGGGCAGAATCTGTACGAATGCACCGAAGTCCATGACACTCACCACAGGAACGTCTTCGTAAATTTTGCCGACTTCCGGTTCGGCAACGATCATCTGAATCCAATCTTTAGCCTTGGCGATGCTATCGCCGTCGGGGCTGGCGATCATCACCGTGCCGTCATCTTTAATGTCGATCTGAGCGCCAGTTTCGGCAACGATCTTTTGAATCGTTTCACCACCCTTCCCGATCACTTCCCGGATCTTGTCAGGGTTGATCATGATGCTTTCGACGCGCGGCGCGTACGGGCTCATGGTGTCGCGTGGTTTGGCGAGGGTCGTGAGCATGTGCTCAAGGATTTGTGCGCGGCCCTCTTTGGCTTGTTCGAGTGCCCGCTGCAAAACTTCTACCGGCAAACCGTGGACTTTCATGTCCATCTGGAGCGCCGTAATACCTTTGCTCGTACCGGTAACTTTGAAGTCCATATCGCCAGCGAAGTCTTCGGCGTCGGCGATGTCACTCAACACGACAATTTTGTCGCCCTCGATCATCAATCCCATGGCGATGCCGCTTACGGGTGCTTTCAAAGGCACACCAGCGTCCATCAAAGCCAAACAGCTTGAACAAGTGGCGGCCATACTGGTTGAACCGTGCTGGCTCATAATTTCGGTAACGGTGCGAATTGTGTATGGGAAGTCGGCTTCACTTGGAAGCATGGGGAGCAATGCGCGCTCGGCGAGGTAGCCGTGGCCGATTTCTCGGCGGCCGGGGCTGCCTAGGCGGCGAACTTCACCAATAGTATAACCAGGTGCGTTGTAGTGGTGCATGTAGCGACGTTCGCCTTCTTGCTCCATGGTGTCGATCATCTGAGCCATACTGAGCGGCGCAAGCGTAACGACGTTCAAACCTTGCGTTATACCGCGAGTGAACAAACTCGAACCATGTGCGCGCGGCAACAAACCGACTTGGCTGCTGAGCGGACGAATTTCGGTGAAGTTTCGGCCATCAGGACGAACGTTTTCTTCCAAAATACCCTTGCGGACGTCTTTGTTGGCGGCGCTGGCAAAGGCGTCTTCGTAGTCGCGTTTTACCGCGTCCCAGTCGTCGCCGAGTTTTTCGCTAAAATGTGCAATGAGTTCTTCACGAATCGCGTGCATTTTTTCGTGGCGCTCTGTGTAAGGCACACGGATGTTTGCGCCCATTTTGCCATCAAGCCATTCATTGACTTCGGTCTGTATGTCTTCGCTGGGCAAGCTCAGTTCGTACTCTTGCTTGGTGACGCCGAGTTTTTCGGCCAGTTGTTCCTGTAAAGCGATTGCTGGCTGCATAGCGGCTTGCGCGAATGCCAAAGCCTCAACCACTTGCTCTTCGGTAGCTTCGTTGGCGCCGGCTTCCACCATCATAACGGCGTCTTTGGTGCCGGCAACAAACAGATCGAGTACGCTTTCGCTGAGCTCTTCGCGGCTCATAAATGCGCTCATCTTGCCGTCTTTGATACCAACGCGAAGTCCGGCGATTGGGCCTTCAAATGGCGCACCGGTGAGCATAAATGCAGCGCTCATGGCGATCATGGCAATGGCATCCGGGCGAAAGCTCGGATCAAGGCTCAAAACAGTCGAAACACCTTGTACTTCGTGGCGGTAGCCTTTTGGCCACAGTGGACGAATCGGGCGATCAATCAAACGACCGATCAAAATTGCTTCGTCACTTGGACGACCTTCACGCTTGATAAAACGGCTGCCGCTGATCTTGCCGGCTGCGTACATTTTTTCTTCGTAGTCGATACTTAACGGGAAATAGTCGAAGCCGGTAATGGCTTTTGGTGAAACCATCGCCGTTGCCAAGATGACAGTGTCGCCGTACCGTGCCAAAACAGCAGCAGTTGCGCGAAATCCGACACGATTAACCTCGAGAGTGAGCTTGCGGCCACAAAATTCGATTTCGACCATGGTGATCGGCTTATTAAAGGGGTTTATGATGTCACTCATAGTAGGTTCCCATCCTTTCGTGCTCATCAGCAGGGTGCAAATATATGCCCCTTGTGCGGACTCGATCGTGAGCGTATATCTGTAGCTCTACCGATGAACGTTAGGTTTAAAAGTGCACAAGCTTGGAGCCTCCTTACTGGAGACCCATAGTTCACACACTTTAGCGACGAATGCCGAGCTTCTTGATCAGAGCCAAGTAAGCTTCACCATCTTTGCTCGCGATGTATTGCAGGTTGCGCTTGCGCTGACCAACTAATTGCAACAAACCACGGCGGGCGGCGAAATCTTTTTTGTTGACTTTGAGGTGCTCGGTGAGCTCTTTGATTCGCTCAGTCGCGATACCAACCTGAACAGCGGCGCTACCGGTGTCAGTTTTGTGCTTTTGCAAGTCTTTTACGACTGCGTCTTTCTTGTCAGTTGTAATCATACTTTAGCCATTCTAACAGATGAGTTTCGGAAATACAAGCTGTTGTTCCCTTCGTACTTAGCTATCATCGCGGGGCTGCGGTAATTCCGGCAATCCGGGAGGCCGGCCCTTACCTTCATCGCCGCCCGTAAGATGTATGCCACTTACTATCTCTTTAAATTCAGCCTCAATGTCTTCAGGCGCTTTGAGTAATGTCGGTATTTCAGTCGGAGGCGCTTGGATCGATGTCTCTTCAAGATCCGCAGCTTGATTGCTGTAACTACGCGCGCTTTGCATTTGTTTGCGAGCGCCTTTTATGGCTAATAAAGTAGCTCCGGTTGCATTTCCCCACCAGCAAAAGCCCTCAAGTACGCCTTTATCATGGTCGGAGATTTGCAGTGAGTCGAAGGTAATCTTTTCTCCAGCGAAGAGTCCCCCTCCAAGCAAAGCAAATCCAGCAATTATACCTGCCGCGCGTCGGCGATGACGCCACGCTAGACCGCGAAGCTCCGCAGGGTCAGTTATTTGGTCGTTCGGGTTTGCTTCTGGGTTTTCAGGATGTCCCCAATTTTCGGAGTTTTCAGGATTTTTCGCCACGAGGTACCTCTTCAGTATCTTGCCGAGGACATATGAGTGCCCCAACTATTTCATTTTATTATATCGCTTTTATGATAATTAGTCAAATTTCTATTGTCTGCGCCCCGGTTGTGTAACAAGTACGTCGAGAGCATTTTACTGGCGGGAACTCGGTGGCACAAACGTCGATGTCGGCAAGGTCGCTACCGCTTCCGGGGGAAGGATAATTGGTGGTAGTAGGTCATGAGTTTCAGCTAAACCCGGTTGCTCGACAGACGCCAACTCTTCGGGTAATTTCGTCAGATGCGCGTCTACCAAACTACGAGACATCTCTGTCGCCCTTTGGTCAAGCTCAGCCGCCTGCTGTCTTATCTCTTTAGCGAATAGACCTCCTGCCGAGGTAGCAAGTATTCCTACACCTATAAACGCAACCTCTGTTATGATTCGGTCATAAGGAGCTACCTTTAATTGAGGTTCAACCTTATATATTCCTGCATAACTTATAGCAAATCCAGCGGCTACAGAACCGAGGCCGACAAGAATACCTGTCCCCTCCTTGCGGCGAGCCTGACTGCGAAGCGACTCAACAGCTTGCTGCGTGTCGCTATGAAGATGCGCTTGTTCGCTCATAGTACCTTTCACTAACATTAATTGGATGGAATTTTGCCGATCTTAAAGAGAGCGAAGATTCTCTTGGATGAGTTCAGCTGTAATATTTTCAGGCGAAATCGCATCACGAATGTCGTAATTTCCTACTTTTGAACGTTTGAGCGCTTTCATGTAAGCACCAGTGGTGAGCACCTTGCCCATGTCTTCGATCAAAGCCCGTACATATGTTCCGCTCGATACTTCAACCAAAAAATGCACGTCCGGATAGTGATAGCTCAGCAAAAGCATACGGGCAACATGAATAGGACGCGGTTCGAGGTCAACTTTTTTGCCTTCGCGCGCGAGTTTATATGCGCGTTGTCCGTTTACTTTAATTGCCGAATATTGCGGTGGCGTTTGCATACTGTCACCCACGAAACTCATAAAAACTTTTTCGATGTCGAAAAGTTTGGGCTGCAAATCGGAAACCGATTGCTTTTCGCCTTCTTCATCCCCTGTCGAACTTGTTTGGCCAAGTGTCATCATGACCTCATATGTTTTACTGACTTTTACCAGATCGGGCGCCCGCCGTGTGTAGTCACCCAAAAGCACGACGAGTAAGCCTTCGGCCAACGGGTCGAGCGTTCCAGTGTGTCCAACAGGAAATCGTTTGCGGTTAGTAGTATTCAGGCCGGAAGCTTCAATGGTTCGACGCACCTTATTAACGGCGTCAAATGAGGTCCAGCCAAGTGGTTTATTGATGAGGATTATGCCGTTCATCATCCTAGCATACGCTCTTTTGCCTCAGCGCCAAATCGAAGTGCCGTATTTTTGGTTTAGGCGTTTGGTAACGGAGGAAGCATTGGCGGCGGTACCGGTGGCGGACTGTTCGCATCCTGCTTCGGTGTGAGATCAGGAGTAGCTGGTGCTTGTGCATCAGTCGGCGCATCCGAAACGCCGGTTACCCCTGGCAAAGTAAGGCCATCAGGCGCGAATGACGTAGGAGCATTTGGAATAATCGCTGGCGAAACCGTCGGACCGGCTACAGGCGTTGCTACTGCGCCGGCAGGTACGGCAGCCGTCGGCCCAAGATCAAGCGGTTGCGAATTAAGTGCTTGGATAGGCGCGAGTACCTGTTCGTCAGTACTATTTACGGCTTGCGCGACTGCGTCACGAGCGCTCGATACATCTACTGGAGGCGTTCCTGCAGGCTGCAAAGTTACATCGTCGGCCGCGTGCGGGCTGTGCAATTGTTTCTCGATATCACTCAAGGTTTCTTGCGCGACGTTGTCTGGTAATTCATCTGCGGGTGGAGTTGGGGCAGTCGGTTCAGGTATTGTTACTGCTGGAGTTGGCGGCGTTACAGGAGGTTCATAAGGAGTAACGGGCGCGGCAGGCTCTGAAGCGGGCGCGTCGTGACTGTCTGCATCATCATGAGATACAGAGCCACCTGCTTCGGGCTCATCTTCTGGTTCAGACTTTGGCTTTTCATCGCCCTTTTCCTCGTGTTTAGGCGATTCGTCGTGTGCTTCTTCGCCTGCTTTACCCAGCGGTTCACGATCAAGAATCGGTTGCGTGGGCGGCGCCCCCGAAGCGGCGTCGACCAATGGATCAAAAAAATCAGATGAACTCGTTGCCGACAAAGGCCCTCCGAGCGTCGGCGGGTCTAAAACCATGTGCGGCGCCTCGTTATGGGCCGCCTTGATTTTTGGGATTTTGGGCAGCTCAGGGAGTTTCACTCCTTCTGTTTCGTCTTTTACGTCTTTGATCTTGGGCAATTCCGGCTCGGGTGCTTCTGGTTTTTCCTGGTTTTCTTCAATAGGAGGCGTGAGCGGCTTTGGCTCAGGCAAAATACCTTCGTTGTGGATGGTCTGCTCTTCGTCGGGATTTTCTAAACCGAGGAAACTGCCGTCTTCGTCAATTTTGATGTCGGAATTATTATTAGCGGCAGCGGCTTTTGCCTCGTCGTGCTCGATCTCGAGCGTGCCGTCTTCTGGCTTTTTCTTAGCTGGAGCAGCTGCTTCAGTTTTCTCTTGAAGGGTGGGCGGAAGTACCGGCGGCGCTGGCGGTTCGGCCAGTTTCGTAGCAACAAGCTGTTGGTTTGCGCCAACTGCCATCAACTCAGCACTAATACTCATCGTTTGAGGCGAGGTGCGATTGTTACTAAAGCGGTCTGTCTCCGAAACGATACCGGTCAAAAAGGCAGTTGCGATCTGGCCGTCGAGCAATGATTTGTCGATGCCGTCAATTATCTCTACTGCAAGTTCCGAAAGACTACTGGCGTTTGGTTTGCTCCAGTTGACGTTTCCGAGATTCGGACCGGCATCAACCGTAACACTCACGACTGTGGCGTCGTGCAAGATGCGGCCATGTGAAATAATTGCCTGGTCGAGGTCATTTTGCTGGTGGACACCGATTGCAAACACCACGTCTACATTAAAGTCGCCCTGGCTGAAATTAAGGTCACGATCAGTGATTGATGTCTTATAAGGTGTAATAAAAATCTTGACGACTTTGTCTTCAACTTTGTACCGCAGCTTGTCGGCCTTGGATTTATCGAGAGCAATGATGAAATCACGTAAAGAATCAGTGTTCTTCTCGAGGGTCTTTTCCGGCTGCAAAAACTCCAGTGTTGATGGAATGTCACCACTAAATACTGCGGTGGCATGCTTGCCAAGTTTATTAAGGGCGAGTGTGAGTCCGATACATGCAGCCAAATGGTCTACGCTCGGATTACTGCGCACGGTCACTAAGATGTTGTTCGCTTGTTTGAGGCGGTCGACGATTTGTTGTTTTTGTGTGTCCATTTTTGTTTGCCCTAAAGTATACTTTAAGCAAAGGGTACCACATGACGCTCATGCTTGTCGAGCACTTTATTTACATCGGTCGATTTTGACAAGAACCACCGGGGTCTGCTATAGTTTCTATCTGAGAAATTAACAACAAAGGTACCACATATGCCAATCATCAAATCAGCAAAAAAACGCGTCAAGACCGCGCAAAAAGCTGCCGTTCGTAACAGCAAAACCAAGCGAAGCCTGAAGACAGCTGTCAAAGCTTTCCAAAAAGCCCTTGTCGGTGGCGAAAAAGCCGCTAGCAAAGAACTTGGTAAAGCTCAAAGCGCACTCGACAAAGCTGCTAAGAAGAATGTGATGCACAAAAACAAGGTTGCACGCAAAAAGAGCCAGCTCGCGAAAGCCGCGAAAGCAAGTGCCGGCGCCAGCAAACCAACTGCGAAAAAAGCCGCACCAAAGAAAACTGTCGCCAAGAAACCCGCTGCAAAGAAACCAGCAGCGAAAAAAGCTCCAGCCAAGAAGCCAGCAGCTAAGAAGAAATAAGTACTTCTACCTTATAGAAAAGCCCGCATTACATTGCGGGCTTTTCTATTGGTTAAAGTCTGTCCTTCCCCACATGTCGCAACCATCCCCACGATAAATACATCAGACGCTGAAGTCGGTATCTCTCGACTACTAAAACTTCGGCAAAGAGAAAACCGCTTCGTACGAAGCGGTTTTTAGGAATCTCACAAAAGCTATTTATTCAGCTGAAGCAAAAGCTGGGCGCTTTTTGTCTTCTTGCTGTGCAATGTGGTGACGAGCTTGTGTTTCAAGTTCTTGCTGTCGTGCAAATGCTACGGCTGCGTTGTTAACCACTTCACTCTTTACTCCCATACCAAGAATTTGGTTGGCAAGTTCAGGGTTTGCGCTGCGGAGTTGCATAGACAATGCAAATGCGGCCATCAAGCCTTCGCTAATCTGTGTAGGAACTTGTTCCTGTGCGTGAATCTGTGCTTCTACAGGAGCAGCATGTTGTGCTTCAAGCGCAGCTTGTTCACCGAAGTTATGAGCGATCATATCTTCGAATTGAGGTTGTACGGGTCGTTCAATTGTTGGTTGCATATTGTGGATTCCTTTCCTAGACGACCATTATAGCAAGAAACACGTTTAGATGCAACCCTTAAAGTGCTATTTGTAACAGATAACGCTCTAGGGCTTCATCGGCATCAATGGTCACTGTTTTTAAGCGAATATCGAGTGCTAACAGATCAGAAACCAAACTCCGCAGTTGCTGGCCGGTGAGTTTTCGTGTAATTTGTTGACTTTTTCGCACCACAAAGGGACTTAATTTGGCCTCACGCGCAATATCATCGGCAGAACGGCTCCCGCCCGCCTTCACCACTGTTAAAATGTGCGTTTGCCACGCCAGCATCGCTATAATCGCAAGTGGTTCCACCTTGAGGGCGCGCTGTTCTCGATAAAGCTGTAACGCGCGAGCAGCATTGCCCGAAAAAGCCGCATCAAGCAGTTCAAATATGGTGCTTTGCGGCGTAGGCTCGGTGAGCGATTCAATGGTATCTCGCGTAATATGCGGCGAAAAATGCACTAATTTGTCAATTTCACTCTGTAGAAGCCGCTGATTACCCCCGACACGGTCAATTAAAAGTCGCGCATCAGCCGAAGAAAGCTTCCCCTGTCGGGATTCAGTGTACGCAACCGTCCATATGGCAAGATGCTGTGCATCCAACTCGGGGAAATCTCGGAAATCTGTCTGTTTTTGCAATGTCTTGTAATAGACAGAACGTTTATCGAGCTTCGGTTCAAGAATGACCAGATCCGTACTCTCGGCAACCGCGGCTAAAATATCAGCTATTTTTTCGGCAAAAGCCTTTTGTTTACTCGGTTCCTGAAGGATAACAAGCTTGCGAGCCGTCAAAAACGGGAGACTTTCGACGCTCTCCCGAAGCCGTTCAGCGGTTGTGTCCTCGCCGTCGAGCCGCTCAACCGCCATGTCCCCATGTTCGGAAACAAAGTCACGCAAAATCTGCGTCACCGCCTGCTTTCGGCCAAAGTCATTCGCCCCTGTAATTGTTACGATCATCGCCTTTAATCATAGCATCCTACCAGGTTTTTGGCTCAACTCTCCACGATGTGCAAAACCGCTTTGGCCACCGCGGCAAGTCGCATTCGATCAATGTCATAGAATAGCGTTCCATCCGCAAGAATGCGCATATCGCTCAACGTCTGCCGAACTTCAGTCAACTCATCCTGCACCACACTCAAGGCGGCATCCCGAACCCTTCGTAATCGTTCTTCAAAGGAATATGCGTCCCCTATCTCGCTGTGTAGTGCGTGTGGCCATCCTGTTCTAGAAATACGTGCCGCCACTGGTGTACTCGATTTAGTACCGCACCCGTAAGATCTACTCCGACTTTCTGGCGAATAAGCTCGGAAAGCTGACCATCATTTTGCCAGCCCTTGCCATGTGCAGCAAAACATGCCGAAACTTGAGTCCTTGTGATTCCCGCAAGCATATACGTCGTATCCATTATTTCTCGCTCGGCGCGTGCGGTGTTGTCGCAAACTTTTTTGTCAGGATGATTCTGCAATATAACCCCTGACAGATGACTTAATATATCCTGCTCAAGAAGCGGCCGCCCAAACTTGCCCGAACCGGCTAATAGCCCCCAAGTGATTTGTGCTTGGCTGAAATCAGGCTTTATAGAAATTTGATGTGCACCTGGGTGATAGTGCATGACGACCTCGTGAGGCAAATCATTAGATGCGACCACCGCGATAGAAGCTTTTTGCCCTACTAAACTAAACCGATTCAAAACGGCAGCATCGACCAAGCCTTCGTCGACAACTCTTTCAAGCTGTTCGCCCGTATATGATACGGCCGCAGCAATGCGATCCTGCGTCTCGCTATCAGTCGTAAAAACTGTCTGAGGCTTTCTATATGCCATCTGACTTAATGTTGGCTGTGCGGGAACTTGTTCAAAAGGATTGCCGTTACTCATATAGGGCTCGTTTACGCCGTCGCTAGCTTTTGGCAATGCGGACAGAGGTGCGTACCACGGCCAGCCGCGCGAATTTTAATGATCGTCGTGCCGCAACGCGAGCACGGCTTACCTTCACGGCGAAAAACATTGGCAAAGGTCAAGTAACTTCCCCGCTTGCCGTGAGCGTCAACATAGTTACGATCGGTGCTACCCCCTTTTTCAATCGACAATCTTAGTACGGCCGTAAGTGCCGTATACAAATTTTGAAGCTGCGCATCAGGGAGCGACCCGACAATTGTGTTCGGGTGGATTTTTGCGCCCCACAAACTCTCATCTGCATAAATATTTCCCACGCCAGCCACAATGGCTTGGTCAAGCAATACAGATTTGATGGCACTTTTGTTTCGGCGCCGCAGCCGCACTACAAAGTCAGCGGCCGTGAAATCGGCGGCAAGCGGCTCGGGCCCTACTTTTCGGAAAAAGTCGAGCATCGGCACTTCGGCGGTGGGCAGCAGCCGCATCCAACCAAACTTGCGCTGGTCATTAAAGTACAAAGTGCTATCGTCTGTAAAGGTCAAAATAACGCGGGTGGATGTATCCGGTAAGTCGCCGACGAGCGAGTCGTTCGGGTGTCCTGCGCCAAAGCGCACAGACTCGCTTCGAAACACAAGCTGGCCGGTCATTTTTAGGTGAATGACGAGCGAATATTTGGTGTCGAGCTCAATGAGCAATACTTTTGCGCGGCGCTTCACCGCTACAATTTTTGCACCGAGCAAAAAAGCCTGGACATCGGTTTCAGCATTTGGAAACCCTTTCGGCCAGTCGTGATGCTCACTCTTTATGATTTTTCCGGGTAGTAAACCGCTCAAGCCGATGCGAACGGTCTCGACCTCTGGTAATTCAGGCATATGGATATATTGTACAGGTTTTGTGGTCTAAATCTCTACCTACAGAACCGCTTTGGAGATGATCCACTGGCTCGCGGTTTCGGCCGTAAAAGCGCGCGGCCCGTCCCCTACTTTTCGAGCATGTACTGCTTCGCGGTTAAGGGCGCGGAGCACAACACGAGCATTTGGAGCATCGAGCGATTCGGCTGATTCTGGCTCGCCAAGATGTAAGATGCGCAAACTCAAGGTGCGTACCGCTTCGGTCGCTTTATTGAGGCGATCAGCTCGGTGCTTCGTAGTCGTGCCCAGCCCTCGGGTTGCAGCCTTGCCCCAAGCGGTCAGGCTGGCCATTGCGGCAAAGCCAAGTTCGGTTGGACGCAAGCCTTCGAAGGTGTCGTCACCAATCAGGGGCAACCCTTCTTTTGTGGTTTCGGCCTGTAATTCTATAAACGGCGTAACCGGTTCCTGCTCTTCGGGCGGCAATTCACCCACATGTGTCAGAAGCGGTGGTTCATGGGCAATAACTTGCGTCAGACAGGTGTCGTCCATTACCGGGGGAACAAAATCGATTACTCGCCCCGAAACAACAGCAGGCCCTTCGACCTGAAGAGCCATTTCACGCATAACATCATAATTAGCCCGGGCGAACGTCAGCGTCGCCTCAGCAGTAACACTCATTATTTTCTTCTTTGATATTTAGTGGCGCATTAGAAACGTCTTAAGTTTTGTTATACCCTTGCTCACACCTCAGGTCAAGTGCTTGTGCTTATTTGTGACAAATGTCACGAATTCGGTATTGGCTTGTATGCGCACTCTGGGTTATAGTGCGGCCATGGAAAGCTTACAGGAGGTTCTCTCCCATTATGGACCACCCGAAGACCCTGAAGTGCTCGCTGTAAAGCAATACGTGGATGAGCATTTTAAGACACCTATAAGTGTGGCCGTACATGGCGGCGTACTGGTGGCAACCGTACCAAGCGCTGCCCTAGCCAACACGTTACGCTTGCATATGCCTAAAATCGAGGAAGCTTGTCAGCTCAAAAAGCGACTCATTTTTCGTATTGGCTAAGACTGTAAGATTGCGTCGAGCTCGGCGCAGCTTTGATCGTTATCTTTAAACCAAATTGCCTGCATGCCGCACTCGCGCGCCCCGGTACAGAATCGTTCCGTATCGTCAATAAACACACATTCTGCAAGCTCAACACCCAATTTATCGGCGATTGCTTGATATGCGACCGGGTCAGGTTTTGCGGCTTGAATCTGGTACGACAAGACAGTGGCATCAAAGAGCTTCCGCTCGTCGGGAGTAAACATCTCTGAAAGCCAATCGGCGCCCGCATTAGAAAGCATGCCGATTTTGTACTTCCCTGCTATCTTTTCGCGGATATATTCAAAGAGCGGCGTATTCGCCCTGTTATTATCGAGAAATGATCGGATAATCTCGAGCGGAGCACCGCTCAACCTGTGCAGTTCGGATTCAAATTCATCGTAAGGAATCATGCCGACATTAACGGCGCGGTGGAGGTCGTTTGCCTCTTGGCGGACCGCCGAATCCTTTAGATATTGATGCCGGAATGCATACCAGCCCTCCGTGACAAGTACCCCGAAGCAATCGAAAACTATCGCCTTAATCATGCCTGTATTGTACTAGAAGTACCCTACAAGCGCACTTTTGAGACGATTTTGTTGTAGTCGGGAATTTGCTTGATAAAGAGTTGGCGCACCTGGTTCGGGCTGCCAGCGAAGTTACCCTGACCGCCACAAGATGTCGACCACCAGCGCTGAGCATTGCTGTTGCTGTCCTTCAAGATTTCGTATAAATAGCGGTCGCCGTTTGGACAATAGCCGCGCTCATCGGTTTTGTTCGGGTCTTTGTTGCCCCTGGTGAAGCCATATAATTGCAATGCGCGCAGGAATTGATCGTAGGCCGTTTGGTTGCTTGGGTATGACTTGGTAAGGGTTACGTTGTTTTGGTAGCCCTGATACGTTTGAATAACATTCTGTGTTTGCCCGATGATAATGCGCAGACCTTGGTGTAATTCGTCGGCGTTCAGCGGACCGTCAATAGTCAATTGCATCACCGTGTTTGTGCTGGCGTAATCAGCGAGGGTGATCTCCTGGACCTTAGGAGCATGATGAGTAAAACCTTTGATAACAA
Source organism: uncultured Candidatus Saccharibacteria bacterium (assembly GCA_964600185.1). Taxonomy (GTDB): domain Bacteria; phylum Patescibacteriota; class Saccharimonadia; order Saccharimonadales; family UBA4665; genus DATASD01. The sequence continues at coordinate 55,847 of CAZRIO010000004.1, read as the reverse complement.
GGATGACAACGAGCACGAGCAGACCGATTGCAACTAAAAATCCAGCGAAATATCTCATAATGTAAGCTTAGCACCTTTTGTAAATTCTACCGATGTTACGATAGCATAAAAGGAGTCATTTTTCAATTTATACGCGTTCTTAATACACAAAATAGTTGCAAGATATTTGACTTTTCAGTAAAAGATAGTAAAAATAATTATTATATGAGCGCCGGCTTTCCCGAACTTGACTTCCCCCAGATAAGCGCATTTGAAAGCGCTTTTTTATTACGTGATATCCAGTTACGTCATGCGCGGCAACTTGCCGATCTTGGTATCGCCGCAAAAGCTTTGGAAAAAATTCAAGGCGTCGACGGTCCGGTGCCGACCTCAACCGATGCGTGCGATACCTTTGTTTTTCGCAAGCAAGATGGCAATACGACGGTTGGGGGTGTTATGTTGCGTGCGGCATTTCCAGATGGTCCGGTGGGTAAAAAGTTTGGTGAATTCCACGTCGCTGTATATCACACCGACGCAGAGGCTATACATTACTTTACCCCTTTTAGCCCTGACGATGCTTCGGCAATACAAACCATGGTAGGTGACTTGGAACGAAATCAGGCTGCCGGCGAATTACCGGGTCTCAGCGATATGCTGACACATATTCTGCAACCGCCCGAGCTCTAAACTGATACATTCGCTGTTGCTTTTTAGGCACTCCCAGGTAGAATAGCTGGATGACTAAATCCAAGAAAATACCCAATTTCCAGAGACACCCAGAACGACACTACGGACCATACGAAGCAAACCTCGCCCTTATCGGATTGCAAGAAGCACACGGACGCCGCCTCAGAGATTGCGGAATCGTCAGTATGCTGACAGACAGACTGAGTACGGAGTCAGTTACTCAGGATGTCGTACTAGGCGAAGCCTCACGGTTTGTAGCCTACCGCGAAATTTCACCTCTTTCGGAGAAAGAACGAACGATTGGGGTGTTGCTCGACACCAATATGAAAACAGGAAGCGGGCTTACCGTTCCTCACAGGGTGCTTTTTCCGGCGCTCATTGACGGGCACGAGCCTGTTCACTTTAACACCTACACCGAAGAACAAGGGCGAGAAATTGGAAGCATGGTAGCGCAGCTCGAGGATTGGGAACGCCAAGATCGGTTACCCGGCATCGACCCGCTGCTCACCCATATTCCCCTTGTTGTTGGTGAGTTCGGAGCACCCGACGCTCAGTAACCGCATGGCTAGCCCAGCGGTGCTACGTACAATTTAGGCAAATTACCAGAGTTTTACAGTAGATCGCCCCACGACTCGCCAGTGGTAACATCAACTTTGAGTTTCACCTTGAGCGTAGGATCGACTTGCTCCATGGTGTCTTTGAGGATACGCGCGACTTCTTCGGCGTTTTCTTTGGGACATTCTACGAGGATACTGTCGTGAACCTGCAATAATTGCTTGCCTTTGTCGCCGAGATTTTTCTCGACGTTGAGCATGGCGATTTTCATGAGGTCGGCTTCGGTACCTTGAATCGGCATGTTGGCCGCGGCGCGTTTGGCAGCTTCGCGGACAATAAAGTTGCTCGATTTCAGATCTGGTGTGGGGCGACGACGACCAAACATTGTTTCAACATAGCCATCCTGCAGCGCTTTTTCGAGCGTGTTGTCGATGTATTTTCGGACGGGCGCGCGAAGTTCAAAATATTTTTGAATAAATTCTTTGGACTCATGCAGCGACATTCCTGTTGCGACGCTCAAGCCATGTGGACTCATGCCGTACAAAATGCCGAAGTTCACGACTTTGGCGTGGCGACGCATGTCTTTTGTCACCTCAGAAAGCGGAACATTGTACACCTGGGCGGCGGTTGCCGTGTGTACATCGAGGTCATTATTAAAGTCTTCGATCAGCGCCTCATCGTGGGCCATCTCGGCCGCTAAACGCAACTCGAATTGCGAATAATCCGCGCCGACGAAGACATTGCCTGGCGCGGGAATGAAGGCCGTACGAATCGCATGACCGAGGTCGGTTCGGGTGGGAATGTTTTGCAAGTTCGGGTCATGTGAACTCAAGCGGCCAGTCGGCGTCACATCAAGTGCATACGTCGTGTGTAGTTTGCCCTGCTCGTCAATTAATTTTGGCAAGGCGTCGATATAGGTGCTTTTGAGCTTGGTGTACTCGCGGTACTGCGTTACTAAGTCGATAATGGGGTGCAATTCGCGCAACTTAGCAAGCTCAGGCGCACCGGTCGAATAGCCTGTCTTGCCCTTTTTAACTCCTTGCGTTGGTAGTTGCAGTTCATCATACAAAACGGTCCCGAGCTGGCTCGGGCTCAAAATGTTGAATTCTTTGCCGGCATGTTTATAAACCTGCTTTTCGATGTCTTTGATTTTGCCTTCGAACTCAATGCTCATCTTTTTGAGGTATGTGCTGTCGAGTAAAACGCCCCGATTTTCAACCATCGCCAAGAGATAAATCGTTGGAAACTCGATGTCATGCGCCAGTTTGGCGAGTGCAGGCGCTTGTTCAAACTGCATCGACTGATCGCGGTACGCATGCCAAATCGCCGGTGCAGTTTGCGTGGCATCAGTTGTGTCAATTGTTTGTGCAAGCAAATCGCTTAAACTTAACGACCGAAGGAGCGAATTGAGCAAAAATGCGCCAATGCGAGTGTCATGCCCGATTGGGCCAGGCCATTCCAAACCGTTTTTGAGTAATGCGCGAAACAGCGGATTGAGGTCGTGGCTTACTAACGGTCCGTTGGAAAGCACTTTAATAACACCGTCGTCGAGCATGCCAAAATGAATCGTCATAACTTTGCTCGGATCTGGGCTCATCCAAATCTCACTGCCTTCGGGATTGGTCGTGACCACGCGCGGCTCACCGACTTTGAACGCTTTGGCGTCAAAATCAACGATTTTAGCGGGCGTAATTTCGGCGCCGGGTTCGATAGTTTCAGCTTCTTTGATCTGTTGTTTGCTGAGATTTGCTTCGGCCTGGCGGAGTAGATTGCGGAATTCCAGTTTGCGCAGCATCGCCACAAATTCTGGGCGAATGGCGTCGTGTAATTGGGCTTTTTCAAGATCAATATGTACCGGTGCGTCGACCATCAACGTGACCAGCTTTTTGCTGAGGTACGCCATGTCTTTGTCTTTTTCGAGTTTGGCTTTGACTGCTGGCTTGAGGAGGTCCAGGTTTTCATATACACCATCGAGCGTTTTATATGTTTTGATGAGCTCGAGTGCGGTTTTTTCGCCAATGCCCGCGACACCGGGGATATTGTCCGACGAATCACCCTTCAAAGCTTTTACATCAACCCATTGGTGAGCACCAACGCCGTATTTTTCTTCGAAATGCGCGACGTCAAAAAGTTCGATGTGGCTCAGCCCTTTTTTAAGCGTGTAAATATGCGTGTGCGAATTAACTAGCTGCAAAACATCGAGGTCGCTGGTGACCAAAAAGCTCTCAACATCTTTTTTGCCAGCCTGCATAGCAAAAGCGCCCATGAGGTCGTCGGCTTCGTAGTCGTCGGCTTCGTACAATGGCCAATCGAGACTGTCGAGTAAATCCAAAAGCATGGGAATTTGTTCATAAAAATCAGGAGGAGCGGCTTTGCGATTGCCTTTATATGCCGGATATAACGCGCGGCGGGAGCGGATATTGGTGCCGCGCTTATCCCAAGCCACGCACACGTAATCTGGTTTGAGCTGTTTGATAACCTCGAGTGCCATCACGGCAAAGCCGTACACTCCGCCCGTTGGCGTACCATCTTTGGTTGATAAGCTCGGCATGGCATAATAGCCGCGATAAAACACGCTTTTGCCGTCGATAATTACAAGGCGTTTCGTCATAGATCAAGTATATCGGAGTTAGCGCCCGGTGACTACCACTTAAGGCCCGTACGCGGTAATCGGCCGCGAACCATTCCCTGCAACTGAACGTACTGATTGGTCGTAAGATAATCACGAGCGAGGACGAGCACATCCTTAATCTGCATTGCCATTTCGAATCGAGTGAGTCCTAGCGTGTTGGCTGCATCATCAAAAATGGCACCGGGTCGAGGCCGTGAATCCATAAAAACCTGCATCACCCGACCGGCTTTGGGCGATAGATTCACCAGCATCGCAAGCATGTCTTCACCCCACATAAATTCAGGAAGTCTGCAAGCGGTCGAAGTTTGCGCAGCTTCGAGAGTTGGCTCCGGATCGGGGGCTGTTTCGAGAATGGTTTTGGCAGCCGGCGATGGTTCAGCAAGCGCTGTTTCCCGGATTCTGTCTGGTTTCGGTTCGGTCACAGTTTCTTTGGTACTTTTCGATTTGGTGGATGGTACTCCAGATTTAGGTTTAGGTTCGACTTTACCCTCTGGCGTAACTTCAACAATACCTTCCGGTTTAACTTCGGACTTAGGAGGTGCAATAATCTTAACTGGTAAAAGCCCAGACTCCCAAGTTTCGTGAACATAATCAGGAAGCGTCAGTGCCGAACCGCTCTCTACATGCATGTTTTCGAGAGCCGCCAAGCGTGCCCATGTATGTTTAAGCGTCGTCAGAATTGGCAGTGTGTTCAGTCGCACTCTATCCGAACCCGCTCGTGGCGCCAGTGGTTTTGCGAGCGCAGATACCGCATCAAAAACAGAATCATCCTCTGGCCAAAGTGCTGCACATATCCGCTCATTCATCACCTTTGCTTTGTCGGTACGAATAAAAGTTGCCGTAACTTCACCGTCGGGGTGAAGCTGTCGCTGCTGCTCAAGCACTCTTGATAAAGCTAATTTTCCTGCCGGCTCAGCGTAAATTGCGCGTAACTGTTCACGAGTTCGCGTAAAAATAGCAGCCGGATCTGCTTCAACGTCAATTGCCGCTCCTTCTGGCACATGCAGCGCTTTTTGAGATACGTAGCCATCAACAATAGAAGCGCGAATAGCGCGCTCCTGATAATTCGTATTATTCAATTCCAAACTTCCGCTCATCTGTGGATGAGTATTATACAATTGAACGCGTTTTGCGCCACTGTATTATGGTGCGCCGCCGGGATCACAAATACCGCATGGCGGTGAGCGCCGCATATTCAGCCGCTTCCAACCAGTTGGTCGCTTCTTGATATGCAGCAGTTAAACGCATCGTTGCTTCGCGCGTGTTCGTCCCTAACAATTCACTAAACTCGGCGTGACTTAGGTGGTTTTGCCGTGCAGTGAGGAAACACCGCATGACGTCAGCTACTGATTCCGGCAAACGTGTAATTGCCTGTGTTATCACCGCGAGATCTGGATGGTGACGCTGTGCTTGCGCTTCTGGCTCAGGCTCCTGGCCCTGTGTATCAACGTTTGTTTGGGCAATTTCCGCCCCTGGCACATATGTTACTAAGGTGTGCTGCTCCTCTACCAGCCAACCCTTATACCAAATTTCAGGAAAACGCGAACGCCGTGACTCTAGGATATATTCCGTGAATGGTAACGGTGTCTCGGCCGCGCGATGCTCTTCTTCGAGTGACCCATAGTGCTTCCAGATCTTTTGCAAACCTTTTACGACCCATGTAAACTTTGATTTTTGCTGCGAGGGCGAGATATTGCCTGCAATTTCATTTTGGGCAGCATTTTGTATGCCAGGCAAAATTGGCTCACCGGTTGGCGCTAGAGCGCCTTCAATTCGGTTTGCAAGCCGCTTACCTTCTTCGGGGTGACGAAATTTCCACGCAACCTCACCCGTATCGGGTTCAACCGCACTGTATTGCCAGAGGTTTTTCGAAAGCGCAAGTTTGCCCGCCGGTTCGGCATACAACGATCGGATACCGCTCTGAATACGATTAAACGTTTCAAGGGCGTTTGCGTCGTCGTAATAACGTTCTCCTGTGCGCTCATGCAGCTCTTCTTGACGATCTAAATAAGGCGCGGCTATAATTTCACGAATCCGTAACTCAGCTACCTCTGCAGGACCTGAAAGAGCTTTCTCTAGTGTCATGTGGATGGTAATTATACAACTATTCTCCTGAAATGCTATGACTACATAAGCTGGAACTCTGCCGTATAATAACGATAATGATTACAAAAGACGACGCTCAAAAACTCCCTTTTTATCGCAGCGACCCCAGCGCGGTGCTCGCAACACTCAATACCACCGCAGATGGATTAACCGAGAAAGAAGCCGACGACCGCTTAAAACGCGACGGTTCTAATCAATTAGCGCGCAGCAAGCGGCAGTCGCCCTTTTTGATTTTCATTCGCCAGTTCCGTAACGTGCTTGTCATCATTTTGCTGGTGAGCTCGACGTTTTCGATCTATTTGCGCGATTTCAAAACCACAACCATTCTCTTATTTATTGCATTCGTGAATGCCGCTGTTGGATTTTTGCAGGAATATAAAGCTGAGAGTCTGATGGCAAGTTTGGAACGACTCGTGGTACCGAAAGCCAAAGCACTGCGCGGCGGCACATTGACAGAAGTCAATTCAACAGAGGTAGTCGTGGGCGACATCGTCTATGTTGAAGAGGGCGACTCCGTGCCAGCCGACTTGCGTATCATCCAAGAAGAAGAGCTTGCGACCAATGACTTTGCACTCACCGGCGAAAGCAACCCGAGCCGTAAATTCGTGCACGCTATTTCGGGCGATGTGCCGCTTGGAAATCGCCACAACTTGGTATTCATGGGGACGACCGTCGCGATTGGACACGGCTACGGCGTAGTCGTTGGTGTCGGCATGCAAACCGAGCTTGGCCGCATCGCCAACCTCAGTCAAAGCACCAAAGCCGACAGCTCGCCACTGCAGCGCGAAATGAACAACCTTGCCAGCCGACTGGCGCAAGGAACCTTTATTTTGGCAATTTTGCTCGTGATTATTGCGCTGAATTCAAACTTCAGCCTCAAGGCCGCATTGCTCTTTGCGATCGGTATTAGCGCTGCCATGATTCCTAACGGTCTGGTTGCCGAGGTGAACGTTACCCTTGCTCAAGCCGCCTCACGACTGGCCAAAGCGCGGGCGCTGGTCAAAAAATTATCTGCTGTAGAGACACTCGGCGCGACCAATCTTATTTGTACCGACAAAACCGGAACGCTCACCAAAAACGAAATGACGGTTGAGCGCATGCTGATCGGCAAAACGAATTACTTTGTGTCGGGAACGGGCTACGAAACCAACGGCAAAGTACAAGACAAAAACAAAAAAACGCTTGATAAAAAACAGCTTGAAACCCTCGATTTATTTTTCTCTACCGGCGCCATGGCGAGCAACGCCAAGGTTAATCCTCCGGACAAAGAGCACGCAACGTGGTTTTGTGTCGGTGATCCAACCGAAGGAGCCCTCATAACTTTGGCGCGAAAAGCCGGCGTGGATCCTCGCTTACTCGACAAAAAATACGATGAAATTAAAGAGTTCCAGTTCGACTCCGCGCGCAAGCGTATGAGCTCGGTCCGCAAATACAAAGGCGAAATTTGGGTGTTCATGAAAGGTGCGCCAGAGAGCGTTCTTGAGCGTAGCACCAACATGTGGGATCACGGCAAAACGCGTAAACTCACCGCCAAAGATCGCCAAATGTTTCTCAAATATAACGAGGAGCGCGCCGGCGAAGCCATGCGCAACCTCGGGTTTGCGTTTGGCGTTTTGCCCGCCGGCTCCAAGCCAAAGAAAATGAAATTCGACGACGTCGAAAAAAATATGACGTTTATGGGCATCGTTTCGATGGTCGACCCGATCCGCGAGCAAGTCCCCGCTGCCATGGTTGCGGCGCAAGATGCGCATATTAAAGTGTCGATTATCACCGGTGATTACCCCACTACCGCAGAGGCGATCGCCAAAAAAGCCGGCCTCAAAAGCGATAGCGGCACCATTAACATCGTGCTTGGCGACCAACTGCCGCACATGTCGGACGCCAAAATTCTCAAACTTGTTACGATGGGCGGCACCGTATTCTCGCGTGTTGCACCGGAAGATAAATTACGCATCGTGGAACTGGTAAAAAAACGCGGCAAGGTCGTGGCGGTTACCGGCGACGGCATCAATGACGCACCTGCTTTGAAACGAGCTGACATCGGCGTGGCCATGGGCCGCACCGGCACTGATGTCGCTAAGCAGGCTTCAGAAATTATCTTGCTCGACGATAGTTTCGGCACATTAGTGAGCGCTATCGAACAAGGTCGTCTTACCTTTCAGAACATCAAGAAAGCGGCGCGCTGTGCCCTTACTGACAACGCCGGCGAACTTCTCACCGTGCTGACAAGTCTTGCGGCGCAAGTGGTATTTCATATCCCGAACGCCACAACGGCGATTCAAATTTTGGCCGTCGACGTGATCGCCCAGGTCTTTCCAATTACAGCACTTGGCTGGGACACCGCCCAGGGCGAACTCATGAAAGACAAGCCGCGCAACTTGCGCGATCACATTATTAACCCGACAGCGGTGCGCGAATTCATCGGTTATGGGTTGCTTGCGGCATTCCTGGCCTATGGAAACTTCTTGTTGTTCTTCTTCCGACGCGACCTCAGCCCGCAGTATTTCAGCACGCACAACACGCTGTATTTGAGTGCAACGATCATGACGTACCTCACCATCGTGCTCTGTCAGTTCATGAACTTATTACTCGTCCGGACCGACGAGCGCGAGCCGTTCTTCACGCGTTATTTGTGGAGCAACAAAAATCTGCTCATCGCGTTCGGCTTTTCGTTCTTCTGTATTTTCAATATCATGTACAATCCGCTCGTACAGCCGTACTTTGGCGCGGGACCGCTGACGTTGATGGACTGGCTCTTTGCGATCGCTGCAGCGATTATCTACTTAAGTGTTCGACTTGTCCTGCGACACGGCCGTAAACACACACCCAAAGCGATTATCGAGCTGCACCAAAAAGTACATGGTGCCAAGAGTCCGGCACGGATTTAATACACGATTATCGCTGAAATTCTTCGATAAGTTTCACGCCGCGCAAGAAACTGCCGATGGCGCTGAGTGAATTTTGTGCTTTTGTAGGAGGTTGCTCACCCGTAGGATCGGTAGCGAATTCTTCGCAGCGTACCCACAGTTGACGCTCGCCGGGTTGATCGTCAAATGAGACAGCATATTCTTGGAATGCTTTGCGTGCTTGTGCGCCGGTCTGCATCCAGTTACCGGCAACTGTCGGCAGTAATACTTTCACATCAGGATTGGCGATATCGTAGCGGCTATCTATAAGGTCGGTAGCTTCATTCATGACGTCTTCACCAGTTGCACCAGCCCGTTGAGCCGCTGCGAGCGAAACAACGCTGAAATTCCCTACTAGGCTCATGCGAGGTACGAGCTCAGTCGCAGCAAACTGATGGCGTGTCCAGTTTGCGTGGTGCTCACTTTCCTCTTTATCGATCTTTCTTGCGGTTGCTACAACAATGAGCTCACCAACTCCCGCTTCTTTACTCGTCTTCATTGCGACATCGCCCATGCGTGTCATCCACCGAACAACGCGGTCAGGAATGATCGCCGCGTCGAAATCTTGGGGTTTTTCGCCGGTGTGGGGTTCCATAAAAGGTCGATACACAGCCGCCTGCAAACCCGAACGCTTCGCCCAATCGTGGCCGATTTGGTGCGGATTCGTACCCGGCTCATACCCAAGCGCTTTTTGCACTTCAGGATTACTAAGTGTTTCGTGTGCAAATGCAATATTTTCTTGCAGATCTCTATGAGGTGCAACCTTGGTTAAAAGCTCGCTTAATTCGTGTTCTGAACCGTCAAAAGCCACAGCGATGTCACCTAAAACACCCTGCTCTCGCTCACGCTGCCATCCAATTGCATGCACCTCATCTTGCGCAATATTGAAATTCTCGAAAGTAAGTCCTGCATTTGTCATAGAAGTCCGATTATACGGCTAATACAGGAATTTTGCCAATGTACCCCTGTAATAACACAAGAGAAAAGTTAAGATTTACGCAGCTTCGGCTGAGACGAATGCCATATCACCCGGCTGTTCGGCACGCGGTGCTTGACCAAGTAAATCGATCACATCTTCTGGCTCACGAACAAAAGTAATGAGCTCATCGAGCGGACGCATACGGTCCAAAAAATGCTCGCTTTGCATGTGCTTGTACTGCATTTCCAGGCCACGATAAAAATCAAGTGTGTTGAGTACGATGATTGGCTTGTTGTGGGTGCCGTGACGCTTCATTTCAAAAACGTCGGTGAGTTCATCGAGGGTGCCTGTTCCACCGACAAGCGTCACAATCGCGTCGCAGTGTTCGAGCATCAAGGCCTTGCGTTCACCTAAATCCTTAGCGATCAGCATGGTGTCAGCACCGGCGCGCGCTGTGTGTTTGAGAGACTCCATCGACACACCAAACAATTTTCCACCCGCGTCCTGCACGGCAGTCGCGATGTCACGCATAAGGCCGACATCCGAGCCGCCCCACACCAAATTATGACCATTTTCAGCAAGTAAAGTTGCGAGCTGCGTAGCAGGCTCTGTGTATTTCGCCGGCAAATCCGACGCTGAACAAAAAATACAAACGTTCATAAAAGACTCCGAAATTACTTCAAAACTCAAATTGAGAGAATGAAATCATACCATATCTTCCCGCCATTGTCACCCCCTATCCGACGGCCTCAGTCTATCCCGATAGTACGCTACAATAAAATACATGTCGCCCGAAGGCTCCCCGCAACCAGAGTTCGCACCAAGTCTGCCTCCTATCCCGGAAGATCAATGGGGAGAGATTAGCGCCATAGCGCGGTCCGAAGCTCGTCAGCGGGTGCGTCAGTCAATCGCCGCCTGTACTCAGTCGGACCTGTATCAGAGTGACGAGCTCGTACGCTATGCCTGGAATGCCGAAGGCGATGTTGCAATAAACCAAATCCCCTACACTGATCGCCAGAAACTGCTCAACGAGCTATACCGTGACGGGCGATGCACGATGCTCGATCATGCACCGGGCATGGTACAGCTGGTGCTGCCGGAGGATAGAGAGCGGTTTGTTATGTTTCAGCAGCAAGTAGGGGCGGTTATCGATAAGTTGACATTGCGATTGTCACCCGGATCGATCATCAATATGGACGATTTTGAATCGGCAGCTGCCGAGCTGGGTGTCCTGCCCGAGGAGTCCGCCGAACAGGAGCAATTTGGTCGTATCTTTACTTTTTCGCATCGGGTGGTGTTCGATCCGGAGCAAGATACCGTGCAGCTCCCGGACACGCCATCCCAACTACAGCCTGAAATAGATGAATTGCCGTCATCTCGCAGACTGACCGAGCAGCGCCGGCACGCCTCGCTCGCTCAGCGTCTCGGCGACGTAGCGGGCCGAAACAAACTCCTCGATTTACGCAAAAATTTGGCGGCGCAAGCAGTCCAAGCCACAGCGGAAACGCAAAATCCGGTAGCAGCTTCAAAGCCCGCCGAATCACCTACCGATTCACAGCCGACACCACGTGCCCTTTCAAGAAAGCAATTACGTTTGCAAAGACGAAAAGCAAATGGCGGCGCCAATGATCGTAAGATCGCCAAGGCCAAGGCAGAGAGCAGCCTGCCGATTCCTCGTCACGCTGAACCAGGGCCTACGCTCGAACTTACAGACAAGCCCACACCAAAAAAAGTACTCGGTAGTACAATACCAAAACCTTCCGCCCCCAAGCCCTCAGACCCCCGATTTTCCGGTGAAGGGGCTGCGCCACTATTGGAATGGCAAGGACCGGGATCATACCGACCCACATCATATGCAGAGGGTGCCCAGCTAGCTCCCAGCCTCGAACGTTTCTCCAGCGAAGCATTGGCAATAACCTTGACCGAGCGACTCGAGAAGTACGTTGCCACACACTACCCTGACCCACGGGCTCGCAATGAAAGCCATATTTTTCGCAAGATCGTGGGCATCCACTATGACTTTATGACAGCCTATCCTCTGCCACGGTGCCGGCGCGCATTTCAAGAGCTTCTCACCCGCACCGGCCAGCTCTCTCGACACGGCGACCTGTCGGTATACGTAACCATGCCGCCGGGTGTTCCATATCAAGCGGTTCAAGATATGCATGACAAACTAACCGGCTTAGAGCTAGGCGCAGAGCGTGTCATAACCGAACTCCTCGACGAAGGTCACAAGAGAGTGAAAGAAGCCGCGCTCCTACACTACGCGAAACATGTTGCCCATTTGGAGCTACCAACAAGCATGAAGCCCGCTTTTATTACTATTTTGAGAAATAATGCGCGGTTGTCTTCAAAACAGGGCTTCGTCTATATTTTTGACACTCCTGAAGCAAAAGCAAATTGGGCATCACGATACAACAAGCGCAATACTCAGATAGAAGACCCATATAGTCCGTTATAAGTCAGGCCCCGTGCCAAGCTTTGTAGTAGTGAGTACGCCGCCGGCCACAACGCGTGCAATGGCGGGAGCGCCATCTGCGCAGCGTGACGATAGCTTTCGACATCGTTTTCTGGCGCCATCAAAGCCTGGCCGTACGCGGTCGCAAATGGTGTGATGCCATCCGTAGCGTGGCAATCCGCACCTGCAAGCACCATGCCAACATGGATGGGATTCACGGCACGCTCCAAAGCTTCCCATTCGAGTACCTGTGGCGAGATCGGCTCATGTTTACGTGCCGTTTGCGCATGTGCACTGAGTAATAATGTGCGGTTCATTATGCTCACTGCACGGCGATTAACTTCGGCGTCTACTTCCAAATTCGCTAAAATGAGTTGCGCCGCACGCTCGCCTGCTTCGGTCGCATTTTGCGCCGCACGGCGATCCCGCTGCATGGTAATAACGGCGTGAAACATTTCAACGGCACGAGCGGCACGAATAATCATATCGTCGCCCGTGCCGCCTTCCATCTCATATCCGACCAGCACAAGTGCACCACCCAGATGTTTTTGCGTCAAAACTGTCTGCAAAAATTGTTCAATTTCGGCAACAATCGCCGCACCAAATTCCCATTCGGTCGTCCGTCGCAATTGTTTGGCGTATGCTACAAGGTCTTCGGCAACTCGTGCCTCATACCAGGCGAGCGAGGTACCACGCATATTACGCTCCAAGTGCCGTTTCGACGTCTTTGGCTAGCTGTATAAGGTCGGAACCTTCGTTGTACAAAATCTTGTCGGCCAGCGGCTTGATAGCTGCCGTATTGAGTGTGGCGGCATCGCCAACTGGGGTCATTTCGCGCTGTTCTTCGGTAATAAATTCTTCGAACGTCTTGTTGTCTTCGAGTCCGCGTCCGTCGCGCTTGGCACGCTGGATGCGCTCGTAGCGAACTTTGGGATCGGCATCAACCCACCAAACCTCACCACCAAGTTCGTGTACGCGATCGGCTTCACCGGGATGTCGTAAGCTACTTACCACTAGGCCTTGATATGATCCCGGATCGGCTTCAAACGCCGCAACAGCTTTGTCGACGATCACCGCCATACCGAACTCACGGCGCCAGTCCGCGCTCAGTGCGGCTTTGTGCTCACGATCGGTTGGCCAACCGCGTTTTTTCAACTCATCTAAAAACATTTCAGTGGCACCAACAAACAAAAAGCCGTGTTTCTCTACCAGCATCTCGGCGATCGAGTCCTTGCCCGCGCCGTTTGTTCCCGAAATTCCAATTATCTTCATCGGGGTTATTGTATAAGATTTGAGCGAATGTTACCAGCCAAAGCTATGCCCAGCTGATTTTGGTGTTCGGTTCTGGAGGTACATACTCACGCCCTTCTTTTGCGGCTTTAATCCGATTGGTGTACATGGTGCTGGCCGGCACCCCGCCCCAAAACCCTCTCTTAGAATTTTGGTCTACCGCATATCGTAAACACTGTGCAGCGACCGAACAGCCTCCACAAAAACTCGCTACCTCGGCACGGCGAATTTTCGAACCCTCAGGGAAGAATAGCAGCGGACCTTCATCTTTGCATGCCGCTTCTTCGCGCCATGTTTCTGCTACGGGATTTCCCGGCTTTGCGGCAAAACGCACTCCTAAATTACTACTTGGATGCTGAAGTTTTGCAAAAAGCTTATCGCGTAAGTTTTGCACTTGTTTACTCGTCATCCCAAGCTCTTCCCCGATCTTATCCAAAGGAAGCAGCTGCGTGCCCGACACAAGAGTAAGCAGGTGAATTTCTTGCTCGCTCAAAATATCCGTCAGATTAGCTTCTTGAGGTGGTGTGGCGGTGATCTGGTCTATAATATCGGGTTGCCGATCAGGCACAAGGTCTCCCAGAGGTGTGTCCTTCATCTCACCCACTGTTACAGGCTTGTCCAGACTTGCGATAGACTCGGCCTGCTTCGACAGCGTTCGCAATTCCTGCTCCGTTATTTCAGCCTCTTCGGCCCATTCAGCCCATGTCGGCTTCCGCCCCAAATCAGCAATAAGTTCGCGCTCTGTTGCCTTCAGAGCATTCCATTTCTCGCCTAATGCCTTGGGTAAACGAATAGATCGCGACGTATTTAAAATAGCAAGGTCGATTGCGCGATCGATCCAGTTCGTGGCATAGCCCGAGAATTTAAAACCTTTCTTATAATCAAACATCTCTGCCGCGCGCATGAGACCCATGTTTCCCTCTTGAATAAGGTCGGCGAATGACACGCCTCGATTGGTTTTTTTGCTAGCGCGCACAATTACCCAGCGCAAATTCGCCTCGATAAGCTGCTGTTTTGCGCGATCGCCAGCTTTAATGAGCACCTGTAAATCTCGTCGTTCCCTCACTGGTAATCGTGTCATGTCGCCCGAAAGATGTAATTTTTCGTACGCAAAAAGGCCAACTTCAATGCGTTTCGCAAGTTCAGCCTCTTGCGGTTTATCAAGCAGTGGTTCACGACTGGCCTGATTTATATAAAGCCGAACTAGACTTAGGTCGCGGCCCCGGGCGTCAATATCAATGCTGTTTCGCATGATAGCCTGTCTTGTTGCTTCCCACGCCGCATTTTCTTCTTCGGGGGTTTCTTCGGGAATACTTTCTGAGGCGATTTTTTTGGTAGTTTGTTGTCGGCGAGCCGCTGCTGGGCGAGATCGTCCCAGCGCTGCTACTTCCTGTTTTACGACGGGCTTAGCAGCTTGCGGTGTAGTTGTTTCTGCAGTTAAGTCATTGGATTCCCGTTTCTGCGACTCACGCACTTCCATCGTGATCTCCAGGCCAATTAAATGAGTGCCGATCCATGTCTTTGCATCTTCGCGGACTTGATCCATTATCCGGTCCGGAAACCAGTATCCCCGCTTACCAAGCTCCGCCAAAAAATCGCCGTCTTCAGTTTGAAGCGACCTTATTAAAGCAATGCCCATCTCGGTGTTCTGCTGGTCTACATCAGGCAAGGCTGGCAGTAAATCTTCAGCACGAGCAACCACTGCTTCGAGCTGCGCAGCACTTAATTCTTCGAGTGTCGGCGGCGCATGGAGATCCGGTGCGACTTCAGTAGAAACAGGAGTTGTCGCACCCGGTGTACAGATCTCCGCGGGCCGATTCATGTGGGGTTATTATAGTACTTTTTAATAGAAAGTCAATATTTGCGCCTTGCCGTTCCCGGCAGTTGTCTACTTGATGTAGTCGTGAAGTTTTTTGGCGTCTTTGTGCTTGCGCAGCTTAGCCAAAGCCTTGGCTTCGATCTGGCGAATGCGTTCGCGTGTCACGCTAAACTCTTGGCCAACTTCTTCGAGTGTGTGCTGTTTGCCGTCTTCCAGGCCAAATCGCAGTTTGAGGATTTTTTGTTCACGCTCGGTGAGCGCACCCAACATGCCCTTTACTTGCTCGATCAACAGTTGATGTGTAGCTGATTCTTCAGGAGAAATCGTGTCTTCGTCTTCGATGAAGTCGGCGAGCACAGACTCTTCTTCGTCGTCGCGAATTGACGCGTCGAGCGACGAAATATCCTGCTTAATCTTCATGATGTGCTCAACTTTGTCGACATCGATTTCCATAGCTGCAGCGATTTCGTCGTTGGTCGGTTCGCGGTTAAGTTCCTGCGTTAAACGACGCTGTGTTCGGAGCAATTTGTTGATGGTTTCAACCATGTGTACCGGAATACGGATGGTACGAGCCTGGTCGGCAATGGCGCGCGTGATCGCTTGGCGAATCCACCACGTTGCGTAGGTAGAGAATTTAAAGCCTTTGTCTGGGTCGAATTTTTCAACAGCACGCAGCAAACCGGTGTTGCCCTCTTGAATAAGATCAAGCAAATCCAAACCGCGGCCAACGTATCGCTTAGCGATCGAAACCACGAGGCGCATGTTTGCTTCGGCCATTTTGTCTTTAGCGTCTTTGTCTCCGGCGACAACGCGCTGGGCGAGCGCTAATTCTTCTTCGGCGCTCAAAAGGTCAATTTTACCGATTTCACGCAAGTACAAACGTACCGAGTCATCGGCAATATCGTCCAAGTAGCTCTGGTCTTCGACGACGGTTTCTTCGCCGTCTTCACCGAGCCATTCGTCGGTAAAATCTTCGGTGTTTGGCTCTGCCGGTTCAGCGGTGAGCGTTACGCCTGCTTCGGCGAGCGCCGCATACAGGGCGTCGAGAATCTCGGCGTTTTCCGGCTTATCGGCGACAAGCGCAAACACGTCACGTTGATCCACGTGCCCGGCTTTTTTGCCTGTCTCGATAAGTTGTTTGGTTGCTTCGGCTAATTCCGCTGGCGTCAATGGCAATTTTTCAGCCTTGGCATCAGCTTTTTTAGCGGTTTTTGCAGGCTTAGCTGCGGGTTTCTTGTCTTTAGGCATGGTTATAGCCCCCGTTTATACGTATTTCTTAAGGTGTTCAAGTATTCTATTTTTTTACGGAGCGCTTGCTTCTCGGGGTCGTCATTGGACTTGTCCATTGCTTCCAGCAGCGCGGCATCTAGGAACGGTTTTTGCATTTTTACGTATTGATCTACCAGCTGGGCTTGCCGTCGAGCCGCTTCAAATTGAAGTTCAGTAAGCTCGAGGTCCTGGTAGAGTTCTTCATACTCCAGACTTAAAATTTTAACATAGTCCGCCAGAGGTCGCAACGCTTCCACGTCTTCGGTACCAGAGAAGTCCGGGTGCGTTTGCAAAAACACCAATAACTTTTTAGCGTTTTCGTCGACCAACATGTCCTCGACGATGGCATGCAAGTACGAACGCAGTTTTGGCTGCATGAGGGCGAGCGCCAACAAACGTTCGCCGGTTTTGCGAAATTCAGATAAGTGTTTCTCGTTTATAGTGGGCTGCGTCGGTGTCGGATGTTTGAGACGCGCCGTTTGCATTTCTTCGTTCTGCCGCATTTTAGTAAGCAGCGCTTGCTGGCTTACCCCGAGCGTTTGCGCAACTTTATCGACATAGTGTTCACGCTCGACCGGATCTTGCAAACGTTTCACCACCGCCAAAATGACGTCGCTAAATTCGCGCTTGCCTTGCGCTGATTCAATATCGAGCACTTTTTTGTAGCGATCGATTAACCAATCCAAGGCGTATTGCGGCGTTTGAATAATTTTTGTCCATGTCTCGACGCCGCCTTGCGTAATAAGTTCGTCCGGGTCTTTACCGCTTGGGATCGTAATAACACTCAGGCTCACGCCCACTTTACTCGCAATCGGCAGCGCACGTTCGGTGGCGTTAATGCCAGCCTTATCGGCGTCAAAACTGAGCCTGATGTCGCCTGTAAATCGACCGAGTGTCTTCAAATGTTGTTCAGTCATCGCCGTGCCTGCTGTCGCGACGACCTGGCGAACACCCGCTTGATGACTCGCAATTACATCGAGGTTTCCTTCGACCAAAACTACGAACTTATTTTTGCGAATTGCTTCCTTGGCCAAGTGCAACCCGTACACATGCCGCGATTTGTCGTACAGCACGGTTTGCGGCGTGTTGATGTATTTTGGAGCGTTTGGATCATCGCCCAAAAGGCGCGCCGTAAAGCCGATCACCCGCCCCGTTGCGTCCTGTAGCGGAATCATAATGCGGCCGCGAAACATGTCCTGCACGCCGCCGCGGTACGCACGCGCCGTCAACCCTGCGCCGGTAATTTCACGCTCTGAAAAACCTTTGCCCTTCAAAAAATCGAGCAGCGCACGACCGGTATTCGGTGAATAGCCAAGTCGCCACTCCAGCGCAGTTTCCTTTGTAAATCGTCGTTTTTTAAAAATGTATTCGAGCGCAATTTTGTTTTGGCTAAACTGTACCTGATAAAATTTGGCAGCCAGATCGAGCACCGCGTATAATCGTTCTTTTTCTTTGCCGCGCGCGCTGGCGTCTTTGGAACGATATTGTTCAAGTTCTACACCCGCCTTGCGCGCCAAAAGTTCTAACGCCCCCTTGAAGTCGAGCCCTTCCATTTCCATCACAAAGCTGAACATGTTGCCACCCTTGCCGCTGCTAAAATCATGCCAGATCTGTTTTTCGGGGCTCACCATAAAGCTCGGCGTTTTTTCGTTACCAAAGGGGCTGAGGCCACGCCAGTTCCGGCCAGCACGCTTGAGTTCTACGTACTCGCTAATGACATCCTCGATGTTTAATCGGGATTTGACCTCTTCCACTGCATCCATGCTTATATTGTACGCTGTTCTGCCTCGAGGAGCCACCGTACGATTGTTTGTCGGCAGTAATGCACACCAAAAGTGCTTGATTCCGCTTTGCGACGCCGTGCAACTTATGCTTAAATGAAGGAAATGTATCCTGAAGACCCCAACCAAAATCAGAACCAAAACCCCTATGGATTCATTATGAATCCTCAGGCTGCACCGAAGCGCGGTTTTCGACTGCCTGGCGTTAAAGATCCGTTTATCACAAAACTCATTCTTATTCTTGCTGGCGTTGCCGTGGGGGTGGTAATCATAGGTGTTTTGATAAGCAATTTCTTTGGTCGTAGCAACGTCGACACTGCCGCCCTTACCGGTGTTGCACAAGCACAGCAAGAGCTCGTCCGTGTTGCACAAAAAGGCGTCGCGCAAGGCACGCAATCAACCGTGCGAAACTTCGCTATCACCGTACAGCTTTCCGTGCGCACCAACCAACTACAACTTATCGATTACCTCAAGGATCAAAAGGTCAAGCTCAGCACCAAAACCCTCAACCTCAAAAAGAGCGCCACCACCGATACTGCGCTAACCACCGCTCTTCAAACCAGCACCTTTGACAGTACATTTGCTCAGCAAATGCAAGACAGCCTGGTGGCATATACGACCGAACTCGAACAAGTTTCGAGTGCTGCGACCGGCACCAAAGAAAAGAAATTGCTAGCAGCCGATCTCGCTGCTGCGAATGCCCTCCTACAGCAAGTTCCTACCCAGGAAAGTCTCCAGAACGGCAGCTAATCCCTTCCAAAGTTGAGATGAGCGACTGCTATCTACTGTCCGTGCTCAAACACGGGCGGCAATCTAGCATTAAGTGTCACGCGCGCAGTTTGCGGTACTTTATCCGCAGTGTTTGAGCACGGACACTTAATGCTAGATTGCTCTCCAGTACAAACTACTTACCTTCAGTTACTAAAATATACGAGTGACGAATCAAATCCTGCACCTCATCCCAACCCAACTGGCCCGTCAATACAATCGTATTCCAATGTTTTTTATTAAGGTGATAGCCCGCCATAACACTTTCGTATCGCTCACGTAATGTTTTCGCAAGCAACGGATCGCATTTGAGACTAATGCGCACCGGCGAGCTTTTTTCACTCACCAAAGCAAACATTTTATCGCCAACTTTGTACACGGCCACCTCTTCGCCAAAAGGATAATCCAGCCAGGCATTCGGCATACTTAACAGATATTCTTTGACAGTTTTGTGGTCCATTTTAGGCATGCTCCTTTGGCAGCATCAAAGTTTCAATATACGTTTGGAATTCCAGCAGATCGTCAACGACATGTTCGGCGCCAACTTCTTGTAATATTTCGCGGCGCGTAAAACCATGCGCGACACCCACCGTTTTGTTCACTCGCGCAGCAAGTCCAGCCGCAATATCGGTGATACTATCACCAATATACACGGTTTCTTGAGGTAGCACACCCAATTCTTGTATACAGAGCAATAATCCTTCGGGGTGTGGCTTGTGTTCGACGTAACGAGTGCAATCTACGATGCTTTCAAACGGACGATGCATATCAAACTCGCGCAGCACGTCGTGCACGCGTTCGTCGTATCCTGTAAACACACCGAGTTTCAGACCTTTGCGGCGAAGTGTTTCGAGCACTTCCAGCGCATTATCAAATCGCGCGACCGTATCATGCAGTGCTTCCTGATTTTTAAAATTCAGTCGCACCATCTCCTCGACATCATGATCAGGAGCCAATATTTCATACATCACTGGAATCGGTTTTCCCATCACCGCGATCAGTTGTTCGGGCGTTCGAACCACACCTTTGTTGCGCAGCGTCGTGTCTATGCCCTGCATAATCTTTTGACGAGAGTCGATCAGCGTCCCGTCCACATCGAAAACAATTGCTTTAATCGCCATGTTTTTTGAGCCACTCTAGGTAATATTGCAGTTCGGCAATACTCGCCTGAATGTCATCAAACGCGCGGTGGATTTCTTTTTTCTCGAATTCCACACCGTATCGGCCTTGCATAAAAACTTTGAGCGAGCTGACATCCAGCATTCGGTAGTGCATTTTCAGATCGAGCGCCGGCCACCATTGCTTGATAAAATTGCGGTCGTTGTGGATCGAGTTCCCTGCCAAAATCGCCGGCTCGCTGCCAAAATGCTTTTCCAGCAGTGCAATCAAATCTTGTTCAACTTCGTGCGAAGTCTTGGCGCCATCGAGTTTGCGAACAAAATCGTCGCGGTTTTCAGGATAGTCCTTCCACCAAATATTTTTTTGCATGCGGTCGATGACCACTTCGCGTTTTTGTTTGACGCGCGCTTCGTAACTCGCCAATGTTTTAAAATTGAAATCGGTAATTTCGACGGCGACCTCTAAAATAACGTCTTTTTCAACGTCAAGGCCAGTCATTTCTAAATCCACCCAAAACAATTTGGTTGGCTTGGCGTGTTTGTCAATCATATGCGCTATTATAGCACTTCGCGTCCGCTTCCTAGAAAATACAAAGAAAAATGATATAATACTCGTTTATGAAGTCCTCCAGACGAAAAGATATTGAAGCTATCACCTGCAAACCGGCACGCAAGCCGCATACTTTCGATGCCGACGCGCGCGCCAATTTTGACGCCTGGAAACAAGGCGAACCCGTGCCGTCCACTTTTTACCGCGTTGGCAAGCTCATTGTTCCCCAAAACATCCTCCGCCAAGCTGCCGCCGAAACTGACCAGCTCCCCGGCTCGTGTTCAGTTGATATTTACCACGACGATGATGAAGTTCGCTGGGCTAATGAAAGCAAAAGAAGTCCATTTTTGGATTCATTTCTCACTATCTGTGCGAGACGACTTCGCAGCTTTGCCAGGAAAGACCTCGGCGATCCGAATGCTCGTTTGTTCACCACAGCTTTTGCCGGACCGTATGAGTTACACGCCGAAGACGACTGGCATCGGGATTTTCCTAACAAACCTTTCGGCAAGAAGTATCTCGTGACGGTACACGGCCCTGGAACACTTTTTGCGATGGGTGATTTCGGCCAGGTCCAATTCGAAAGTGAAATGCTCAGCGGTACAGAACCAGAACATGTCATCGAGGCTCCGAATAACGTCATCACCCTGCATAATGAATCAACGGCTGCGCATGCCGCACCACCAGAAGCTCACAATGGCGAAGGCCGCATATTCGTCGCTTCCAGCTGGTTGTACGGACGAAAATAGTGAGCACGCCAAATTTTGAAACCGCAATCAACTTAACTAAAATTCCGGGCGCGGGCGCTCAGTTTGTTGAAGACGCCGCGCGCAACCGCCCCCGCTGGGAAGCCGGCGAAGCCGTTCCGTCGAAATACTATAAGGTTGGCTCATTTGTGATCGCCCCCGGCACCATAGAACCGCTAGAAGATGATCTTCGGAATCTGCAAATACCCGCAGAAATTCATACCGATCGCGAGGAAGGACGATGGCACTGCTCGTTGGCGCCCGAAAGACTCGATAGGCTCAAAGATTTCATGTACGTCGTCGGGAGCAAATTTCGTGAATTCGTCGCAGAAGACACCGGCATGGATGCAACTGATCCGCGAATCAACGTGTTCGGCATAGTAGGACCGTACGAGCAATCGCCCGATAACACTTGGCACCGCGATCTTCCCGAAAGCGTCGGCAAACCAAATTACGTCGCGACGCTACTTGGCGCACCGACTGAATTTGGCATCGGCGATTTCCCATGCCATGCTTTTAGCGATGATGATAGTCAATTCCTACACCCCGAGGAAATCCCAGAAGTTACCGCTCCAGAGCTCATGGAAATTGCACTTTTTGATCAAACGATAGTAGCACATCAAAGTCCCGGCGACCCGGCGCTTGAGGGAGAACCGCGTATTTTCTATTCCTGCAGCGTGCTCCCCCCACTTCCCGCCGATAAGTAATAAAACTCACAGCTTCTTAAGATATTACCGGTATACTTGCGGGTATGGAACAGAGACAACCAACTACAGAACCCGCTGAAATTTTAGGTATGCCCCGCCGTGATGTATTAATTGCCGCGGGTGCGGCTCTGGCTGCCGGTGCGGCTTTTGGCGCATATTCCTGGAATAAAGCCACTACCGCCCCAGAAACCGACGGCGAACCCGTGGTCCCGCATATCACGTACGAAACGACCCGCATCACCACACCCGAAAACATGCTTAAAGCTGGTCCATGGAACTACATGGCCGGTGCCAAAACCTTGCCGGATAGCAGTCTCGAGCTCTCACCAGTGGGCGGAACAATCGTTGATAAACACAACGACAATAAACGCTCACCAGACCCTGCGATGAACATGTTTGGCCCTCGCCTCCAGGTCGAAAGCGACTTTATGGTGAGCGCCGATATCGACGCAAAAACGCCCGTCTCCCTGCAAGTATATGGCGGCGTGCCCCTCCGTTATGACGACTTCCGACACGAGCAATCACGGGTCGAATGTCTTACCGCTGGAAATGTGTTGAGTGTTCGCACATGGAACGGCGACAAGCAAGAACCCGACGTGCAAACCTTTCACTTCAACGGCTCGACAACCAATCGTAAAGTCACGGTGCGCCGCGAGGGCGACCTCCTTGCCTTCATGGTGAACGGCGAGCAAGTCGGCACGACCGCCGACGCGAACCAGCTCTTCAGCCGCGGCGAAGTGTGGTTTGGCGCCAACAGCGAACAAGGCACCGCAAAAATCAGCGATTTCACCGCCGGCCCGATCAACGGCCACGAAGCTGCCATTGTCGACACAAGTACTTTAAAAATAGCGCCCGAAAGCATCGACAGGAACGGCGGATTGACCGGCCAGGTGTGGCGAACTGGCTTTACGCTTGGCTGCGCTTTTTCACCTGAATTTGCCTTGGCCGACCCGCAATATGCGCAAATCATGCTCGGTGGTGATGTATCTCGTTGGACCGCCGAGAACACTCTAAAACCGCAAGACACACAACGCATGCCAGGCGTGTTCGACTTCACCCGTTTTGACATCACTTGCGAACTCGCGAAACGCAGCGGCAAAACCGTCCACGGCCACGCCTTGATGTATACAAAAGCACTCCCCAAATGGATGGAAGACCAACCGACCGACACCGAGGAAGACAAACAACGCGTCCACGATATGCTCTGGACACATGTATACACCGTGGTTCGCCACGCCAAGACGCAAGGCGTTAAAAGCTACGATGTAGTAAACGAAGTTATTGCCGATTATGGCAGCGAGGCGCACATCGATACCGATCACGTCTTTTTTAAAGCTCTTGGCGAAAAATGGGTCGACGTAGCGCTTCGTGCAGCGCACGCTGCCGACCCCGAGGCAAAACTCTGGTTCAACGAAAACGGCACTGAAACCAACAAAGAAAATCGAGACCTTATTTTTGGCCTCGCGGAACGCGTCTTGGCTCGCGGCGCACCGCTTCACGGCATCAGCGACCAATGTCACGCGTACAAACTGCCACGCGACGACATCAAACCAAGCATACTCATCGAAATGGCCAAACGCGCAAAAGCACTTGGCCTCGAATTTTCAATATCCGAGCTCGATGTAACCGGTAAAGACAAAGATGCCCAACAAGATCAAACCATTGGCGTCGTGGGCACCGCACTTAAAATTCCTAACTGCCCGAGCGTTACGGTCTGGGGATTATTCGACCGTTATGGCTCAACAACGGTACGCAATGGCGATAAGCTCGAGCCCGGCAACGCCCTACTCTATGACGTCAACGGTCGGCCAAAAGCCATGTACAAAAAACTCGCGTCGGTTATCGACCAGACGCATGGTTTTTACGACTTCTCGTAAATACACTATTCGGTTTTTGAGGAGGTTTTAGAATCGTCGTCTTTGGCGGTGTCTTTCGGCATAAAATCAAGCGCCGCCGAGTTGATACAAAACCGCTGGCCTGTCGGCTGGTCGAAGGCATCATCAAACACATGACCCAAATGACTGCCACAGTTTGCGCACGTAACTTCAACGCGCGACATACCGGCGCTGTTATCGGGCGTCAGCACGACACTGCCAGGTTTGGCGTCGTAAAAGCTCGGCCAGCCCGAATGACTATCGAACTTCGTACCCGATTCGAACAATACATTGCCACACGCCGCGCAGGTGTATTCGCCGCTCTTATCATTGTGAAGCAGCGCGCCAGTGCCCGGCATCTCCGTGCCTTTTTCGCGCAGCACCTCATATTGTTCTGGCGTTAATTTTTCACGCCATTGCTCGTCGGTTAAGTCCACACCCATATCGCCCCCTCTGTTAACTGTCTTTTTTCTTGTCGAGTTTATCGAGCTTCAAACCTTTGATCACAAAGTAAATCACGGCTACTAAAATCACAAACGAGATAAGTCCTGACGCAAAATCACCCCACAAAAATTTTTGTGCCGGTTGGCCGTCACGGTGAATGTAAAACGCCTTGTTTGCGAGATCACCGCTGCCCGGCATCACGAGCGCGATAAGCGGGCTTATAAAGTCGTTGACGAGCGATTTAGCGATCGTCTGCACTTGCGAACCGATAACCAAACCAATCGCCAGCCCCACCACCGATTGCTCACGCAAAAAGTCGACGAAACCGCCCACATGTTTGTTGACACGCCCCGCACCAGGAACGGCATTTACACGCTGTTTCACGGCTGCCGCCTTGTTTGCAACTTTTGACGATGCGAACCGCTTTGCTGCGGCACTTTTACTATCGTTTGGCTTCGCTGTTTTAGCACTTGTTTTTGCATTTATTCCACCTGATTTTGCTTTTGTCGTCTTCTGAGCCGGTTTTTTAGCACTGGCCATAACACTCTCCTACTACAATACTTATCCTATAACGTTATCTTATGGTATGCAAAATTACCGCTTTCGTCGCAGGGGCGGCAGTATTTTGTGAGGCTTCAAAAATTACATCTGGTCGGGGGCGTTGATGCCGAGTACTTCAAGCCCGGCCTTCAGCGTATCGGCGTATAAACGCACAAGCTGCAAACGCGTCGCTTCACGGGGATCATCCACCACGCGATTGTGCTCATAAAACCGGTTAAAACTTTGAGCAAGCTCATACAAGTATGTACAAATGTGATGCGGCATCAGTCCGATAGCAGCACGCGTCACAACCTCGGGATATTCGGAAATTTTGCGGGCGAGACTTCGTTCAGCCGGTTCAAGCTCAGCCAAAACCGCAGGCGTAACGGTGCTCTTGCGCAAAATGCTGCGCGCCCGCGCATGCGCGTACTGCAAGTAAGGACCACTGTTGCCTTCCAGACTCACCGACTCTTTTGGATCATAAATAATGTCGTCGCCCATGCGCTGTTTTAGAAATGCATACTTAACTGCGGCGAGCACAGTTTGCTCATTATCGTCACCGGTTAATTCGCGGTTTGCCGCAGCCGCTTCATCGAGCACATCCACCGCTCGCAAAATGTTACCTTTACGCGAGCTCATTTTTACCCCGCCCGCAAGTTTAACCTGGCCGTGTGTTAGATGCGTGGTGCGCTTCGGCAATTCAGGCTCGAATTGTTCGATGCTTTTGAGTACCACCTTCATGTATTCGATGATGTCATTACCGGTAATAATCACCGATCGATCAAAGTGATAATCAGCCCATTTTTGCATAATGAGCCCGACATCTTTTGCTTCATACGTCGGAATACCGTGCGAGTTGATGAACACACGAGTGTGCAAGCCGAACTTCTCGCCTTCGAACACGACCGCGCCGTCGCTCTCGGTATATACACCGTTTTTCAGTTGCTCCTGAACAGTCCTGAGCCCCAGACCCGCTACTTCACTTTCCGGATAATATTTTTCGAACTTCGTACCGATGCGCGCATAAAATTGATCGAAATATTCATAACTCCAAGTGCGGCACATCCAATAAATTTGTGCGAGCGGCGATTCGTGGTCACCTTCCGCCTGGATTTGATACACGCGTTTGTTCAATTCAATAATTGCAGCTTTGGCGGACTCGTCGTCTTCGTAAGCTTGCGTGCCGCGGACATAACATTTTGCCATCCACTCGGCGTGTTGTTCGGCTGGAATATCACCAAGTTTTTCGGGATGTTCACCGCCGAGTTCCGTGACAATTGCCCACAAGGTTTTACCAACATGTAAGCCCACATCGCCACCAAAATTCACACGGTGCACTTCTCCGCCGCCGAGTTCGTATAAGCTGGCTAACGCATCGCCCGTAATGCTCGTATACAGATGTCCAGCGTGCAAAACTTTGAAGGGATTCGGGTCGGAATATTCCGCCACAACCACCTCATTTTGATAGGTCGAGGGCCGAAATCCTGGCGCCTGCGCAGCCATCTCGGCCAATGCAGCATCAATAAGTTTGAGGTTAATAAAGCCCGGACCCGCAACCGTTACTTCACTAATGTGTTCAGCAAGATTCTCGCGGAGTTCAGCAGCCAAAGTCTCGCCAATTTCGCGCGGATTTTTGCCCAAAGGTTTCGCTAGCTGCAGCGCAACGTTGGTCGCATAGTCACCAAATTGTTCGTCCGGACGCTCCAAAACCACCACCATGTCAGTGTTGAACAATTTTTTGATTGCGGCTTCGACCGCAGGACCGAGATTTTCCATATCTGTTCAATTATACCAGATTGTGACTGTTCGGCTTATGGCGCGTCAATGTGTAAACAACCTGCCAGGCCATCGCATAAAATGCAGTGAGCAACACAAAGAAGCTCAATGTGATCGCAAAGGTTTGCGGATGCGCCCCCGGATGCAAAATTCGATCCGAAATGTCGAACAAAAGGCCCGCCGGGTTAATCAAGATATCCCAAGTGTTCCAGCGCAGATTGCGCCCCAGATAAATCGCAAAACTACAGAGGAAAAATATAATACCAAGGATGGTGTTTGTCGAACTCGCCGGTAATCGTTTCCGTAGTTGCCCGTGCACCAAAAAGACACTCAAAAATCCGAGTGTAGCGCCGCAAAAAATAAACGACGAGAACATCACCGAGTCATACAACACAAACGCTTCAGGAACTTCGGCCAAATGAATAAAATCGCTGACCATGTAAAAACTGTTCGGTAAAAATACCAACCACAAAAAAGTGAGCAGCAATCCTTCCCAACTCGACCAGGCTTTGCGTCGTAACATACGAACCAGAAATACAGCAAAAACCAGCGGGAGCCACGCCAAGAACAAATTCCAGTTCAAATACCATTCATAGGTTCGATGCTGTGTAAGCACCGCGAATCCCCAGAGGCCAGCGCTCACCAAACTCGCCGCGCCTAAACTGAGGCCGAGCTGCTGGGTTACTGACCGTTGGCGCCACCGTATCATGTCGTCAGTATACCAATTTACTTGCTAAGCGGGAATTGGACTTCAAAGACCGACCCCTTGCCTGGCGTACTTTCGACCCGAATCGCTACCTGGTTTGCTTCGGCGATTTGCTTGGCGAGCGCCAAACCTAAGCCATAGCCGCCAACATGACTGCTGCGGGCCTTATCGCCGCGGTACAAACGGTCAAAAATATGCGGTAAATCGGTGGGTAAAATGCCCGGTCCGGTGTCGGCAATTTGTAACGCATAATGATGGTCGCGTACCAGTCCCGTCACCGTTACCACGCCATTTTCAGGCCCATATTTAATCGCGTTATCGAGCAAAATTTCGAGCAATTGCACCAAGCTTTCATCGTGCCCAAACACATCAGATTTCTTGAGATCCTGCTTGAACGTGACGTGTTTGGTATCGGCGGTTTTCTGGGTGTGACCAACGGCCGTTTTTACAATTTTAGTCACGGCGTGCTTACCGGGTTTCAGCGCCACTTGGCCATATTGCGTCAAAGCAAGTAAGTTCCGCGATAAGTTTTCCAGCCGCTGCACTTCCTCGAGGTTACTCGCGATCTGGGCTCTTGCCTCATCTTCGGTAAAGTGTTTTTGCCGTAAGAAAACGTCGTTTTCGATCTGCATATTGGTGAGTGGCGTCCGCAGTTCGTGGCTCGCGTCGGCGGCGAACCGTTTTTGGGCGTCGTGAGCTTCTTCGATTGGCCGCAAGGTGCGTCCGGCATACCAATAACTCACCACGCCGCCCACCAATAACACCGATAAATTGATAATAACGAGGTCTTGATTGAGGTGTTGCCGAACGATTGCCGCCTGGTCATCCTGCACGTTGCCAAACAGCGTCTCCGGTGGATGCGGCTGCTTTTTTGAAAACAAATACAGTTTGGCGATGTGGCTCACTTCACTCTTTTGGGCGTCGTTCGAGCGATCATATTCCTGCTCGGCAAACACACGCACCGCCGCCGATGCACTCAAACTCAAAAACATAATCGTCACCAGATAGAAAAACGTCAACTTCACTCGGGCTGAGTGGAAAATTCCGTGTTTTTTGGCGGTAACTGACATGCACTTTCCTGCTTATTCTATTTTGTATCCGTAGCCACGGACAGTTTGAATAACTTCGTCATCCGGTCCAATTTTTTTGCGCAAATTGGCAATGAACGTTTCAACCGTGTTGTGTTGGACGCGCTCATCGTCCGCCCAAACGTGATCGAGCAATTGGTCTTTGCTGACTACCTCGCCCTTGTGACGCAGCAGATATTCGAGCAACTGGAACTCTTTGGCGGTGACATGTACGGGTTCTTCGTTCTTCGTGACCGTTTTTGCAATCACGTCGAGGGTGATACCCGCAGCGCTCAACGCGTTGCCGCCGTGTGCTTTCGGTCGGCGTAGCAATGCACGCACACGCGCCAGCAATTCATCGAACGAAAACGGCTTTGCCAGGTAATCATCGGCGCCGGCGTCCAAACCAGCCACGCGATCGCCGATCGTGGTTCGTGCGGTAAGCATCAAAATCGGCACTTGGCTATCTTGTTCGCGCCACAGTTTTACCAGTCCCGGTCCGTCATGTTCGCCGGGAATCATCCAGTCAAGCAGCACCAAATCGTAACTGTTCGCCTCGCTTAACGCTTCAGCCACATCGCCATCATTTGCCACGTCCACGACGTAGCCTTCGGCGAGCAAACCTTTCTCTAAACTATTCGCAATCTTCACTTCGTCTTCGACAACCAAAATTTTCATACTTCTATTGTATGACATATGGCTGAGATATACCTGAAGACTTACTCCTGGGGATGTTGCATGATGGCGGAACCAATCCAGGTCGCAACCGTTTCTTGGTGGGCGGTCCGCAATTGCTTAGCGAGAAAGTCAGGCTGTCCACCGTAAATATTAAGCTCACGTTCGGGAACGAATGGGCTCACTGCTGGCGGTGTCATAGCATACCCCGCCTCAAGCAAATTATCTTCTAAGCTTTTGTCGACCCAACCGAAGGTGACACCCCCTGGCACATAGGCGACAAAACCGCGCTGACCTGTTTCGTTCAAAGCCGGTTCTCGAATGTATGTTCCAGCAAGACCGGCAGCAATTTCGGCGGCCTCACTGCCTTGTGGCAATTTTTTACCATCCTCGGCGGGTTGGAGGTACGTAGTCCGAGTGAATTCATCGAATTCCCGTACGAGCGTCGACATTGGCGACTCAGGGTACATTGCCGCAAAGCGTCGCTCGTGCAGGGCAATTCGGTCTGCTACCTTCCGACCTACATACTCTGGAAACTCCGGATGCAACGGCGATGACATTTGCGTGGCTTTTGGCAAATCCATAACCTCCACGTTTCGCATGCCGAGCACGCCATTAATACCCCGAATCGGATGGAGGCGTCGTGTTGATTGCACTGCAAATGATAGATTATATGCCGCCGCATGATCACGATCGTCAATCGCTTCGGCAAGCAACCGCCTCGCTTTTTTGTGCTGTTCGGCAGTTTCTGCGCCCGTATCCCACATCGTCATACGTCCGAACATACCAGTATTGGCGGAACTAGGATAAGTGCCTCCAGATTCAGAATTCGCCATGGTACCCCCCCGTTAATGTCACAGCTATTCTATCCTACAATCATTTGGGCACGCAATAAAAACGCCCCAGATGGAGCGTTTTTATATTGTAAGGAAGTTAAGTACTACTGTACTTGTCCTCGAACTGCCGGACTACCGAACTCTTGTGTACGAAGTGCAGCCAAGAATTACCTATTCGTCGAGCGCTTTTTTAAAGCGTTCCACCAGATCAACCGGCGCCGGATTAAGACCGTTCAGTAATGCCAAGTAAAGTGTTACGAAGTCACCGTAGGTAATCGCCCACAGCATCTGCTTGGCGGGCGTATCGCCTTGGATTTCGACGACGTGCGGTTCCGGGCGCATACCCGAAAGTAGTCGTGCGGTTACTTCGAACCGTTTTTGTACGCGTGGGTGTTCGAGATTGCTGCGAAGATCGATCACCGCGTACGGTTTGTCGGTCGGTTGTTTACTCCAACCGATGAATTCGTTGTGGTTGAATTCCGGGATCTGGTTCGTCCAAGCAATTTGCTTGGCGTTCTCGTTACAACTAATTTTCCACTTATACGCGGCTGGCCACATCTTTGGACCGGCATATACGACTACTGACTTGCCCATTAGTTCTTGCGCGAGTTGCTTTGCAGGGTTTTGATCGGTCGGCACTTCTGCCGCCCACAGTTTTACCGATTCCTCCAAGAATTTCGCTGCATCTTGTAACTGTGCATCGATTTCGTCCATTTGCATCAAGTCGGCTGCCGCCAAAATGGTAAGCGTGGCTTTGAAGCTATAAAACACGGCATATCGCGGCTGGTCGACTGTTGGTAACAGATAAAAAGGTAAATTTTTCTCGGCAGCGAGTTGCTGTAATTTTCCGCCCGCAGCAATTACGACGATCTGCGCACCTTTGGCTTCGGCTTGCGCCAATGCTTCAATTGTTTCCTCGGTATTTCCTGAATAACTTGATGCAAAAAATAGTGTATTTTTGCCAACATATGCCGGAATATCGTAATTTCGCACGATCTGGAATGGCACCGTAAGTCCGTCTTTTACGATCTCAGCAGCGAGCGCTGAACCGCCCATTCCGGCGAAAACCACGTTATCAATCTGTCCAAATTGCGGCGTGATCGTTGGGGTGAACTTCTCGAGGAGCTGCTTCCACTGGCGGGCAGCGAGGCCAAGCGTATCCACGACGTCTTTTTCATGGATATATTTCAAATCATCAATCATAAGATCAAACTCCTTATGGTATTATGGGTGTATATTATAGTATAGTTTATGTGAGAAATGAGGGGGAACTATGTTTGGGCACGACGATTCACAACAGCAACAAACCGACGCACCGACGCCAGACGGCGCATTAACTGATCAGACACAAGGCGCGCCAGCCGTCACCACTGACGATAACACACAGCAGCAGGAATATGTGATGCCTGACACTGTACAGCCAGCCGCACCTAGTAACAATGATATGGGCGGTGATGACAGTGCGACTGATGCTACGCCTACTCCAAGCGCTGCACCTGCGGCAACACCATCCACCGGTGTAAGTCCTGAGCTTCTTCAGCTTAAACAGCAAGCGCTCCAAGAGTTGCGTCCACTCGTTGGTCACCTCGACCAATCACCGGAAGAAAAATTCCGCACGCTCATGATGATGATCCAAGCGTCCGACAATGACACCTTCATTAAGGATGCATATGACGCCGCGCAAGCAATTCCAGATGAAAAGACAAAGGCCCAGGCGTTGCTCGATGTCGTGAATGAGATCAACTACTTCACACACGCACACCAAGACTAGGAATAAGCCAGCAGTTAAAAGAGTCAGTTAAAACTGGCTCTTTTTTATACACAAGACCGGTTTCTCAGTAAGGGCGAGACGCCCTTCGCCGAGACTACATCATGCCCATGCCTGACATGTCAGGCATGGATGGCGCAGCAGCTTCTTTCTTTTGGGGAATTTCGGCCACGAGCGCACCCATCGTTATAGTAGTGCCCGCGATTGATGCAGCACTTTGGATCGCTCGCTTGGTAACAGCAACTGGATCAACAACCCCCGCGTCCTTGAGAACAACGAGTTTTGCTTCCCCGCTCACATCAACACCAATGCCCGGCTTGCCGCCACGAATTTGTGGCAACCACTCATCAGCGTTTAAGCCTGCATTTCCGACAATAATTCGGAACGGCTGCTCCATGGCCTTTTTCATGATCTGCGCACCGGCAGCGATCGAATCAGTACCTTCGGCTTTAACCGTACTTGCAAGGTTCACTAATGTGACACCGCCACCAGGTACGATTCCTTCAGCCAATGCCGCCTTTACAGCGTGCACTGCATCTTCGACGCGGTATTTCTCTTCTTCAATCTGTGCTTCGGTTGCGCCGCCCACTTTAATGACAGCAACTTTGCCGCTCAATGCGCCGCGACGTTTTTCGAACTCTTCGCGATCATATTCCGTGCCAGCTTGATCAGCCTGCATGGCGATTTGATCAACACGGGCATTGATTTCGGCAGGCGCCCCTGCACCTTCAATAATGGTCGTGCTGTCCTTGGTGACAATCACTTTGCGGGCAGAGCCGATCATTTCGAGCGTTACGTTTTCAAATGTATATCCACGCTCTTCACTAATAACCGTCGCACCGGTCAAAATAGCAATATCGTCGAGTACATCTTTACGGCGGTCACCATATGACGGTGCTTTGATCGCAACCGTGTTAAATACACCCTTCAGGCGGTTCAAAACCAAAGTTGTCAGCGCTTCGCCTTCAACTTCTTCGGCAATGAGTACTAAATCTTTCTTCCCTGCCTGTGCCAGCAACTCAAGCACCGGCAAAAATTCCTGGATTGAACTAATTTTTTTGTCAGTAATGACAATGGCCGGTTTCGTGTAGGCCGCTTCCATGCGTGCCGGATCGGTCACCATGTATGCGCTCACAAAACCACGATCAATATTAAAGCCAGCGACAACTTCTTTTTCGAGGCTAAGTCCCTGCCCTTCCTCAACCGTCACCACACCGTCACGACCGACTTCCTCAATTACTTCCGCAATCAAATCACCAATCCTGCGGTCGCCAGCCGAGATAGTCGCAACTTCGGCAACGCGACTCTTTTTACCACGAATGTCTTCACGGACTTCATCGAGTTTGACAAGCACCTCACGGGCTGCAGCATCCAGGCCCTTTCGAAGCAGCATTGGGTTGTGACCGGCGGCGATCAGCTTGTTCGCCTCATTCAAAATGTGGTACGTCAATACCGTTACAGTGGTTGTACCGTCACCAGCGATGTCGTTCATTTTGGTTGCTGCTTCTTTGATAAGTTCAGCACCCACTTTGTAGCCCAATGTCTCGTCGTCTTCTTCTGGAAGATCAATACCTTTGGCAACCGTCACACCATCGTGCGTTACGGTTGGCGCACCAAAGTCTTTGCTAATAACCACGTTACGACCCTTCGGTCCCATCGTCGTCTTTACTGCGTTATATAAAATTTCAGCACCGGCCAACAAGCGCTTCCGCGCCTCATCGTCATAAAATACTTTTTTTGCCATCAAGGTCCTCCTATTTAACTGTCGCTAGAATGTCTTCGGATTTAACGATTATAAATGCCTCACCATCGAGTTTGTATTCATTGCTACTAAAACTCTTGTACAAAATGCGGTCGCCCACTTTGTAATCAGCCACATTTTTGCCCACAGCGATAATCACCGCTGCCTGGGGTTTTTCTTGGGCACTTTCGGGAATATAAAAGCCACTTTTAGTCTTTGTTGCTGCCTTTTCGGGCTGCGCGACGACATAGTCTGCGCTTGGCTCAAGCTGTACGCTCATAGGAAGCTCCTTTTCGTTATGATTCAATTAGCACTCGAAGGTTCTTAGTGCTAGTTTATAACAAATTGTAATATAGAGCGAACTGCCCGGCTGCGTCAAGCCTATGAACGATTCTTGTTACGTTCTTCCAGGATACCTTGCACCGCCCCGACGGTAATTTCAAATGGCCCTGTGTGTTGCCCCAGGCTAAAAACGATTTCGTCGCCACGGATTCTCATATCAAGCCGTTCAAGCTGTGCACCTGTGGAGGTATCTTCGCGGTTCATGGTGAACATAAGGCCTTCCGCCCCTTGTGTCTGCTCATACTGAGCCGCGGTGAGGGCTTGATCAATCGGAAAACCACCGAGCTCCATACGCGGCATAACTTGCTCGGCAAATATTCTTTCAACGACTTCTGGTTTAACTTCTTCCACGACTATCTCCTACCACTTTCGTATGATGTTGGGTCAAACGGTACTGCAGCCGCTTGTTCCGGTGTTAATTTCATGTAGCCGGGACGATTTTTAATCATCGGAATTGCAGTCCTGATCTTTCCGGTTTCAGCATCAAGCACCATTCTAACAGGCATGTCAGTTTTTCCGTCAATAAGTTTGGCGTTTCCTTGAACTACTGTAACAGGGGTGCCTTCATCATTTACGCTTGGCTCTACCGTGCGTTCCGGATCATTCATAGCCGTACGAATCGATTGTAACACCGGTAAAACATCATACTCTTTGGGAAACATCGAGCTGCGAGCCGGCGCATATACTGTCTCACCATTTTCGCGATAAGGCGCATATTTAGTCAAACCACCGATTGCCACTTGGGCACGATACGGTTCAAGTGGATGTTCCTTAAAGCGGGCGCGCTCTTTATTATTGAGTGATTCCAGGTGACCACGTTGTACTCGAGTCGAAGGCTGTGCCTCACCGGTTACAGAGTCCGTCGTGTGCGGCCACATCATTTCACCAGAAGGTTCGTGATGAAACCCAAGCGGCTCAACCATCCCATTGGCTTTGGTGCGTAAGTTGCCGCCCAGGGTATGCGTCAGTCCGTCCTCACCCGTCACCGGATCATAATAAAACATATCGACTAAGCCGCTCTCTCTAGCGTAATCGTAGTCCATGCCAAGCAACTCTTTAACGTTCGCTTCGCGGTTTGCCGTGTTCTCGGCCAGTTGTTCTGGACTGATCTGCGGCACAACAGACTGAAGCTCTGGCTGTAGCATAGAGCTTTGTGGCATTGGTTCAGATGAGTGCGTCAGTGTTTCCGACATATTTTTGCTTTTATTTTTTGTTAGATCGTACTTATATATATTTGCACATTTTTGCTTAAAAGTCAACGTTCTGGTGGGTCGAGTGGTATCGATGATACCTATGTCCGTGCTCAAACACTGCGGATAAAATACCGCAAACTGCGCGCGTTGACATAGGTATCATCGATACCACTCCTGCCCTTGCGCAAGGCGTATAATGAAATAACTATGAACTATGCAATCAACCGCACCGTCCTGATGTCCGGTGCTCAATTTTTCGACGACGCCAGCCCTATTAACCCTTATATGGACGATCGAGTTCCGGTAAATCGTGCGCAGGCACAGCACGAACACGACGGCATTCGCAGCACCTTGCAAGCTGCGGGCATCACCGTTAAACAGATTATCCCGCCCACCGATTGCCAAGATGGCGTTTATACCGCCAACTGGGCGCTCGTCCGAGGCGACACCGCCGTATTAGCTCATTTACCGAACGCACGACAAGCCGAAGAACCGGCCGCCGAAAAAGCACTCCGCGACCTCGGCAAAACCATCGTCCATGTGCCCGAAGGCTTGCGATTTAGTGGCCAAGGCGACGCCCTGCCCTGCGGCAATTACCTCTTTTGCGGCAGCGTCTACCGAAGTGATATCGAAGCCCAAGCTTTCGCTGCCAGAACGCTTGGCTACAAACGCATCCAACTGCAAACCATCCCGCAACTCGACGACGAAGGCGTGCCAGTTACCAACCAAAGCTCTGGCTGGCCCGACAGCTTTTTCTATGACATTGACCTAGCACTTTCAATTCTGCGCGGGCCGGCCGAAAATCAACGTGGCCTCATCGCCTGGTGCCCGGAAGCTTTCACCCCTGAGAGTCAAGCCAAACTCCGCGCCTTCGACAGCGTTGAAAAAATCGAAGTTTCCCTCGCCGAAGCCAAAGAAGCCTTTGCCTGCAACCTTATTTCCACCGGTGAAACGGTTATCATGAGCGGCAATGCGCCCCAGTTCAAAGCCGCCATCGAAGCCCACGGCCTTACAGTCGTAAGTCCAGAGGTAAGCGAACTCCTAAAAGGCGGCGGATTTATCCGCTGCACGACGCTCACGCTAGACAACGAGTAGAAGATTAAGAACACCGAGGACTTATTAGCACGGCCAGAAGAATGATACGTCTTGTCAACGCGCGCAGTTTGCGGTACTCCATCCGCAGTGTTTGAGCACGGACAAGCGTATCATTCTTCTGGGTTCAATCTAGCTTTTGCGTCGCTTTTTCAGTGCTGCTCGCGCAGCAACGATCTCGTCCCACTCAATCTTAACGACGCGGTCGGGGTTGGCATCGTCCTGCTGTAAATGGCGAAGTTCAGCTGCGCGCGGACCATTACGCAAAATGTCTTTTTCGTGGCCTTTGCCGAGCAACAATACGGTGTCACCTTTACGTGCGCGATCTACCACAAATTGAATTGCGTCCGGGCGATCGTGCACCAAAAACAAATCTTTACCCTGCTTTTTGCCCGATTTTTCAGCACCGGCGGCGATCTGTTCCATAATCGCTTGTCCGTCCATGTCGCGGTCGTCTTCTTCGGTCACGATTACCTCATCGGCAAATTTTCCAGCGATCTCACCCTGTACGGCGCGTTTTTCTTCGTCGCGGCGGCCAGCTGAACCAAACAGCACCATAAGTTTGCCCTTCACCACCGGTTTGATATCAGCGAGTAATTGCTCGTAGCTGTCCGGTGTGTGGGCGTAATCGACGATCACATCAAAATCTTGACCTTCGTCGATGCGCGTCATGCGACCGGCAACACCGTCAAGCGCTGCAATGCCCTTCTCGATCTGCTCACGTGTGAGCCCCATCGCCCGGCCAACACCTACCGCGGCCAGCGAATTGTATACATTAAACTTGCCGGGCAAGTTACAACGAATGTGATATTCGTCTTCACCAGCCCGTGCCGTAAACGAAACGCCCGATGGCGCCAACTTGACGTCGGTGGCACGTAAGTCACCGTTTTCGATGCCGTACCGCGTCGCGTTTTTAACTTCGCGCGCAAAGTATTCGCCATTCGGATCGTCGGCGTTGGAAATCCCCGCGCGCAATCCTTTTCGATTACGATTCGCCAGCTTGAACAATCTAACCTTTGCCGCGCGATACCGTTCAAACGTGCCATGATAATCCAGATGTTCGTGCGTAAGATTTGTCATTACTGCAATGCTATAAGGCACGCCAAACACACGGTGCTGCGCCAATGCGTGGCTGGTGGTCTCGAGCACCAAATACTCCATGCCCTTGGCTTTAAATTCGGTGATGCGCTTGTGCAAGACTGGCACCGACGAAGTTGTCATGTGTGAAATCTGCGGTTTGATATCCAGCCCAACGCCGTTTGCCACGGTCGTCATCAGCCCGACTTTGTAGCCCGCCTCGTGCAACATGCGGTGAATCAAAAACGCGGTCGACGTTTTACCGTTCGTCCCCGTGACACCAATCACCGTTAAACCGTGCGCCGGAAACTTGTGCGCCACGTTTAATAAAACAGCTTCGGCCAAGTGACCGACGGGTTCGACGCGGCGAAATAGATCGCGCGGAACCACTTTTTTTACCAGAGTTCTTGCATTCATGTTTCAAGTATACGAGCTCCCCCGGAATAAACAAACCGACTCCATTTCGGGAGTCGGTTGTTGCTAATCCTTGTCGAGTTTATCGACGTGGGCCAGGTCGCGGCGTACGCGGTCCTGGGACCGGAGCGCCTGGGGCGCCTGGACGGAACCGGCTGGCCGGACCTTGCGGGCCGGGGCGGACTTGTGGTGCAGGAGCACGTGGAGTCCTTCCGGCACGTCGGGCGCGAACTTCCCTATTGGCTTCCTGAGCAAGTGTTCTAATTTGCGTTCCGATACCAGCTGGAACTTTTCGCTTGGCCGGGTTAAAGATGTTAAATGTTTCGTATTCGTCACGATTTACATCCAACTCATGGCGGAGCTCAGCAATCTGGGCACGAATATCTGCCGGTACATCGGCCATGCTTTCAACCCAAGCGGTGTCTTCAAGCAATTTATCGACTCGTTTATTCATCTTCTCTGGCAACGGAACGGTCAAGTTATCATTACCACCGACGAAAGGTTCCTGGTTTAAGCCTTCGTAAAGTGGCTCGTCTTTCCAGTTACCGTTGGCGTCAATACCACGTTCTTTGCGCTGTTTAAGAATTGCGCGTTCTTCTTTAGTAAGCGGCGCGTGCCAAATAGCTTTTCCGGCGCGTTTAAAGAAGTTACCTTCGGGATTAACATCCTTTTCGAGCTTACCGTAGTATTGCTCAAAGTATTTGTCGCGATCTTTTTTGTCGAGGGAGTCGAAAATCCTACCAAAGGCTTCGTCGGCATCAGCCGCCATTTCAGGGCTGGCTGCACCTGAGTTTCGATAGCGTTCGAGGTCGCGCATAAGTTTCATGCGATCACTTACGCTCATTTCTTTGCCGTCGGCTCGCTTTCTGTTGTATTTTTCCATGCCCTTAACTAAACGATCGTAGTTTTTGTAGCGTCCGTCAGAGTCGAGGTCGCTACTACGGCGCTCTTCTTCACCATTTTCCTCGGTGTCGTCGGCGAACTCGGCTTCGAATTCATCGAAATTGCCTTCACCTTCAAGGGTGCCCTGTTCTACAGGACTAAGTCGTCGGCGAGGTCGCGCATTACCAGGAGGGGGAGGAGTTTCACCACCACCTGCGCCATCGTCAGGACCAGGGCCAGAGCCAGGTTCAAATCCCTCACTCGCAGCTTGTGCTGCTTCCCATGCTCGTCTCTTGTCGCGTTGATCGGCCAAATACATCGCACCGGAGTAAATACTATTGAGCTGTTCATCGGTTAAATCGGGATTATTTCCTCGAAGGAAATCCATGAGTTGCTTGCGTGCCTGACTTGCCTGCGCACTGCGCTCATCGTATTGGTAAGCCCTATCGGCTAATAGCGCTGCTTGTTGAGCGTTATTAATAATTTGGTCGACTGTTTGATTAAATTCAGCCTGATTCATATCAGGGTTCTGGTGAGCAACGGCTAGGCGTACAGCCTGAACCGTGTCCTCATATTCGGCACGATTCTTGCTAGGATCAACGGTTGTTAAAAGGTTTGCAAGCCCTTCGGCCGTACCCGGTTCGCCATAGTTTAGTCGGTTGTGATCTTCTCCGTTTTGACGCAATTCTTCGCGGACTGTTGTTAGGCGGTCGGATGCGGGAGCTTGTTCGCGGCCGTATCCAGCTTCGTTCTGAGCGGCTTGGGCGCGAGCAGAGGCAACCCGTAGTTGGTAATCAAACTGTCTCGATACTTCTTGCGGAGTAAGATCTGTGTCTTGGGCAATAAAGTCATGGAGCCGCATACGCGCTTCCTGGCTCTCAACATCTGAACCATTGTAGTGCGCGAGGGCACGATCGGCGAGAGCGGCGACTTCATAGTTTTGAACGTCTCGCTCAGTAAGGTCGGGATTTTCACGTCGGATGGCATCCCTTAGGACGCCGCGCGTACGGCCATATTCATATGCATCTGTTTCGGGATCGATTTGCACTAAGCGGGCGGCAACTTCACTGGCAGTACCAACTACAGCTTCATGGTCGCCATGGCGGTAATGATCCTGTTCTCCTTGACGTCGTTCATGACTGGCTTGGAGCTTCGCTGCAGTTTCTGGATCTGTGCGAGGGCTGTCGTTAAGAAGAGATGCTCGGGTAGCTTCGCCCCGTGCTCGCGCTCGATCCAACTGCTCATTGTACTCAGCGGTTACTTGCTCGGGAGTGAGATTACCTCTCCGGCCAATATAGTCGAGGAGTTCTCGGCGAGCCCCAAAAACATCTGGACCGGTGTTTGCTCGATCGGCAAGATTAGCTTCTTGGAGGTAATTCGCTTCAAGCGCATTAGCGGCAAAATCAACCTGGTCCGGAGGAACATTCGGGTCATTCTCTAATAGATGTTGCTTCAGTGCTTGGCGGGCGTCTGTTATTTCCTTGGCGGTCTTAGCGTCGGCGAGGCGACGGGCGAGCTCGGTTGTCCGGCTTTGAAGTGCTTCGTTTGCAGGATCAGCGCCAGTTTCACCTGTTACTCGAGGAGTTTGGAGTGCCTCTGCTACGCGGACGGCTCGTTGTGGACCGCTGAGGTCAGACTCTTGGCGAGCCAGAACAGCGTTCATCTGGTCCATGAGTGCTTTGCGCTCTTCAGATCCAGCCGGTTCAGTCATGGCTCGAGCAGCTAAGGCGGTAAATTCAGTATCATGTGCGTCTTTGCGTGCAACAACTGATTCGGCAAGAAGCATATTTGCGCGCTCCTGAAGTTGATCAGGTGTCTCGCCCGGATATTGGTTTTTAAGACCTCTGATAATAGCGTCTTGCGCAGCTTTAAATTTGCCTTGTTCACCGTCCGCAAGAGCCTCAGCTTGTTGGGCGGCAACGAATAATAACTCACCCTTATCAACGAGTTCCATTCTTGCTCGTTCTGCGTCATCACCCTGAAGACCCCGTTCTCTAACGTAGGCGTCAATCTGCTTCCCTACTTCGGCGAGACGTCGAGGATCTTGAGATGTTGCAGCTTCGGCAACGGCGAAACCAAGTTCACGTACCTTAGGCTTATTAGGAAGAAGTGGCTCGAGGCTTGAAGGAGTAATTTCTGGTTCGGCTGGCGTAGGTGCTGGAGCCGCTTCACCCCTTCGGGCTTCCAAGATTTGACGACCTTCCCTAAGGAGTC
Organism: uncultured Candidatus Saccharibacteria bacterium; assembly: GCA_964600185.1. Taxonomy (GTDB): domain Bacteria; phylum Patescibacteriota; class Saccharimonadia; order Saccharimonadales; family UBA4665; genus DATASD01. The sequence goes on along the minus strand of CAZRIO010000004.1, from coordinate 14,916 downwards.
TTAGCTGGGCATCCTGTCGTTCTCCTCGTGGAACACCTGCATCGTCGAAGAATCGCGATACCTCTGCAGCGATTTGGTTATTATCTTCGAGTGAATTACCTGGGCCCATTGTTGCAAAGCGAGCTGCAACTTCAGGTGCGTGTTGGTTGAGGCCCTGTATATACAGTTCGTTTTTTTTCCTTGCTATTTGGTCTGCGGGGATACCACGAGCGGCAAGCAAACGATCAGTGTGCAACTCGACAGCAATCCTCTGTGTTTCAGTGAGCTCGCTACCGGTACGACGAGAGTTAAAAAGCTCATCGGCAATCATTACATCTCGTTCTTCAGGGGTTGTTCGTGATTCTGGCCGAGCGGCTTCTTGGATAACTTCCTTCGAAACTGGTTGTGTGGTTTCGGCGTCAGGACGAGAGTGTTTGTCGGTTTGGCGAGTGTCGGCGGAGCCGGCTTGCTCTGTTGACTTGCCCTGGAAAGCGTTGGCGATGATATCGCCCGCGGTTTTGGGGTCAGTGCCTTCTGCGGCAACATTGGTAACGGGTTTGGGTTTGCGAGGAATAGCTTGCGGTGGAGGCGTAGCAGGTGCGGGTTCTTTTGCTTCCGGCGGTTTTGGAGCCGGTTTAGGAGCCTGCTCAGGACGGCGACGGGCTTGGACGACTTTAGGAGCTGGTTTGCCGCTACCAAAAGGTGCAAGTTCATGGCCGTTGCCTTGTGGCTCTTTAGCAGGTTCATCTTCAACCACGTCGAATCCGCGTTTTACAGGACTGGGGCGGCCGATGCGAGTAGAACGACCGTGTTTTGCAGGGAGAGGGGCAACAGAATGAGGAGCCGCTGGTTTCTTAACTACGGTTCGATGATCTGCAGAAGGTTTTGCAGGAGCTTCTTTAGTTGGCGCTTCCGGCGGTTTTGGAGCTTGGTCGCCCCCGAATAATTGGTCGACTTTGTCGCGAGCGTCATCTGCCATGGCAGTTTTACCGGCAGTTACTTCTGCTTCGCGGGCAGCTTTTGTGTCGCGAGCTGTAAGCCAGTTGTCGTACGCTGTTCGCGCTTCAGGCTTGAGGTGGCTGCGCTGGGTTTCAGTAAGACCAGTGTTGAGATCACTTTCGACCCACATTATTTGGTCTGCTTCAGCTCTTGGTACTACAACTCCCTTTTCACCCTCTCCACCGTTGAGCATGGTCATCTTGATATCTTTGTCGGCAGCTCTGCGTTGTAATTCCTCGGCTAATTGAGCACCGCGAGCCTCTGCCGCTGCTTGCTCTGCTGCTTCGGGGTTTGCGTCTTGTGGAAGGTGATTGTGTGCCATATGTGCTCGCTTGTTAGTTAGTTGTTTGTGTGTTTATTTGCTTATGTAAATTTAAGCACAAACGTCCCGAAAAGTCAATAACATTTGCAACATTCTTGTGTTTTTTGCGAATCGCCGGTATGGCGTTGTGAAATACGCATGATACACTATGATTATATGAAAGTTTTGGGCATTGAGTCGAGCTGCGATGAGACCGCGGCATCAGTGGTAGAAGACGGCAAGAAATTGCTGAGCAACGCCGTGGCAACCAGCATGGACATTCACATTAAATATGGTGGTGTTGTGCCCGAAATCGCCGCGCGCAGTCACATTGAGTCAATCATGCCGGTTATTAAGCAGGCGCTTTCTGACGCGAAGTGTACTTGGGACGATATCGACGCCATCGCCGTTACATTCGGCGCTGGTTTGGGCGGCAGTTTGCTGGTTGGCGTGTTGGCGGCGCGTACGCTGGCAATTACGAAGAAAACAGCACTGTACGCCATCAACCATGTCGAGGGCCATGTGTATGCGAACTTTTTGGTCGAGACTTCCCTGCCCGGCTACCTATTACCCGCTGCACAGCCGGCGTTTCCAATGCTTGCACTTATTGTTTCCGGCGGCCATAGCCAGCTCGTTTTATTCCGCGATCACTTTGATTACACCTTACTCGGGCAAACGCATGACGACGCGATCGGTGAAGCTTTCGACAAGATTGCGAAAATTCTTGGCCTTCCCTACCCTGGCGGCCCAAGCGTAGGTAAAAAAGCACTCGAAGGTAATGCACACGCGTTTCAATTTCCGAAAGCACGGATGGCCGGCAAATATGACTTTAGCTTTTCAGGTCTCAAAACAGCTGTCCTACGGCTTGCGCAGGAGCAAGTTGGCAAAGACTTTACTTTGCCATCGCATGAGCTGCCAGAGCTGCTCAATGACGCTCAGAAGGCCGACATTGCGGCGAGCTTCCAACGCGTGGCGATCGAGACCGTTGTCGACAAGGCGATCTTGGCCTTTGAAGAATTTCAGCCAAAGAGTGTGGTTATTGCAGGTGGAGTAGCAGCTAGCCCCGAGCTACGACGGCAATTATCCGAACGGCTTCCCTTGCCCATCGCATACACTGATCCCAAACTTTGCACCGATAATGGGGCGATGATTGCGACACTTGGTTGTTATCATGCAATGCTTGAACGCCCCGAGGCCGACCCGTGGTCGCTTGAGATCGCGCCGAATTTATCTATGTAGCTTATTGTGGTTTCTGGTCGGGATGGTCGTGGTCGAATTGGCGGACTTCTTCTGCGGCACGGCCAATTCCCATCACCCAGCCGTGAGAGCGAGGAATTTCAGCTGGCGTTTCGGGGATAATTTCCCCTGGTAGTGAGACGTCTTCTTCGGGAACTAATTGTGAATAATCGCCGAAATATTTTTGGATAAAATCGCCAAGTAACTTGAGGTGTTCGTTTTTTAACGCAACTCGTTTTTTTGTCTCTCCTTGCTCGCGGATAACAGTAAACAGTGACTTGAACTCATCGACAGGAGTGTTTTTGTTGGCGGCAAATGCAAGCATAATTTCTTCGAGTTTGGCGCCCTTCACCTTTGAGACGATACCGATGTATACTTGTGGGCCAAGTTTTTCTTCGTAAGATCGTTCGCGATCTCTGTCATTTACTCCGTAGCGCGAGGGAATTGAGACATCGAAGACTGCGGTGCCCCGTACGGTCACGAATTGCACCGCGAGCCGTGCAGGCTCTACGATTGTTCGCTCTTCATAGGTGGTGCGGAGCGCGCCAAAAATTGCATAGCCGTCGCCGTCCTCTTGAAGCATGTAATAACCCAGCGCACCTTGCGGCTTCCCCACCTGTGGCCTGGGCATGAAGCCGCCATCCTTATCTTGAGTGATTGGACGTGTCATGGCGCCTAATTCAAAGTCGTGTGGCTCGCCAAACTCCAAAATGGCACCCATGAGCAAGCGCCGCAACCGCCCTTCTTCGGGAGTGGCATCAGGGTATATAAATCGTTTGCTGCGCAGGTGAATTATTGACATATTTGTTTTAGATTATCTCTGTAAGCATAACAGAAACGGCCTGATTTTTCAACTTAGACACCTAAAACTACCGGTAGGTAAAATGATCGGCAGACGAGAACGTTTCGACACTGCTGCCCCTGCTCAAACACTGCAAATTACGTGTCGTAAACTGTACGTTGACAGGACAAGGCATTTGGGGCTAGTCTAGGCACGCAAAAACAAAAACCATGAAAACAAATGCTGCAGTACTCTGCGACTTTAGGCGCTATGCAACCTTTACTATCAGCGATCTGAGACTTTGTTGAGTTGGGCTTTCACATGAAAAGCTCTGTTTGCGTTGGCGAACGTTTCATGTGAATTGTTACGATGAAATTATCTTCGATATTGCATTGCTGCATCATTTGACAATAAATCACTGCGTAAACCAGCGTAGTAAAACTATTCTATAGGTGTTATAATCGACAGGTTAGCTAATCCTCGTCCAAGGAAAAATCAGCCATGAAATTACCAAAAACATACAATCCACACGAATACGAAACAGATATTTACGCACTTTGGGAAAAAACCAACGCCTTTGCACCAAAAGGGAAGGGCAAGCCGTACAGTATCGTCGTTCCGCCACCTAACGCCAACGCCAGTTTGCATATCGGCTTCGCGCTGACGATGACATTACAGGATATCGCTGTGCGGTATCACCGTTTATTGGGCGACAAAACCCTGTTTGTACCTGGCGCAGATCATGCGGGTTTTGAAACACAAGCCGTGTATGAAAAACATCTCGCAAAAGCAGGGAAGAGCAGGTTTGATTTTAGCCGTGAAGAGTTATATCAACAGATCTGGAATTTCGTGGCGCAAAATCGTACGGGCTTTGAAGCTCAGTTCCGCAGCCTCGGGGGCAGTGTTGACTGGGGACATTACACTTTTACACTCGATGAAAAAGTTGTGAAGCGCGCATACGCTACATTCAAAAAAATGTGGGACGAAGGCTTGATCTATCGTGGTGAGCGCCTGGTTAATTTCTGTACATTTCACGGTACGGCTTTTGCCGATATCGAGGTTGAACACAAAGAAGAAACTGGCAAATTATGGTACATCAAATACCCGCTAACTGATGGAAGTGGCGACATTACCGTGGCGACCACGCGTCCCGAGACCATGCTTGGCGACACCGGCGTCGCCGTTCACCCCGACGACCCGCGGTTTGGCAAATTTGTCGGCAAAACGGTGAAGTTACCACTGACCAATCGTGAAATCCCGGTTATTGCCGATGATTTTGTCGAGCAAGCTTTTGGCACAGGCGCCGTAAAACTCACTCCCGCTCATGATCCTAATGACTTCGAGGCAGGGAAACGACATGACTTGCCGATGATTACCGTAATCGAGCACGACGGCACTATAACTCGCGCCATCAGCGAGGCATATGGTGGCATGAAACTCGAAGATGCGCGTAAGGCCGTTGTTGGCGACCTAGAGGCGCAAGGGTTCCTCGAGAAAACCGAAGACCTTACCCACAACGTTGGTCACTGTTACAAGTGCGGCACGGTTATTCAGCCCCTCCTCCGAGAACAGTGGTTTGTCGACATGCAGCCGCTTGCCAAACGTGCTATCGCAGCGCTTGAGGCCAACAAAATCATCTTTTATCCTGAAGCGAAAAAAGATCAGCTCATCGCTTACCTCAAGAATTTGCGCGATTGGAACATTTCACGCCAGAATGCGTGGGGAATTCCTATTCCTGCATTTCAAAACGTCAATGACCCGGAAGATTGGATCTATGATGAACGCGTAACGCAGGAAATTGTTGAGATCGACGGCAAGACTTACCGCCGCGATTCAGATGTATTCGACACCTGGTTCAGTAGCAGTTCATGGCCGTATGTAACGCTTGATTACCCAAGTCAAGATTTTGATGATTTTTATCCACTCAACCTAATGGAAACCGGTGGCGAGATCTTGCAGCCATGGGTCAGCCGTATGATCATGCTCGGTCTGTATATAACAGATGAGATTCCGTTCAAAGCCGTTTACATTCACGGCTACGTTATGGCCGAAGACGGCTCAAAAATGAGCAAGAGCATTGGCAATGTTATCAACGCACCAGAAGTTATCGACGAATACGGCGCCGACGCTTTGCGCATGGGAATTATTGCCAGTCGCGCTCCTGCCGTAAATCGCGGCTATGATCGCCGAAAGGTAGAGGACGCCCGTAACTTCTGCAACAAGCTTTGGAACATCGCGCGCTATATCGAGATGCAACTCGGCGAAAACCCGGTTCGCACCGAAACGCCCGAGCCAAAAACGCAAGCCGATCACTGGATATTGCATAAATTACAACAAACCGTCGAAGGTATCGGCTCTGACTTGGACAGTTACCGTTTTGCTGAAGCGTATGACCGCTTGTACCACTTCGTGTGGGATGATTTTGCCGACTGGTATATCGAAGCATCGAAGGCGCAAGCGAACAACGGCCTGCTCGCGTACGCCCTTGAAGCAATCCTCAAAATCGCGCATCCATTTGCACCATTTGTAACGGAAACGATCTGGCAAACGCTGGGCTGGCAAAATGATAGCGTACTCGCCGTCACCGCCTGGCCAGAGGTAACAGGCGCCGATAAAGCCGAAGCGCAAATTTTTGACGAACTCAAAACTATTGTGGGCGAAGTTCGAACGATCTTAAAAACGCTTGGTCTGAACACCGCGACACTTCGCTACCACGACGTGCCATTCTTGGATGATAACGCCGAGCTACTCAAGCGCCTCACCAAACTTCAGACCGTGGGCGAGGCAAGTGAAGGGGAGGGCTTACGCCTCACGCAAACGTCTTACAACTGCTGGCTTGAGATCGATCACGACACTGCCGCAGCATATGTCGCTCAGCTTCAGGAGAAGAAAGCCCAAGAAGAAACTGCGATTAAACAGCTCCGGGGACGGCTTGCAAATAAGAGCTACACTGAACATGCACCAGAGCGTATCGTTGCCGACACTCGCTCACAGCTCGAAGCCGCAGAACACAAACTCGCGAGTATTACGCAAGAGATCGAAAAATTCGGAGCTCTGTAGGCAATTTCAGGCGTACTTTGACTTTGGTACGCTATACGTTAAGCCGGGACTAAGCTTCTTCGGGCTCTAAAGCCTCACGCACGCGTATTACCGATTCGCTGGGGCGATAATCGTCAAACCAGATCACATGCCAGTTGCGTTTTGCAGCGGCCATGAGGTTTGCACGTGTGTCGTCGATGAGCAAAATCTCATTGGGCGAAACCTTTGCTGCACCTTCGGCAGCGGCGTAAATATTGGCCTCTGGTTTGATAAAACCAATCTTGGAAGAATCAATGATGGCGTCGTATGGGACATCAGGCAAATAGCCGCGCTTGCGCATGACATCCACGAAATCGGGCATGATATTGGTGAGTAGGCCGACACGGTACTGCGTCGCAACCCAATGAAGGAGTTCATAAGTCTCGGGAATGGGTTCGATTGCCTGTAAATATTCGTCGAGCCAATCAATAGCGTCGATTTGTAACTGTTTCGCGAGTATTTTATTGAAGGCAGAAACCGTCATTTCACCTCGGCAGACCTTGTCGTTGTAGTGCCAAAATGTGCTTTCGATGAGATCAGGTGGCTGTCCGCTTATCTCTGATAAATGCGTGAAGGCACGATGAAAAAACCGTACCAAACAACCATTGATGTCAAAGTATACAAACCGCACACCGGTTTTAGAGCGGATAGTTTGGCGCGTCGGCGTCGCAGTTGTAGTCGCGGTGCCTAAGAGCGCATCAAGCGAGGTGCCGAGCGCCGCGCTAATCGTTTGAATCGTGAAAATTGAAGGGGATTTGATCGCCCCCCGCTCAATTTTAGTAAGCGTAGAGTAGCTCAAACCAGCCTTTTGACATAAGGCCTGCTGTGTCAGTCCCGCTGCCTGGCGTGCTTGCTGCACGCGCTGGCCCAACCCCGCTTCATCCATAGCCATATCATACCAATAAGTGTCGCGCGTGCCAAACGAACTAGCAACAAACGGCCAGAAACAGTGGTGAATCCATCTGCCTGGCTCTCTCTGGGATATTGGGTTTGCGATGTCTAAAAATAAATAACTGAGCCTAAGAAGCCTTCCTCAAGCTCTCCGCAAGCACATATCCCAGAGAGAGCCAGGCAGATGGATTCACTATTATTAAGGTGTAGCGTACAATAAGCATATGAATTTTCTACGACGAATCGGTTTAACCCTGAGCGCCTCACTATTCTCGATCGCGATATTTTTGTTCGCTACCATGTTAAGCCTGTTTTTGGTATTTGGAACACCTGCGCATCTTGAGAAGGCGCTCAGCCAGAGCGGTATTTATAATGAAGCCGGCTCCGCGATCCTTGAAAAAAATCAGAGCAAAAGCGACGACACGTTATCACTCACCAATCCCACGGTGAAAGCAGCCGTGCAAGATGCGCTGCCTGCATCAACCGTCGAACATCATGTCGACACGGTCATTGACAGCACATACGCCTGGATGCAGGGCAAAACCGTGTCGCCTAACTTCACCATTGACCTTACCGAAATTAAGGGAACTATTAGCACAAATCTGAGCAAATCGCTTACCACTAAGCTGCAATCGCTGCCAGTTTGTCCTGCTGGTACGGTCATCCCGACAAGCACCGCTGCGATTTTGTCGCTCACTTGCCGGCCGGCCAATGTTTCGGTCGCAAAACTTGTGCAAGCAGTTGAGCAGCAGGCTGAAGGCAACGGCATTATTAGCGAATCAGCTTTGACATCTCAAGACATCAAGAATGCCGACGGACAACCGGTGTATCAGCAGCTTCGCAATGTGCCAAAGCTGTACAAGAACTACGTGATGGCACTGTATGTTCTGCCGGTCATTGCGGTCGTCACCGCGCTGGGCGTTATTTTCTTCAGTAAAAGCCGGCGTATTGGCGTGCGCCGCGTTGGCGTTACGCTCGTCACTACCGGTTTGTATGCGACCGTTTTTGCACTCCTCGTGCTGTGGCTGTTGCATCACTATGCCGACAACGTAAGCAATCAAATTACCGCCATGGCTTCCTTGCAAGGCAAAATCGTGAACGTCATTAACGTACTAGCTTCGGATTTGCGCCGTAATTGGTTGATATTCGGCATTAGTTATGTGATGGTTGGTGGGCTTGCCTGGTTGCTGACGCATCTCATCGGCCGCACTCGAAAGCGACATGAAGCACTTAGCAATCCGCTCAGTCACAACATGGATATTCCACAAGCAGGCACAACCTTTACGCCGAAATCATCTGATTCTGTCGGTGAAGGGACGGGAAGTAGCATTAAAACGCCATCAGCTCCAACGACTGACAAGTCCGAGATATCATCGGACGAATCAGAGCCAGCGGAACCAAAAACCCCTTCAATTTCTGGATCTTCTGAACACAAAAAAGACCTGAAATAATCCAGATCTTTTCGTGGCGGAGAGGGAGGGATTCGAACCCTCGGTACGGTTGCCCGCACAACGGTTTTCGAGACCGTCCAATTCAACCACTCTTGCACCTCTCCGTATGCAAGCTATTTTAACAGATGTCGCGCACGCATGCAGTATCTTTTTTAGTAAAGCCAACCAGATGTACTTAAAGGCGCTATGGTTGACTTTATTACTAAAAGATTGTAATATATACATATGGAAACGTTACGTGTATTGCCGTATTCTCAGGATTGGAATACAAACTCTTATTCTCCTGTAGCCGAAGCAGAGCAGATTACACAAGATGTAGCTTTGGCCAATACTCTTTCCGATAAAGGTCATGAAGAAGCAATGTGGGAATACACACTTGCCTCTTTCTCGACGCTGGTCGATAGGAAATCGGGCTTCGATGACGAAGGGCAAAATGACGCCGAGGGTCACTTTCGATCGTTTGCCGTCAGTGATGAACAGCATGGAGCCCTACAACTAACCTTCGATCGCGCGCCCGCAGTAGAGCGCCAAGGAGATGGGGTATTAGGTTCGGTGACATTTGCGAGGAAGACCGATGAAGGCGTAGAGGAGGCGCTCGTTTACAATCTCGTAGATACGACCGAGGGCCTTGGTGTCACTAGGGAAGCTCGAGTGTATGATCCCGACCAGGCAGATTTTTCAGAGGTGGGAGCTTACCGCACGTTCACCGATCTGCCGCCGCTTACAAATGACGAGGCTTTGTCTGTTATCAGTTATTCAGAGCAGTTTGCACTTGATGACACGACGTCCGAAGCACAGTCTAGCGCCGAAGCATCGGCCGATTCTGGGACAGCAGCAGGTGGTGACGAATAAGACCAAGAAGATCTGGCTTTTTGTGTTAGCCTATGGTAAGATAACTCCTGTCGTATGCACCCGTAGCTCAGCTGGATAGAGCGTTGGCTTGCGGAGCCAAAGGTCGTAGGTTCGAATCCTGTCGGGTGTACCACATTGTATAGTAAAGCCTCTTCGGAGGCTTTTTATTTTGCCAAAGCAGCGACCCCATGCAATTGCTTTTCTTGCTTTTTTGTGCTATAAATATATTAGAAGCCTAGTCAAAACAAACATGTCCGAATCAATAACAGCACCAGCAGAAATCGTAAAAACTCCTTTGCAAGGCTCGCTCGAGCAACAACGGCAAAGCGAAGCGCTTACAGCTGCCCGCACGGCTGCCGTTGCGAGCATCAAAGGAGCAGAGGTAGAGGCGTCGGCGTTTCTTGTGCCCGATTCACCCTCTCACCCAGACACTAAAAGCCTTATGAGTACCATCGGCACCGAGTCGTCACCCCATGTGCGTCGCGCTGTTTCAGTTATCGAGCAGGCAGCAGAACAAGCAAATATTCCAGCCACCGGTGACCGCACGACAGCACAAGAAAAATTTGTTGCCGATGAGCCAGTAGTGCAGTGGGGAAAGTGGCATGACGCCCGCGAAATTCGTTTTAACGACCCGGGTGGTGCTTTGCGGGCCAAAGCTGCCGAGATCGAGGCGGCGCAAAATGCTCCTTTGCAAGAACTCACTGCCGCGCTTGAAGCTGGACAGACGAGTGCCGTCACTTCGCGTCAGTTCAGTCTCGCCGAAAAAGAAACCCAAGATACCGTATTTGATTTCATGAATAAAGAACCTCGCGGCCAAACCGAAATAAGTCGCGGCGTACGTTTTATGAACGGTTATATTAATGGAGTAAATCGACTGCCCGTACGTCTCGCCGAAGAAGGGTGGCCCACCGCTACTGAATCGGGAAATGGTGTATATCTCGGTCCTGATGGTACGGTAGCGAAGATTGTGAAAGAAATTCCCGATCGTCCTGGCGTGTACCACGGCATGTATTTTGAGGCAGGTGCTACGGACCTTACCAGTGCTTCGTTTCGACTTGGCGTAGAAATCGACGAAGCTCGTGCTGGTCTCGAATTCGGTTTTGAAGGCAGCGTTGCCGAACCGTTCATTCAAAGCAAAACAGCGACCGAATTTATCAATACCACGACTCAGCAGGGACTGCAGCCAACCGAGCATTTACAGGCACTTCTTGCAGGATCGAAAGATGCCGTCGACCGACGCTACGGCAATAGCTATTCGGAACTGGGGCGCGAGATTGCAAAATATGTGAATGATCCCACGCGCAGTGCTGCCCGGCTATTCGAAGGTGACGAAACCACCGTTCGCCAAACACTCGCCGAAATGGATACACAAAACCTTACGAGCGATCCTGCTAAGGTTGTTTTAGGGCTTTTATCACAAACCATGGGCCGATTACCAGAAGCCGCAGCCGATTCTTCTATCCCTGTCTATGAAGGCCGAGTCCACATGAAAGATATGAGTTGTAAGGACGTAGAGAACGCCTACGCCGAAGGCACCGACCTACGAACACTCACACTTCAACCTGTTGGCAACACCGTTATGGCGGTCCGCCAAAAAGGTGAAGCTCGCTCGGCGATCAACCTTGAACCGGTTCGTTATAAGGGTGTCGATCTGCCCGCAGGCTCACTCTTCCAGGTGCACGACGGCGAATTTATGTTTGTTCGGCCTACAGCTATGCAGTTCGACAAAGCCGCCGGCAAGGATGCTTACGGTTGGCAATATCACGAAGGCGGGAATTACGAAGGCAGTTCAAACGAGATACTTATGCGGCTAAGAAACCGCTATCAGACATATCTGGCCCATCAAGCCCTGCAAACTCATCCTAACCAAGAATATTAACCGCGCGTGCAGCCACCAGCGCAATCGTGATAAGTGAAATTACGGCTTGTATGAGCATGAGTAGCTTCGACCGTCGACTAAGTGGCATGGTGTCGGTCGGACTAAAGGCCATGGCATTTGTCGATGAAACATAGAGATAGTCAATAAAGGTCGGCCGCCAAGCAGGGTGGCGATAGGTTTCGTTTTGATGTTGCGGAAAGAGAAAATCTTGGTCGTAACTTTTGATTCGCTGGCGTTCACCCGGACCACCGCCGTCCATTTCCCAGTACCATAAAGCAAAAATAATAATGTTCGTCAGATAAATGTTGATCGCCGCCAAGATAAGCGAGCGGCCGTCAGCGCTTTGGCTTCCGGCTAATAACTTATCGACGACCACCGATAAGGAATAAATATTGGCAAGCGAAGCCACGACCACCAGTGAAATTGCATTCACACGACGGGCAAGGGAATGGAAAATTTTCTCGCGAGGCGTAGTAAGCGAGAGTGCTGCAAGCAACAAAAGCTCAACCAATGGAACGGCATAGCGCGAACCAACTACAAAGTCGTGCGGCAAAGCAATTTGTAACACAAGGGCGATGAGCATTGCAATTTGTACATGCCATACAGGGTCGTGTTCACGGTGTTTGTTACGTAAAAGCATCATACTATTGCTTATGGTAGCACTGAATGCTATAAAATCCCTAGCCTAAAATTACAGAGGCGGGCGTTACATTTTTCACAGCATTCGGGGTTATATCGCGTACTATAAAAGCAAGGGCAAGCCCGAATACAATAAGACAGGAGATACTATGGGGATTATTGGACTGATTATATTTGGCGGTATTGTAGGATGGCTGGCATCGCTCCTGATGCACACCAACAAAGAGCAGGGACTTGTTATGAATATCATCGTGGGAATCATCGGCTCAATGCTCGGTGGATTCCTTATGAAGCTTTTTGGTGGTGCAGGTATCACCGGATTTAATTTGTATAGTGTTGCAGTGGGCGTCTTGGGAGCAGTAATTTTGATTGTCATCGTGCGCGCATTTTTGGCACGCGGCAAGCACGATTAACATAAATGTAGAGAGGAGCGGAATATGAACGCAGCAAACAAACGAGTCGCGATTTTGGTCGACACGAATTTTGAACAAGCGGAATTCACTGGTCCACTCGAGGCACTCAAAACCGCGGGAGCTCAAGTAACCGTAGTTTCATCGGCAACTAATCCACTGCAGGGGCTCAAGCATGTTGAAAAAGGCGATGTCTTCAGTGCCGATCGAGCGCTGGCCGATGTCGACCCCACCGAATTTGACGCGCTTGTAGTGCCAGGAGGCGCAATTAACACCGACAAGCTGCGAATGGAAGAGAAAGCACGTGATTGGGTTCGTGACTTCCTAAACGAAGGAAAACTTGTGGCGGCGATTTGCCATGCGCCGTGGCTGCTGGTCTCCGCTCATGTAGTCGAGGGTCGTAAACTGACGAGCTACTACACCATTCAAGACGACATCGTAAACGCGGGCGGTGATTGGGTCGATGAGGCAGTTGTTGTGGACGACAATCTCATTACCAGTCGCAAACCTGACGATATTCCCGCCTTTAACAAGGCTATTCTCAGCTTTCTTGAGCAAGAATAGTTAGTAGCCCCGACTAACAGTGGCGCCGTAAAGTGTCGCGGACCAATTCCGAGACCACCGAACTTTCATGTTGCCCTCGAATTGTCTAAATGAGTTCATCGATGCGATCGCGGTAGACCACGAAACGCCAGCGATTGTAACTGATGTAGCGCTCTTCTTTGAGTCGTTTAAGCTCTTTGGCTACGGTTTCGCGCGTGAGACCCAACAAACTGGCGAGATCCTGCTGTGTGAAGGGCAGGGCAATGCGTCGTGCACCGCTCTTTTTAGATTCCGCAAAGCGATCGGCAAAAAAGGCGAGCGTGTGGGCGATTTTCTCTTCGGCCTTGGGTTTTTCTACGGCATTCAAACGAATAATGAGATCTGTGGCAAGCACGGCGAGCCGCTTGGAAACCGCCATGAGCGATTTAGGATGTGTATCCAGAAAATCTAGCAATTCTTGCTTGTCGAGAACATGCGCTTCTACCCGGTTGAAGGAACTAAAAAAGAGCGGCAAGGTCTCTGTAGATGAAAACAGCCAGGTGCTCGGACAAATGTCCCCTGGCGTTCCGAACCAAACCAACTGCTCAGTCCCCTGAGTATTTATGTCGTAACCCTTAATAAAACCTTTACGGATTGCATACACAACCGTGGGCTTATCGCCTTGGCAGAGTATGACTTGGTCGCGGTCAAATTTCTTGATAGGATGTTTCGCAATAAACTTCTGCAATTCTTCCATGCCCTATAAGCATACGTGGCTTTCCTATAAAAAACAAACAGCGCACTCCTTCGGAGGCGCTGTCTGCTCGGGGTGTGAATAATTGTGTTTCAGGCTTCTAATTGGCGGAGTTTTTTCCACCGGCGTGCCTGTAGTTTTTGGGCCTTCAACATGAGTAAGCCCTCGCTTGCAATATTGGAAAGATCCCACTCCCGAACCTCATCAACAGAGGCAGGTTTTGTCAGAATGTGGTACTTCTTCATTTATCCCTCCTTATGTTAATATTGCACTTTTATCGTACGACTAGCCAACAGGAGGGGCTGTTAAAAATCCCACATTGCACGCAAAAAAGCGTGTGATAATCCTCGCATTACTTTTTATAGAATTCTTAAAAACGGATGCGATCGATGAAGTGGTCGAGCATATCGCGGTGAGGTTCCTCGACAGGCAAGTGTGCACTGAGGGCATTCAAAATAGCCTCTTCTTCTTCGGCCGAATAATAGACCGTGAGCAAAGGCATGAATCGTTTAAGCGGCATGAACGAAACAGAACCAAAGGTAGCCTGATGTTCTACCCAAAACGATTTAAAAGTTTCGTATGGATAAAAATGACGACCGATGGTTATACCGGATTCATTTATCTCGTATTGCAAAGTGCGGGGTTTACGCCCAGCGACATAGCCAAAAAAGAGTGCCGCGACAATCACCACAAGCGCGGTAATTTTATCGCCTCGCGTGAGAACATAAATAAGCCCAGCGGACACGATCGTCGAGATCGCCAAAATTCCGTACCACGCAAGACTTTTTTGATGTGCAACGAATTCTGAAGCAGTCCAGTGCACGATTGGCTGCGAGGCAGGAACTTGAGGAACCGTAGCGGTACTCGGGGCAGCTTGCGGCGCTGTGTTGTTTGACTTGAATGCCCAAGTTGCGGCAGGTTCAGGCGCTTTTTGTGTCTCTGCCGGCGTGCCAGGAGTCGACGGCTGCTGTTTGTCCCCATTCATAAGCGTCATTGTAACGAATTGTAACGTAATTGGAAAGCCCTATGCTGCCAACAAAAAAAGCCCTCAGATGAGAGCTCATTTTGTTGGCGGAGAGAGAGGGATTCGAACCCTCGCGGGAGCTCGCGCCCCCCTAATGATTTAGCAAACCATCCCCTTCAG
>CAZRIO010000003.1:0-70816 GCA_964600185.1 uncultured Candidatus Saccharibacteria bacterium | reverse complement strand
ACCGAGTCGTTCACCGCCCCGCCGCCCATATCGGTGCCAGCCGAACCCGCGGTGATCGACAGGGTTTTATCGTGTTTTTTCTCGGCCGATACAAGCTTGATGAGCTTTTGCACATCGGCCGAGTTTTTGGGCGCTACAACAAGTTTTGGTCTGATTTCAAACAGGGAAGCGTCGTGGCTGTAAAACTCCTTGGTTTTGGCGTCGTCGAGCATCTCGCCCGCAAAGCCAGCTTTCTGGAGTTTTTGTTTGAAATCGTCCATGCTTAAAGCTTAAGCGTTTATGCCGGCTTTCGCAAGTCGCATCTGGTCGACGATTAGCCGCCGTGTGTACCGTGAATCGGCGGCAACGCAGGCGAACCGGCACAAGCCGGAACTTGCGGATCGTACAGGTTATTCTGGTCTTGACCGCCAATGATTGGCTGGTTCCAGTAGGTGTTCGATGGCGTCCAATAGCCTTCGAGGCCTTCAATTCCGGAACTGGCAATGTGGTAATACGTGCCTTGGGTGGAATTACCAGCTTGAGCGGGGTCGTACACAGTACACTCAACTTCAACAAGCGCATTCTTTGGGATCTCATGGGGCGCGGCGCCCGCCATCGTTTTGTAATCCCAGAAGGCATCGGGCAAGCCGACAGTGTCGTATTGGCGCACTTCGGTGAATGTTTGAGCGGCAGCGGCCGGGGCACTCGTTGTGGAATCGGATGCATCGGGTTTGCCTTTATATCCGGGGTCGCCAGATTCGGGAGCACTATGCCCTCCTGATGGAGTAACAGCGGTACCAGGCGCACCTTCAGCTGGGTTTGGCGCAGCGCTTCTATCAACGTTACCACTACAACCAGCGGCAACGAGGGCTACAGCAGCAACTCCCTTGGCAAACCGTCGGCCACCTCGAGTTGCAACCGCGCTACCATCAGTTTGATCAGATACAGGACTCGTTCCAACAATATTGGCAGTTCCAATTTCGGCATTTCTCTTCATGATTCTCCTCCTGGGTTAGGTAGTAAAGTTCATACTATAGCATAGGATTAAACGCGCTGTAACTTATTTCACTTGATTAACGTCAACTGTCTATTCATCATCTCAACGCGCGCAGTTTGCGGTATCTTGTCCGCAGTGTTTGAGCACGGAGATGATGAATAGACAGTTGACGTTCACCTTAAGGGTGATCTGTGGCATAATCATAAGCATGAACAAAACACACCGGACGCGCGTATTAGTTATTGGCGGTGGTTTTGGCGGCGTAAAAGCGGCGCTCGAACTGTCCAAACATCACAATTTAGACACCACATTACTCAGCGATGAAGTTAATTTTAGTTATCACCCTACGCTGTTTCACACAGCGACCGGCGGCTCGGCCAAGCAATCAAGTATTCCATTGAAGGAAATTTTTGACGGCAAGAGCGTGATGCTCGTCAAAGGACGGGCAACTACTTTGGACCGCAAAAAACAAGAAGTCATTACGACCGATAGCCAGCGCTATCCATATGACAAGCTGATCATTTCGCTTGGTTCGGTCACGAATTATTTTGGCATCGAGGGCTTAAAAGAATATTCGTACGGCACGAAATCTCTCCACGAAGTGCAGGAACTCAAAGCACATTTACACAAACAATTAATCGATACGAAAAAGCCAGACCCAAACTATGTGATTGTGGGTGGCGGCCCGACCGGCATCGAACTCGCGGGCGCACTGCCAGCTTACCTCAAGAAAATTATTCGAGCGCACCATATTCGCAGTCGCAGTTTTCACATTGATTTAGTTGAAGCCGCGCCGCGGCTCGTTCCGCGCATGCCAGAGAGCATGTCATATGCGATCGCACGACAGCTTAAGCGGCTGGGCATCAAACTGTATATCGGTAAAACCGTACAGGGCGAAACCGCCGACGCGCTCATGGTCGACAACAAGCCAATCCAAAGCCACACCGTTATTTGGACAGCCGGCATGACGAATCATCCATTTCTCAAGGAAAACAATTTTGCCCTTAATCCACGCGGCAAAGTAGTTGTCGACAAACACTTGAGCGCCGAGAAAAACATTTACGTCATTGCCGACAACGCCGACACGCCCTATAGCGGCATGGCCCAAACTGCACTGCATGACGCCAAGTTTGTAGCAGGGAACATCGCTCGGCAAACGACCGGCGAAGCGCAAGAAATCTATGCACCAAAAAAACCAGTCTATGTCACACCAGCCGGTCCGCGCTGGGCTGCGGTGCTTTGGGGACCGGTAAAAATATATGGCTGGCTCGGGCATGTGCTTCGTAATTTTGCCGATCTTGCCGGATATCACGATCTCGAACCGTGGTGGCGCGCCGGCAAGCAATGGGCAACCGAATTCGAGGAAGAAGAATCGTGTCCTATCTGCGCAAAAGCTAATCTCAAATAATACATGTCAACACTAGTTTACGCTGACAAATGAGCGCTGAGTCTATTGAGCATACCGTACCCGAAACCCAGATTGCCGAACCGGAGCCGGGTAGCGAGATGCCGCCTTCAGAAACCTTGCCCTCATTAGAAACCAGCACTTTTTCGCCGTATTTTGATATTGCGCTCTACACGAAACTGTTCCCGGACAAAACGCCAGAACAAGCTGCGCAGATCATACCAATATTGAATAATCATATCGCTGAAAGTACCCAATCTAAGCCTTCAGCCAACCTTACATACTCGGAAACACAACGTTTTACTCAGGAGCGAGCACAGTTCTACAAATATATGGGCTGGTCACGACCTGACAATCCGATGAACACGTGGTATAGGGGTATTTTAAGTCGTCACAAATACGATCTACAACCAGGCGCTGTGGTACAAAACATCCGCTTTATTGACGCCCTTTATGGTGACCGGGAGCTAACAGACCATGTACATCGGTTTAGGTGGCTCATGGTAGGTTGTTCACTTACAAGTCTGCAAAAATCATACAATCACTCTACACGTCTTGGAAGTGTCTTTGGATTAGATGAGCCGGCAGTACGAGATGCGATTCGACAACGACCAGAACTACTCGCTATTTCCTCAGAAATGCGTTACTTTTGTTTGCGAGCTATGGCCGACCATGGCGAAAAACTTGGCGTACGCAGCACCTCCCAAATTCGTCCATATTCCATAATGGCGTCGTGGCCAGCGCAAAAGATACTAGGTCGCATCGCCGGTTTTAAGGCCGATCTTCGACGACCGCAATCTCGAAAGCATGAAACAGCAAATAATTTCCTGCGCGGGCTCAACGCACCGGGACGTCAGCAGATAGTCGGGCGAAACGTACTCCATGCTTATTTTCGCAATGACCCCGTGAAAAATCCGGAATTACTCGTAAAAAATTATCCACACCTGCAGCGGTTTAATATGCCTACCATGCGAGAGTGGGAGGCGCAGCGCGCGCTACCCTCAATCCCCGAGATCAAACCAGATTCGCCATGGCTGCAAATTGCCGCGCTATCCGTCAAAGAGATTGACTTCGAGGCCTTGAATCGCAGCGCAGTGAAAGCCTCAAAGAAAATTCAAAATGCTCCTTTTGGCCGTGAAGCATTTGACCGTGCCGCAATACTGCAGAAAACGAGGGCAGCACGCAAAGACTTCGTAATGGAAATGGGCTGGTATGATCCCTCTCACGCGCTCTATAAATACGCTTGCCGAGTAGAGAAAGACGAAAAACTTTCCTGGCCATCTCCGACGCGTATTATCGATGTCATCACTGTAGTGAGCAAGTATACGGCCGATCCACTTTGTTGCATTAAGGGGGTAGCTGGCTATGTCTTTGATACAAATCCTGAAAGTCTAGAGCAAAAGCTTGTCGCCATTACTGAAGCGTTTCCGGGTATACCCGATATAAAAATGGTGGCATCAAAAAACTTGTCCCGCAGCATTGCAGTCATTCGTGAAAATGGCGCACGGTATGAGCAGAAAAGGGCGGCAAAAAGTGCGCAAGAATAACCTCAGTTAACTTTTAGTGGCACTACTTTGTAGGCATCGGGCGGATAATGCGTCGGGTATGAGTGAGCGCTTTAACTCCTAAGTAGCGATCGAGGTGATAGCCAGGGAAAAACGAGAAACAAACATTTTTGAAGCCGTCTCCTTCGCCCTTGAGTGCATATTTAGTTTCGAAAACAGCTTTGACAACATTGTGCACACCGATGGTAATGGTCCCAGCATCCGTCGTGAGTTCTGCAACGATGCCTAGTGGCGAACCGCTCACAGGCACGGTGAAAAGTTCAGTGAGAAGCGCAAGATTCATGAGCGACACCCCTCCTATGAGTTCCAATCGCGACGTTTTGCTTTTTAGAAGATGTTCGCGGCTTGCGGCCCGAAACTGTTCACCCACCGCACCATCGAGCATTTTGGCCCAATGCGGTTTATCATGAAGCTTGCCAATCCGACCCAACCGGTCCTGAATTTCGGGTACGTCCACAGAAACCCGCACACCACGAGGAGCATGGCCACACAGCATATCTGGCAACGAATCACTTGGTGGTGAAGTGAAGTTATATTTCCCAAGCGGCTGCGGCGTAGCCTTACCACGTGCCACTGCAAAGGCGGTGCCATCACCCGCAAACCCCGCTACACCTATGTCATTTGTCTGTGGCGCGTGACCCCTGTGCCAATCAAGCGTTACATCGCCCAAACAACTAACAGAGGCGATCGTGCCAAGCAAGGATTCGTTAACGCCAAATTCTTCAGGGTTTATATGTTCAGGTAATCCCGCACCCAGCGGAAATTCGGAAAGAGGAGTAAGTTTTTCGGCCATAAGCACTACATTATAAAAGATTAATACTTATCTGTAAACTTATGGTGTTTTGACAGATCGTAGCCTACAATACAAAGAGATGGATCAGAAGTTTTCGAGGGCATATGCGGCGCTAAACGACGCACAAAAACGGGCAGTCGACACAATCGAAGGCCCGGTTTTGGTGATCGCCGGGCCAGGCACAGGCAAAACGCAGCTCTTGACTACACGCATCGCCAATATTTTGAGCAAAACCGACACCTCCGCCGCCAATATTTTATGTTTGACCTTTACTGAATCCGGCGCGCAAACCATGCGTGAACGGCTTGCTAATTTTATCGGTCAGGCCGCATATGATGTCACGATCAGCACCTATCACGCGTTCGGTAGTGACCTCATTCGCCGGTTTCCAGATTATTTTAGCGAGCTCGCCGATACACGGCCGATCGACGACCTGGGCGCAGACGCTATTTTTCGCACGATCGTTGAAGCCTTGTCCTACAGCAATCCGCTCAAATACGCCGACAATTATTTAGGTGACATTCGTAGTTTAGTGAGCGACGCCAAGCGCGCACTTTTAACGCCCGCTGATCTGCGCAAGATCGCCAAGGACAATCTCGCGTTTATCACTAAAACCACGCCGATTGTAGGAAAAACTTTGGCCGATATGAAACGAGTTGATAAGAAATCAGTGACTCTTTTTGAGGAGTTATCTGAGAAATTATCTCGGGCCAGCGGGCATACTTCCGGAGCGGGAGACTCAGGCGAAGTGCAGCCGGAAGCTGATCTGGCGAGACTACAGGCTCGGCAGGCAGCTTACCGCGCGGAAACGGTCTCACGATCTGGAAGTATGCCCGCCCACAAGATTGAGCCGATCAAAAAAATGTTCCTTGCGAGCCTGGCGGAAGCCCTTGAAACGTTCAATGAAACGGGCAAAACGACTACGATAACTGCATGGAAAAACGCTTGGCTCGCCAAAGACGAACATGGCGCATTCATTGTGGATGGCGAAAAGGCCAATCGTAAATTACAAGCCGCCGCCGACATTTACGCCACCTATCTAAAGGCGCTCGAGAAAAACAAATTATTCGACTACGACGACATGATTTTGCGTGCGGTGCATGCGCTCGAAACACATGCCGATTTGCGCTACACACTCCAAGAACAGTATTTGTACATTTTGCTCGATGAATTTCAAGACACGAACGGCGCACAGTTGCGTTTAGTAGAACTCCTCACCGACAATCCGGTGCACGAAGGCCGTCCAAACGTACTCGCTGTGGGCGATGACGACCAGGCAATTTACGCGTTTCAAGGTGCAGATTATTCGCATATGCTGCAATTCCAGCAAATGTATCGCGATGTGCTGCTTGTGCCGCTTACCAAGAATTATCGGTCGCATCGGGACGTTTTACATGTGGCACGCGGGGTTGCCGAACAGATCGAAGAACGATTGCATCACCATTTCCCGGCAATCGAAAAGTTGCTTTCAGCCGAAAATAAACGATTACCAGCACAGGCAACTGTCGAACGCCGCGAAGCCAAAAGCGATGTCGAACAATTTGCTTGGGTCGCCGCACAAATACGAAAACTTATCGACGAAGGCCTGCCGGCAAGTGAAATCGCCGTGCTCGCACCGCAGCACAAATATTTGGAACCGCTCGTTGCGTTTTTGCACCAAAAAAATGTGCCCGTGCGGTACGAAAAACGCGAAAACATTTTGGACGACCCTGGCGTTATTCAACTTTTGCGGATGAGCGAACTTTGCTTGGCGCTGCACCGCGGTGATCACGCCACCGCCAATAGTCTGTGGGCGGAAGTTTTGAGCTTTGAATTTTGGGAGTTACCAACCAGCCTGATTTGGGAATTATCCTGGAACGCCAACGACCAGCGCGGTAATTGGACTGAAGTTTTGCTCGAAAATGACATGCTCAAACCGATCGCTTTATTCTTTATTCGACTGAGTATGCTCGCCGGAAACGAAACCGTTGAAACCATGCTCGATTACTTAATTGGCGCGCAACAACTCGATCTGCAAGAGCCTGATGTGCCGAACTTTACCTCGCCGTTTTACGTGTTTTACTTTGGTGGAATCAGTACGGCGAGCGGTGGAAATTTCTGGAATCTCCTCACCAATCTCATCATCTTGCGCACGCGGCTTCGTGATTACAAAGCACTCGAAAACGAACCGCTTACTTTGCGTGATTTCGTCGAATTTGCAGAAGCGCACCGCGCTGCGGACCTCAAAATCCTCAACACCAGTCCGCATCAGGAAGCCGACGAATCGGTACAATTGCTGACAGCTTTTAAAGCTAAGGGTCAGGAATATACGGCGGTGTTTGTGCTGGCAGCCAACGACGAAGCCTGGGGCACGAAATCCCGCGGACAAAGCAGCCGGCTCAGCATTCCGCCAAACCTCCAATTTATTCGATATGCCGGCGCGACCAACGACGAGCGACTACGCTTATTTTACGTTGCGCTTACGCGCGCCAAATCCCAGTTATATCTGGTGAATTACACACGGACATACGGTGGCAAAACCATGTCTCGCCTCAAATACCTCAATGAAACTACCGACGACAGCGGAGAAGTCGTGAGCCCACTCATGCCTGAACATGGGCAGCGCATTGCAGCGGTGAGCGTTGGTGACGTCTCGCCGACAACCGAGCTCGCCGCTTATTGGCAGCAGCGTCATGAACAAGCGCTTACTCGTCACGATCTCCAACAATTACTCAGTGAGCGACTTAAACAATTCCAGCTCAGCGCAACGCATATTGGTGATTTCGTGGACGTCGTGCATGCCGGACCGGAAGCATTCTTTTTGAAGACGGTTTTGCGTTTTCCGCAAGCGCCGCGGCCAGAGGTGCAATTCGGTAATGCGATGCACGAAACACTGGAGTGGATTCATATTGTCGTAAAGCGGACGGGCAAGCTGCCCACCGAGAAACAAGTGCTATTAACCTTTGAACAACGGTTGCGTGCCAAACGGCTCAGCGAGCAGCAGGCTATACTTTTGCTCGGCCGCGGTGTTGATGCGCTGCGCGTCTATCTTGCGCAGCGACAGCACACCATTGACGCTCAGAGTCGTAGCGAATTCAACTTCCGTAGTGAAGGAGTTTTTGTGGGCGAGGCGCACTTGGGTGGAAAAATCGACAAACTCATCATCGACAAAGAACAAAAAACCATCACCATTGTGGATTACAAAACCGGTCGCGCGCATCCGCGATGGACGCGCGAAATCAAACTTCATAAGTATGAACAGCAGCTCTACTTTTATAAATTACTGGTCGAGGGTTCACACAGCTTCGCCGGCTACACCGTAACCGACGCGTACCTGGAATTCGTAGAACCTGACGAACAAGGCGAAATCGTCGAACTTCATATTACGTTTGACGATGCGAAACTCGCCATGCTCAAACAGCTCATCGCCATTGTTTGGCGGCGTGTGAAACAGCTCGATTTGCCCGATATCTCAGAATATAGTGCCGATCTGACGGGTGTTGAAGCATTCGAGGCAGATTTGCTCGAGCAAGAAAATGATCAGTAACAACATCTGCTTCGTCCGGATATAAAAAAGGCCGCGGTAAAGCGGCCTCTTTTGTATAAGTGTATGAGACTTATTTCTTTTTGTTAACCTTGGCAACCTTTGCTTCGCTCGCCGCAAGTTGGCGGTCGGTCGCAAAGAACAAATTGTACAAGTTAACACCGATAACCGCACCGAGAACTGGACCAAGCACGTAGGTGCCCCAGCCCCAGTAGCGTGCACCGAGTGCAACTGCAGGGTTTAGGAAGCCAGCAGATGCAGCTGACGCCAAGATAATACCGAGTGACAGTGAGCCACCGATCGCTGCAGCAGCTTTGCTGTTGCCGAAACCTTGCGCCAAGGCAGCAGCCCAACCGAATCCAAGTACAAATGTACCGACAGCTTCAGCAACCAGGATTTTAGCCTCGTAGTGACCACTGTTTTGCCAGTGCTGACCGACAAAGTAGGTGTACAGCAAGTATGCAGCCGCACCACCGAGCAATTGCGCAGCGATGTAGATAACCATTTTTGAAGTCTTAATTTTGCGTGCAGTCCAAAAGGCAAAGGTGATTGCCGGGTTGAAATGTGCACCGCTCACCAAACCAAGCGCCATTGTGAGTACCGCTACCGTTAAACCAGCAGCCAAACCAACGAAGTATGGAATACCGATACTGGATTTAGCGACTGAAAGCACAACGAGTGTAAGCACAGCAGTGCCTAGAAACTCGCCGACGATCATGGCGACTTTTTTTCTTGAGAACATACGAGAACCCTCCGTATTTTTAGTGTTATCACAAGCGTAGTATAAATCTGACGGTTTGTAAAGGCTAAACGCTCAAGCTATAGATAGCAAGATCGCCCTTTGTGAGTACGGCCGCTGTTGCAAGGGTGTAAACGAGTTCGCTCAATAGGGCAATCTGCTGCTCGTCTGGGTCGGTGTAAAGTTGCGCTGCGAGCTGTTTAATGCGCCAAACATCAACAGCGAATACTTGCGCGCGGTCACCGGTTTGTTCGCGGACAAATCCTTGGTTCACGGTGTAACCTTCGACATTATTGAGCACGATTGAATCTTCGCGGTGGTCATCAGCCAGTTCTTTAACGACTTTGCCGGCGTCGATGATAATCTGCAAAACTGCAGCACCTTCATAGCCTTCGGTATGAGCAGTTTTATCGGCGAATCGGTCAAAAACAGCGGCAAGCGTGTTGGTAAGTTGTTGTACGGCTGCGGCGTCATTACTATTGAGTCCTAACAAGATAAGAATTACGCCGGTAATTTGCACTTGGTACTTCGCGGCCGCCTCTAAAATAAAGGGCGCGCTATCGATTGCGCCACAATCGCAGTTTGGTGCTTGCGCACGATCGTCAGTATGCGCGCCAAAATCAATGCCAGCATGAGAGAGCTGCGCGACGGCGTCGCTAAACGTTTCAGTCAATGATTTTTCAGCGGACGTACCTAAGCCAATGAGCATCGCCGTAGCCATAGTAGCGCCACCGCCAAATACTTTGGCGCGAAAAAGCGAGCGAGTAAATTGCACGACATTTCCATTAACTTTTGCTGAAATTGCACCTACGCGCGTCGTTACGCCGCGACCGTCACCACACCCATCGTCTTGCGCTTCCGCGTCAACGTGAGCCAAAATTCGTAGATCATGTACAGCAGCGTCCACGATAACGGGCAAGTCCTCATTTCCACTTACGGTCTGGAGCGCAGTCCGTGATATTGTACCGTCCCCAAACCCCAGACCATCCGTAACTTTAGCTACCGATATAGTTTTCAACATAATAATCCTTTCAAAACTCCAGCGTACCGCGGTTAAATTTGATTTGCAAGATAGAGATCACATGTAATAATACGAGTTATGACTGCCGAGTCTCATTCTTTTCCAGATAAACAACACCTTACCGCCGCATTACTGGCGCTCCCCACCACAGTTGAGGGTGCTCCTGTCGTGCTTGATATTGCAGAAGCGGATGCGGCTTTTCAAACCCTGCAAGATCACAATCCACACCTCACCGATCTAGTGGACCGACAAGTAGCTGCGCTGCGCCCAGCGATTCAAAACTTAATCACTCAGTTTGAACAAGAAGGGCCTACCACCGATGCGAATCGTGGAGACCGTAATAATAAAATCTTCGGAACTATCGCAAGAATGTCAGTGACCTCAGCACTTTTTGCCGTGGGCACAGGAAATCGCTCCAGCGTTGAAACAGCGCTCGAATTTGAACGATTGTGGAATGCGCCGGCAACCGGAGAACCTACTATCGGCGCGAGTGACGACGACGTAGACCAGAAACCTGCAACCTGACCGCTTGACGGTCAACCAAAGCCTGCGCTTTATCGAGCTCAACCTGATTTTTGGCGCCTTGGCGAAGCGCAACAGCCGCGTCGTGGGCTTTTTGGGCTTCCGCTTCGTTGATTTCATCGCCATGTGTGGCTTCATCAACCAGAACGCGCACGCTGTTGCTGGTGATTTCAACGACACCGCCATACGTTGCAAAGTGTTCTAAGTGCGTATCAGCGTCGTTTGCGTTACGGCGAATCGTGATGACGCCAGGAACGAGCAAGCTCATGAGCGGCTCGTGATGGGGCAGCACAGTAATCTCACCGGCAGCGGTCGGCAAGATTACAGAGTGCGCGTCGGCACTGAACTTTACGCCATCAAGTGTGACAAGTTCAAGCTTCATGCTTAGGCCTTAACATCGGCAATGCCGCCCTTTAGGTAGAACGCAGATTCTGGCTTGTCGTCGTGTTTGCCGTCGAGAATCTCGCGGAAAGCCTTGATCGTGTCCTTGAGTGGAACATATTGACCAGGGTTGTTGGTGAATTTCTCGGCCACAAAGAATGGTTGGCTCAAGAACTGTTGGATACGACGAGCGCGAGCAACGGTCTTTTTGTCTTCGTCGGAAAGTTCTTCCATACCCAAGATGGCGATGATATCTTGCAAGTCCCTGTAACGCTGCAAAATACGTTGTACTTCGCGAGCAACGGCGTAGTGCTCTTCGCCGACAATTTCTGGGTCAAGAATGGTTGAGTTCGAACCCAATGGGTCAACCGCTGGGTAGATACCAATCTCGGTCAAAGCACGGCTCATCACAATAGTCGTGTCAAGGTGGGCGAAGGTAGTTGCCGGTGCTGGGTCAGTAAGGTCGTCGGCAGGAACGTAGACCGCTTGTACCGAAGTAATCGAACCGTTTTTGGTCGAGGTAATGCGCTCTTGGAGTGCACCCATTTCTTGTTGCAAGTTTGGCTGATAACCCACCGCTGATGGCAAGCGGCCAAGCAGGGCAGATACTTCAGATCCGGCCTGCGTAAAGCGGAAAATGTTGTCAATGAACAACAAAATGTCCTTACCTTGGTCGCGGAAACCTTCGGCGATCGTTAAGCCCGAAAGACCAACGCGCAAACGCGCTCCTGGCGGTTCGTTCATCTGGCCGAACACCAAGCTGGTGTTCTTGAGTACGTCGGCTTCTTTCATCTCCTCATAAAGGTCGTTACCTTCGCGAGTACGTTCACCAACCCCAGCAAATACTGAGTAGCCACTGTGGAATTTGGCGATGTTGTTGATAAGTTCCTGAATCAGTACGGTTTTACCGACGCCGGCGCCGGCGAACAAACCAGCCTTACCACCTTTAACGATTGGACAAATCAGGTCGATAACTTTAATACCAGTTTCGAGGATTTCGATCGAACCAGCTTGCTCTTCGAGGCTTGGCGGCGCTTTGTGGATCGGCGCAGTAACTTTGAAGTCGTCTTTGCCTTCGATACCGTCAATCGGCTCACCAATAACGTTAAACATGCGGCCAAGGGTCGAGTCGCCGATTGGTACCGAAATCGGTGCGCCGGTGTTTTCGACTTTGTCGCCACGTGTTAAACCGTCGGTGCTCGAAAGTGCGACAGTGCGCACGGTGTTCTCTGAAAGGTGCTGTGCGACCTCGAGTAGTAATTTTTTGCCATTCAAAGTGGCTTTTAGTGCGTAGTTAATTGGGGGCAGTTGCTTGCCGTCGAACTCGACGTCAACAACCACACCAACGACCTGGACGACTTGTCCAGTGTTGATTTTTGGTTTGTCCTTGGGTTCTGTTGCCATTATTGTTCTCCTTGTTCTTGGGGTGGGTTATCGGTTTGCGGCTCTGGAGTGGTAATCCGGTGAGACGCAGTTTCGTTTTCTTCATTATCGCCGTGCCATATTACATGTTCACCGTTTTTGCTCATTGCGGTGCCTCCGTGCTGCTCGTAGGAGGTTCGGCGGTGCCGGGATCGGGATGCCGCGGTTGATCGTATTCGATATGTCGGTCGTCTTCTTGCAGTAAGTGGTCAATATCCGGTGGAAACTGCGAGCCCAGCGCCATTCGAGCCACGAAATCAGGAGGCAATTTGCCGCCGAAGAGCTCTTCCCAGTCTTCCATTTGCGCCGTGTGATCTGCAAGAGCTGCAAGGTCTGTTTCTGCGCGAGAGTCTAATGCTCCCAAAGCAAGTGTGCTTGCTCTCTCACGAAATGTTTCTACACGATCGGGGTCTTGGCCGGTCACAATAGCAGCATCT
Organism: uncultured Candidatus Saccharibacteria bacterium; assembly: GCA_964600185.1. Classification (GTDB taxonomy): domain Bacteria; phylum Patescibacteriota; class Saccharimonadia; order Saccharimonadales; family UBA4665; genus DATASD01. The sequence goes on along the minus strand of CAZRIO010000003.1, from coordinate 58,032 downwards.
AAATGCGCATTAAAATCAGCGGCCATGCCTACACCAAAACGAGCACGGTAGGCCCTCATAACACCGCGCAGACCAGCTTGAGTGTCTGCGCCTTTAGCAATTGCTGCATCGAGCCGAGCATTTGCTTCATCAAGATATTCATTGACAATATCTCGGGCAGGGCCAGCGGCAAGTTCCAAAACAGGCTGCGTTTCTTCCACGACAATGTCAAACAATGACCGATGGTCAGGCACTGACTCCCGCGTTTTTTGCGTAGGTCGACCGGTAATATTATAAGGGGATTGCTGCGCTAAATGGCTTTCTTCCGGCTTAAATGTACCGCGTTTTTTACCCATTATTTCATCGCCTCCGCACCACCGGTGATTTCAGCTAATTCTTGCGTAATTGCAGCCTGGCGGGCGTTGTTATATTCGAGCGTCAGGTCGTCGATGATGTCACTCGCGTTGTCGGTGGCGTTTTTCATGGCCAGCATGCGCATCGAGTGCTCAGAAGCAGTGGCGTCGAGCAATGCTTGGTAGATTTGCGCTTCCAGCAATCGCAACGTAGCCGATCGTAAAAGCTCTTCGGCCGACGGTTCGACTTCGGCATGCGCCGCGTCGTCGGAAAGTTCTGCTTCGTCAAAACCGGCAGGCAACACTTTTTGCACGCTGATCGTCTGACTCACGGTTGAATTAAACTGGGTGAAAATCATGTCGACGGCATCAACTTTTTTGTCGACAAATGACGCGACAGCCGTGTTCAAAATCGGACGCAACATGTCGGCGTTGGGCTTGTCAGGAAGATCTTGATAGACCGCTTCGATTTCCACGCCCGCAAGCCGACCAGCGGCATTTGCCGCCTGACGACCAACACAAATAACCGAAGTTTTGATGCCCTTGGCGCGGTCGTTTTGCAGTTCGCGAATCATTTGGCGAATGACGTTACCGTTGTACGCACCGGCGAGTGTTCGATCGCTCGCAATCACGATGAGTAATCGGCTTTTGACCGGACGCGGGGTGAATAACCCAAATTCGCTGTCATCGGCAGCCAGTTTTCGGAGGCGCGTTAAGACTTCACGAGCCAAACGTGCATATTCGCGAGGCTTTACGACAGCTTCTTGCGCACGACGCAGTTTACTTGCGGCGACCATTTGCATGGCGCGCGTAATTTGCTTGGTGCTTTTGACCGAGCCAATGCGTCGTTTAATCTGTTGTCGAGATGCCATAAACTAGGCCGTTCCTTCCGGCGCTTGAGGGGGTGTAGGTGCGACTACAGGTGTCACAGCAGGCTCCACGAGCCGCCATCCGATTTCTTTACTCACTGCGGCGAGCCGAGCAGCGTGTTCGGGATCCACCGGTTCACTGGTCTCACCAGGATATGTCGGAATCCGTTCAACGCCTCCAAGTAATTCCGAAAGCGTGTAGCGAGTAATCTCGGTTTCGCTGTCCACCGGCTCACTACCTCGAGCCTCCGTAGCGGCAGTAACCCACGCATCAATAAGCTCTTCAGTCGAAAGATTCTGAAGTGTCTTTGGTGCTTTTGCCGATGCTTCTACGCGACGTTCAACCATCGACTAAACCTTTTTCTCGCTGTGAGTTTTAGCGCTAAACGAATGCGCGATTTTTTCGGCAACATGCAAGACAGTCTTTTTGAGCTCGTCGGTTGGTTTTGCACCGGTGTTGAGCTCTTTGATGATGTCGTGGTGTTCGCTTTCGATCGCCGAGATCAAGGCAGCTTGTGCTTCCTTCATTTTTTCGGTCGGAACTTTGTCGAAGGCACCTTCGACTGCAGCCATCAGGGTGACAACTTGGTCAGCAATGCTGAGCGGGCTGTATTGGCGCTGCTTCAGGAGTTCGGTCAAGTGCTGACCGCGCTCGATGCGTTGCTTGGTTTGTTCGTCAAGGTCAGAGCTAAACTGCGCAAATGATGCGAGTTCACGGAACTGCGCAAGGTCGAGCTTGAGGGAACCAGCAACGCTCTTAACAGCTTTGGTCTGGGCCGAGCTACCAACACGTGACACGCTGAGTCCTACCGAAATAGCCGGACGAATACCTTGGTAGAACAAGTTTGTCTCGAGGAAGATCTGACCGTCGGTGATTGAAATCACGTTGGTTGGAATGTAGGCCGAGATGTCACCAGCCTGGGTTTCGATGATCGGCAAAGCCGTCAGTGAACCAGCGCCAAGTTCATCGGAAAGTTTTGCAGAGCGCTCAAGCAAGCGTGAGTGCAAATAGAACACGTCACCAGGGTAGGCTTCACGTCCTGGTGGGCGGCGGAGCAACAAACTCATCTGGCGATAAGCAACGGCGTGCTTTGAAAGGTCATCATAGATGATCAACGCGTGCTGCTTGTTGTCGCGGAAATATTCAGCCATAGCAGTACCGGCGTAAGGTGCCAAGTAGAGTAGTGGAGCTGGATCAGCAGGGCTGGTGGCAACGATGATGGTTTGGTCCATCACGCCTTCGCGTTTCAAACGCTCAACCAATGCGGCGACCTTTGAAGATTTCTGACCAACGGCAACGTACACGTTAATAACGCCAGTTTTTTGCTTGGCCTGGTTAATCATGGTGTCGACTGCGATTGCAGTTTTACCGGTTTGGCGGTCACCAATGATAAGCTCACGCTGACCACGACCGATTGGAATCATGGTGTCGATCGCCATAAGACCGGTCATGAGTGGTTCGTGGACTGATTTACGAGCCATAACTCCGGGCGCAGCGCGCTCGATCAAACCCATTTGCTTGGCTTTGATGGGGCCTTTGCCGTCGAGTGGACGACCTAGTGGGTCAACAACGCGGCCAACGAGTTCAGGACCAATTGGAACCTGCAAAACTTCGCCCGTCAAATTCACGCGGGCACCAGCTACGATTTGGGCGTCATCACCGAGGACCACGGCGCCGATTTCGTCTTCGAGCAAGTTCAAGGCAAACGCCGTAACTTTGGCGCCTTCAACTGATTCAATTTCGATAACTTCGTTGTAGCCACAGCTGCGGAGGCCATAAATCCAGGCAACGCCGTCACCAACGCGAGTTACGACACCGGTTTCTTCCAAACCTTTGGTAGCGCGCAACGACTCGATAGCGGTCTGGAGCTCCTGGGATAATTCTTGTACTTTTAGATCATTCATATATATTCTTGTCTCCTATGATGCTGTAATCGATGCAAGTTGACGCAACCGACTTTTAACCGACAGGTCGAGCTCGCCCTCTGGCGTGCTCGCAACTAAACCACCGAGTAATGCAGGATCGACTGATTCACTCATTTCGACGTGCTTGGCGTCGGTGGCGGCGCGCAAGTACGTTTTGAGCTCAGCCCGGATTGTTTCGCTCAAGGGACGGGCGCTGGCAACATGCACCATGAGCCGGCCGTCTTGGGCGAACAATTCCCGAGCAACGTCGTTCATCAGCAAGTCTGCGTCTTCGGCCAAGCCGTGCTTCATCAGATACGCGGCCGTAGCCTGCATCCAGTGGTGAGTACGTGTTGGCTCAGCAACTAATTTTTCCGCGAGAACGCGAGCTAAAACGCGACGCGAGACTTTGCTGTTCATATTATTTACGCTCCTTTTCCAAGCCTGACTTGATCAGGTTGGCATCTTTCCGCTCGTCCAGCTTTTCGCCAATGACGTGCTCGGTGGCAGCGGCAACCAATTTGATTGTTTCGTTCTTGAGTTCCTGTCGGGCCTTTGAAACCTCAGCAGCCAATTGGCTACGCGCGTCGACAACGATTTGTTCGGCGCGAGTTTTGGCCCTGGTTTCGGCGTCGGCGACCATTACTGCCGCTTCTTTGTGGGAACGGGCAATGACTTCGTCGGCGTCGGCGCGGGCTTGCTCGAGCAGCTCAGCCACTTTGGCTTCGGCTTTTTCGAGTGCTTCCTGGGACTGCTTGGCCTCTTTCAGGCCGGCTTCAATAGCGTTCCGACGATCATCGATCGATTTGATCAACGTCGGATACACGAACTTCGCGAGTACACCTACCAAAATAAGGAAGGCGATCGCTTGTTCAACCAGCAGTTTCCAGTTTACGCCCAGGGCTTCAAACAGACCTGGCTCACTGGAACTCGCAAACATTACAGCAGTGTGCAGCATGAAAGCCTTTAAACCTTATTTCAAGAATTTAATAATAAGTGCAACGACCAAACCGATGATGGCGAGGGCGTCGATGAAGGCCATAGCCAAGATCATCAATGTGCGAATCTTGCCGATAGCTTCGGGGTTGCGGCCAGAAGCCTGCATAGCACCCAAACCAACCAAGCCAAGGCCGATACCACAAAAACCGGCACCGATTGCATAGGTCAGACCAAATGCGAGTGGGGAAATGTCCATTATTATTTACTCCTTATTTATCATTTATTTATACCATAACTCCGGTGTAGGCTATGCCTTCTCCGATACCGATTCGGCGGCAGCCTCTTGGTGCGCCTCCTCGCCATCTGGCAAGCCCAACGAAATAAAAGCGATGGTCAACATGAAGAAAACGTATGCCTGCACGGCGCCGACGAACAGTTCGAGCCCGTAAAAGACCGGCAAAGCCAGCGGTGCAGCATAACTAGTAAGAAACGCGATAACGGCGAGCAAAACCTCACCACCAAACACGTTTCCGAAAATACGAAGCCCGAGGGCGATCGTACGGGTAAACTCAGCAATAAATTCCAGGATGCCGACGGTGGCGTGCAGCGGGTCTTTCAGAGGGTTCGAGAAATAACGGGTAAGGTTGCCGAAAAATCCGCGGCGCTTGATCGCCCAAATCTGAGCGGTAGTCATCGAAACAATTGCGAGTGCAAAGGTCGTGTTCATGTCGGCGGCGGCGCCGCGAAGTAATTCATGGCCGTGGTAGGTGATTGAGCCGACGACCGGCAATAATCCAAGCCAGTTGTTAATCAAGAAGAAGAACATGAGGGTTGCGGCGAGCGGCAAAACTTTGCGCGCAACGCGGCGATTGCCGATAACCTCGACAGTGGTGTCATATAAACTTTCGAACAGCCACAAGATGGCGTGCGCAAAACGGCCGTGTTTGTTGCGCTTGATCTGAAACGCAGCCACGCCAAAAACAATCAGGAGTACTAAAATTCCAACCGCGCCGAGCAGCTGTGAGTTTGTGATCAGCAGTGGCCCAATGTGAAACAATGTTTCCGGTGCAATGCTAATGTCAGGCGAACTACTCGCAAATGTCGTTAACATTATTTATCACCCTCCTTTGACATAACAGCTTTGATCTGTAATTTGAGCAAGAAACCCGCAATTACAAAGCCGAGCACCATGCCGAGCAGCGTCAGCCATGGCTTGCTACCAACATGACGATCACCAATAATACCAAGGACAGCGAACAATACTACCGGTACAGCAATGCGCCAGGTAGTGTCGAGAAATTGCATTCCGAGTGCCCCGACAGTAAACGGAGCTTGAGCATGAGGAGTAGTGTGCGTCGGATGAGCGGCGGCTTTCTTCATTTCTTATACTATAGCAAACAGAGGTGAGTTGTGCAACGCCCGTTTTAATGTACGTCTCAGGGTTCTGGTTTGACAAAGCGTGAAGGTCGTGGCAAGGTGAATGCTACAAAAAGGAGCAGCATGACGTACACACCGGAAGGACCAAACGACGACGACGATAAAGACCCGGATGGATTCTGGAACTCTGTTGATCCGCAGCATAATTCGGAAGATCCCAATAGATCGGGACTTTTCCGCGCAATGTTCTTTGATGGTATTCCACCACGCGTACGCAGAATGACTACGGGTGGTGTGGCGCTTTTGGCGGTGGGCAGCTTTTTTCTTGCGCTACATCTTGAAGATCGTCACCCACCAAAAGTTCCGGCAACACTCGTTCCTAATGAAGGTTCGTCCTTTGCGCGCGTTACTATTGATACAGACAAGCCGGCCGACATCGCAGGCGGCACAAAAGTAGAAGCATTTTGTTATAAATTTCACGCTAATAATGACAGCGGAGCTTATCGATTCATCATTGACGAGGGGCTTTATAACGGTCGAACCGCCGAGGCCGGACGCCTGCAACTCCATGCAGACGTGGATCCACCTTCCGGTACGGGCATGGGTCGGCCAGATGATCCTTTTAATGGTCTTCCGCTTTGTTAAGGCTATAGCTTGCATTTTTCGCTCATGGTCCTATAGTTGGCGTAACGGAACGACACGATGACCAACCCTGAACAATCCGATAAAGCAACAGCACACGCCGATCGTTGGCGCGTGCTGCGCTGGAGCGGCTTGATCGGCAGCGGCGCAGTTATCACCACTCTTGAAATATACGCCCTCACTATGGGTGCGATCGACGACGTGCATGCGGTCGTCAAAGAAGGCGGCGCCCAAGCTGCCGAAGTATCGGTGCAGGGCAGGCATGCCGCTTGGCTGGCGGGCGGCACAGCGCTCGACGTAACCTGCCAATTAAGCGCAACCGAAGTAATTGGCACGGATGACCACGAAACCACCTATGCAATCGATCCTGCGTTATTGGCTCCCATAGAAAATCCGGTGCAGCCTACCACCGAATGGGTTGCAGGGCTTCACGACTGCAGTCAGCCCATCCAATACAACACGCGGACGCCGTAATTCTGTTGCGCTATCGAGAACATTCCTATAATATTGTCACTTTAACGAGGTGTCTGATGAGTAATCCCGAGAATCGAAAATCGAAATGGTCCGAAATACCCCGTCCACTGAAGATTGCCGGGGAGGCGGTTGGTGCTTTGGCTATAGTAACTGCTGCCATTGTAGTCGGGGGCGAAGCGCTCTCTCCTGATGACGAAACAGTACTGATAGTCAAAGACGGTCCGCCCGCACCGGCAACTGAACATCTTTTTCTGAATTCTACTCGTCCTGCCACGCTCCCTGCTGGAACTGAACTGGTCGATAGCTGTCGCGAAGCAGACGGGGAGGTATTAGCGGCCGAGCAGCATTATCGCATGGATACTAGATATAGCATCTCGCCCGATAGTGTAGTGTTGAAGGGCGCGCCACAAACACCTACGGCAGAGTGGCTCGCTAAACTCGGAGCTTGTGATCCGCCCCGATAGCACGTAATAAAGGAGATGCTATGAGATTTGAATTACCTCATGAAGATCCAAATAATGATGATGATCGAGAAGCTTCTGCTTCGAGCAGACCTGAATTAGAGCCCATCTTTCGCACCCGCCGCGCTCGTATCGCTGCGAGCGCGGGCATGGCGGCACTTTGTATCGCTTTTTGTGTTTACCAAGGAGTGTACGCACTGCCTGACGCAACCGTTCCAGGCATTATTGTTTCTCCCGACAATAAACCCATTAAAGCGCGCGATATAACCAGCGGCGACAATATAACACTGCCTCCCGGCACCGAGATCGACGTTATCTGTAAAACCAAGGAGCATGGCTACGAATTCGGCATCGAAAGCGGCGAGTACGACGGTTATGCCGCAGACAGCGTTCCGCGCGCCAATTTATTTGCCACGCAAGATCCATTCAGCGCCGACCACGCACCAGGCGGCGCGCAAGATCGGCTTGAGCCACTCCGCGGCTGCTAATCCGTGCTATACTTAATATATGGATGAAAAAGTTATTGTTTATAGCGCTGACTGGTGTGCGTTCTGTCACGCCGCCAAAGAATACTTCGACAAATTAGGCGTAAAATACACCGAACGTAACGTCGAAAAAGAGCCAAAATTCGGCCAAGAAGCCGTTGAAAAATCAAATCAAATGGGCATTCCAGTGATTGACATCGACGGAACGATTATTGTGGGTTTTGATCGTCCTAAAATCGACGCCACACTCCGCGACAAAAAACTTATCGCCGTGTAGCTCTGTACAGTACCGCCTTGCTGGACTATATTTGAAGTCAGTAGGAGGAGGGACTATGAGCAACACATCACCCGAAATACAATACGACGCGGAGATGCCAGATGTAGCAAGGTCGCGTTTTGAATTGTTCGTGCAAACACTTACGGAGTTTCCGGACACGCTGCGGCACATTCTCGATCAGCATACGACAAATGACGCATTGGTTGAGGCCGCGAAAACAGCCGATCAAAGTACGCAACCTGGTCAGATATTAGCGCTTTTTGGCAGTGTCATTGAACATGGCGACGAGAATTATGTAGAGCCTGGCGAGTCGGTTGTTACTACAATCGGCAGGGTATTTGATCGTGCCGAGAGATCCGGCGCGGCTCTCGACCGACAGCGAGTATGGTATGACGCGCTCATCACGCATGTCGCAAGAGCGAAAAATCGCCCTTCCGATAGCACGGCAGCGGCCGCTATTACAGCCAAACAACCTACCGTTGCCGCGGCGCCAGCAGTGCCAAAGCCCGCTCCACCCGTGGCTAACATTCCTATTGCGCCTAAAACTTCTGGAGCAATTCCTGCAGCCAAGCAATCGGGTGGACCAGCAGTGACTAAAATAACGGTACCTCTAGAGCCCGCAGCCAAACCTGTCGTGCCCGAAGAAGCAAAAGCCGAAGTAGAGCAAGCACCCGAGCCTTCGCTCGAATGGCCGATTAAAATCCAGCTCCAGCCGCCGGACGGTAAACCACACCGAGCAGTGCCTCCAATCCTGTTTATGGAGCAGCCGGATGCGCAAAATTAGCAGCATGATTTGCAAATAGTACGGTATAATGTACTTCTATGGCTTTTGAGGACTACCAGACTAAAGATTCGGTTGTAATCGTCTATACCGGTGAGGGCAAGGGGAAAACCAGCGCCGGCATCGGTCTGCTGGCGCGCGCACTCGGCAATCGCTGGAACGTAGCGTTTATCCAGTTCATCAAATATTGGGGCGTCGGCGAGCACGTGTTTATCCGTGACATCATGCCGCTTTTTAAAGACCAATTGTACTTTTACAAGGGCGGCAAAGGCTTCTACAACGCCGGCGATTTAAGCGCCGAATTTGTTTCGCCCGAACAGCACAAAGCCGCCGCGCTCGAAACATACAACGAAGCACTCAAGGCCGCGACGAGCGGTAACTATCAAGTTGTTATCTGCGACGAAATCAACAATGCCGTGCACGACGGACTGTTGAGCGAAAAGCAATTACAAGACTTGATCAAGAAACGCTCCCCTAAGACCAGTCTGTGTTTAACGGGCCGTGATTTCCCGGAAACATTACTGCCGCTCGTTGACATCACGACCAACATGACCAAAATCAAGCATCATTTCGACGACAAATTCCTCGCAAACAAGGGGATTGATTTCTAGCCATGGCTGGTGACGTTTTAAAACAGCAGTTCGGCGTTACCGAAGTCATGGCGTTTGTTAACCCGGAGGCTCCTAACGCTCCTACAATAACCCACCAGCTTCACGCCGTGGAAGAACGATTCGGCACCGTTGTTACTACGTTTGAAAGCGAGCCAAGAACTGCGGACACGCTCGAGAAATTCCTCGAAACACACGCCGGAAATATCAGTAAAAAAACGCTTATGATCGTAAAAGGCGGCGACGGAATGGCGCATTTATGGGATGAGATTTTGCAACATCCAGACACGCCGGACGCGGCAAAGGATGTTAATACACTGTTCGACGGCGACGGCACCAAATGCGATACCGCAAACAGTTTAAACCTACGTGAATTGCTCAGGAATCCCGCCCGATTATTAGCAGATAGACGAGCACACATCGACACGATTCGTCCGTTTGAATTCATGTTTCAAACGCCGGACGGCGACGAAGGCACGCGAACAGCCACACGAAACGTTTTGTCGTATGCGGGTGTCGGCGCCGACGGAATCGGAGCAGCGTGCATCGAACTTGCTAAGCCTGGTTTTAGAGATCTCATAGCCAAATATGGCCGACTCGGCAGATTGGCGCAGCGGTGCCTTGAACCGGCAGTTGTCTTGCAGGCGAGTTGGGCTTCGCCCACTTTTACCTTGCACGAACTTGATGACCCGCAGCATCCGATGACCTCCGAGAATGTATTGCAGTGGCTTGTCCGGAACGGCCCGCGCATGGCAGGATATCAAACGTCCTACATTCCCTTGACGCGGCCCGAAGTCGCCATCAGCACAACACAAACCACCGCGCAGGACAAACGGCGGACCGGAACGGTTCTTGGTAATGGGTTGCGGCTCGCCACACGAACCTTGCCCGCCGAAACGCATAATCTTGAACGCCGCGAACGTCATTGGGAACTTACCGATATTCAAGAGGGTGTTTTATATGGCGAAGCCGATGGCGAACCATTCGCCGTGGCGGCAGGTCATATTGCGATCAAGCCCGCGCGACCACTTCGCGTTATTACTACCCAGCCCCATTCACATCGAGGACTATAATGAAACGACGAGCAGAATTAATTGTTGACCCGCAAAGCCGGGTAATCGAACCAAAAGGCGAGGGCCGCAATAGTCTCGGCAGTAATCACGTTGGGGTTCACCGGGTCAGCGTGTATCCTCATGACAATCCAAATGTACGCTACACCTACAACGGACTTATTGTCGGCCCCTGCGTTCATGTTGCGCCGTACACTGATAAAGAAGAATTTGTATTTGTCAGAGAACAGCGGCCGCTTGCAGATACGAAAGGCACCGACGTACAAGAGTTCTTGGGTTTTCCCGGCGGGTTTGCCGAGGGTCCTCGCCCCTCTGTGCAAGCCGCACGTGAACTCGAAGAAGAAGCCGGCATTACTACTTTCAGCGCATTAATCCCGCTCAGGCAGGGAGTAACGCCCGGACCCAGCTTTCATCCTTACCCGCAGCTCAGCGATGAAAGAAGCTCGGAATTTTTGGCAATCGGCGCAGTTTTACCTGACGAAGAAACTTTTGAAACCCTCCGTCAAGAAGGAGAGGGGACCGAGACGCATATTGAGCTCGTAACTATGTCAATTCCCCAGATCGAACGCGTTCTTTTGGGCCAGGAAGCTGCGGTAGCGCCATTTTCCGGACCTGCGATCAGCACGTTTTGCATGGCGCAGCTGGCTGTTCGTAACCTCTAATATATGTGCAATTTCCGTTTGCGTTTCCGGGGCAGTGCGTTGTAGGCTAAATGCATGTCCGCGAAACTTTTTTTGATGCTCGGTTATCCGGGCGCAGGCAAGACAACAACTGCTCATATTTTGAGCGAGGTTACAGGAGCCGTGCGTCTGTCTTCCGATGATTTCCGGTTTGCCATGTTTGCCAAACCGACTTTTAGCGATGAAGAGCACGCCACGTTATACCGGACGCTCGACTTTGTCACCGAAATGCTCCTCAAAATTGGGGTGAGCGTCATTTACGACGCCAACCTCAATCGCTACCAACATCGTCACGAAAAATATGAGATCTGTGAGCGCACGGGTGCTCAATCTGTGGTACTGTGGCTGCGAACCGAGCGCGAACTCGCCAAAGAACGTGCCGTACACGAAGATCGTGCCCACTTTGCCCCCAAAGACGAAACCCTCGACAACATGTTTGAACGAATCACCAGTGTATTTGAGGCGCCGCACGCCGACGAACCGACCATTGTCGTCAACGGCCAAGACGTTACCGGTGACTCACTGCGCCAAATCCTCGCCGACCACCACATATGAGTCGAACACAATTACCGGGGTGGGTCCGCAAAAAACTAACTGCTGTGGTGACCGCACTTATTATGGCCGGTGCTGTAGCTGTTGGTCAGCAAGCTGGTTGGTGGCAAAAAACCGGAACGGCTGCCGAACCTATAGCAAGTACGGGAACGTACGCCGTCAATCATTTCGTCGACGGTGACACAATCGCCGTTAACATGGATGGTGTCGTTGAAAAAGTTCGGTTCATCGGTGTTGATACGCCCGAAACACATAAACCTAATACTCCTGTGCAATGTTTTGGCGAAGCTGCCGCTGCACACACCAAAGCTGTGATCGGTACTAATCATGTGCGTCTCGAGGCCGACCCCAAAAGCACCAACCGCGACCGCTACAATCGCTTACTCCGCTATGTATTTCTACCTGACGGCACCAACGTAAATCAAGCCATCATCCAAGAAGGTTTCGGCTTTTATTATCCTTATTTTCCGTTCACAAAATCTGCTGACTTTGCCGCCGCTCAATCACATGCCCAAGCCGAACACAAAGGCCTCTGGCAATCATGCAAGCCAACACCTACCGACAAGGGTGGATACGTCTCAAACGTAACCTAAATTAATCTATACAATTATTACAGGTGAGCCACTGGTGTAGTACTTTCTGGAACCTGTGTTTGCGATGTCTGAGATAAACAAAATACGTCTGGAAAGTTTTTTGCAGTGCTCCGCAAGCTCATGTTCCAGAAAGTACTACACCAGTGGCTCACTCACTCAAAGCAAACTAAATTGCGTCGGAAACCGGGCTCACACGTTTCGCGACTTCGGATCGCCATAATTGTGTAATTGAAAACCGTCGCGTGCGCGGGTTATAGCCACGATACATGAGATTAATCCCTACGTACAACATCGACACAAATGCCGCGACCACATACATATGGCGATGCGAACGCAAACCATGCCGCGTGTACACACGTGGACTCGACCACACATATCGGTAAAATTCCTTCGGTCCGGCCGAAGCTTGGCGCGGAGAAATCGTTACATACATCAAAGGGTCAAACCGCACCGTCTGACCGATGAGCGACATGTGTGCCGCCAAATCCATATCTTCGTGCATGCGGCGATGGTGACAAACTTCTTCCCGCACTTTGCGCCACGACGACCGGCGAATCGCCATGTTAACACCGTACAAAAAGAGCTCGTCCCACACTCCGGTTCGTGCCGCCAAATAATGACGAATACGATTGTCGACCGCGTCAAAAACCTTTTTGAGTCCCACGTCGCGGTAACCGACCGAGCCCGAAACTGCATCAATTGAATGCTCCATGAAAATATTTTGCACGGTTTCGACCCAATCTTCGGCCAGGCGACCGTCGGCATCGGTGCGCCCGATGATATCACCACGCGCTGCGTTAAATCCGGTGTTGCGGGCATATACCACGCCTTGTTGCGTTTCGTGCAAAATTGTCACAAACGGATATCGCGACGCAATCGCGGCCGTTTGGTCGGTAGAATTATTATCTACCACGATCACTTCAAGCGGCTGCACACTTTGGCGAGCAATGCTCTCAAGACACGCTGCGAGATGGCTTTCTTCGTTGTAAGCTGGTATAACTAAACTGACAGTAGGGCGCTTTTGCATTGTTCTTAGTCTACTCATATGTCGCATCACTTTCCACTTTTTTCGTCAAAAAATAAAGGCAAACCTCAGCGTTTGCCTGCAAAGCTATGGTACCAGTTTGTACGATATTGGCAGCGAAATATTTGGCATAAGGTCGTTGTTTGTGTCGTTATCTTCCTCGTTTTGTGCGTGGGGACGATGTACGGCATTGCGCGCTGGTACATCGCAAGCGAGGCCAAAAAACCCCTTACAATGGGTGTCACATTTATTCCTGATTACGCGCAAAGTCTCGGGCTTGACGCGCAAAAAACCATGGACGCTATCTTGGGCGAATTACATGTCAAACATGTGCGTTTGGTCAGCTATTGGAGCGATATTGAGAACGATAAGGGGAGTTACGATTTCACTCAACTCGATTGGCAATTCCAAAAAGCCGAAGCCGCCGGGGCAAAAGTTAGTCTGAGTATCGGCCTGCGGCAACCACGCTGGCCGGAATGCCACCCGCCGCAGTGGGCGGTGAACGAGCCAAAAAGTGTTTGGCAGCCACAACTCGAAACATTCATGCAAGCGGTGATCGCCCGCTACAAAGATTCACCCGCATTGGAAAGCTACCAGCTCGAAAACGAATATTTGAACACGTTCGGGCAGTGCACGGATTATAGCCGCGAACGGCTAGTGCAAGAGTTTAACTTGGTTAAAAAAGCCGATCCGGCGCATCCGGTAATTATTTCACGCAGCAACAATTACGGCGGATTACCACTCGGCAAACCAACACCCGATCTGTTCGGCATTTCGGTGTATCGCCGCAGCTGGGACGCCAACGTTACCAAACGTTATTTTGAATATCCATTTCCAGCTTGGTACTACGCATTTTTGGCCGGCGCGCAAAAAATCACCACCGGAAAAGATACGGTTTTGCACGAACTGCAGGGCGAGGCTTGGCCGCCAAACGGACAGAGCATCGAGCAAACCAGCCTCGAAGAACAAAACAAATCCATGGACGCTCACCGCTTCAAACAAACCATTGATTTCGGCAAAGCCACCGGCATGCGCACGATCGACCTCTGGGGCGCCGAATATTGGTACTACCGCATGAACACTTTGCACGATCCGTCATTGTGGAACGTCGCCAAGCAAGAATTCCGTAAATAAAGGAGGTGGGTCAGGCCTCTAGTACTTTCGGGAACCTGTGTTTGCGATGTCTGAGATAAAGCAAATAACGCCCGAAAAGTTTCTTGTAGTACTCCGCAAGCTCATGTTCCCGAAAGTACTAGAGGCCTGACCCACTATTCAAATAGATCACCAAACATCGCAAGCTCATGTTCCAGAAAGTCCTGTAGCCATGGTCCGCCTATCAAATATTATCGTGGTTCTCGAAAATCTACACGGTGTAGTGTTTTTGCGGGGCGTAATACTTGAAAAACTGCGCCGGAAGCGCGTGCGGGATTATTTTGGTCGTCGTTGTGGCCGGCGTCGCGACCGCCACGGATTGGCTCACCATCTTTGCCTTGCAGGGAGATCGGCGTTGCCCATGTCAGTGGTGGGAGATCTTTGCCATCAGGCGTTTGGTCCACCGCAAAAGCGCGTTCCATCATGCGACGCTGCGCGCGGGCAGGGAACACATCGTCTTGGGCAAATGGCAAGATTGCCAGCGAGCCAATGCCCGAAAAACGGCGTAACGCTGTAATATCAAGTCGGCGACTCGATAATTCCCAGGCTTCGCGGATAGTGCGTGCTTTATTTTCCATTGCGGTTTTCTTGCCAGCTATAAACATTTCGTGGGCAAGTAATTGATAATAATTTTCGTCGAAGATGTCTTTTTTCATGGGCCCTTCGCGTTTGAATCCTCGGGCAAAACGGAGCCCAAGTGCCAGCGGATTTTCAAAATGGTTCAGACCAGCCGGCGCCATCATCGCCACATTAGCACCTTCAAAACAGGTAAACCCGTTGGCTGTCGCGATCTTGGTCATGCCTTCAAAAATGAGCGAGCCGTAGCTGTGCGTGACCACGTCCACCGAGCCGGGTTTTTCGGCAAGTCCGGTGTGCCAGAGCACATCAAGTACGTTGGAGGCTTGTGTGAATGTGGCGTCCTTTTTGCCGTTCAAATTCTTGGCAATACCCGCTCGATTTTGGCCTGGTAAAATTACTTCAACGCCGCGCCGTTTTGCCATGCCGAGCGCAAACGGTAATTTTGCTTCAATTCCTGCGGTGAAACCCGGAACGAACAAGATGGGGCGCTCGCCGGTGTCGGCCGCACCAACGCGTACATAAGGAATTGTTTCGCCCTCCTGATTTGAAGAAGGGGCATTAAAAACTTCTTGCGCTTGGTGGACATGAGCCATCGGCAGCGGCGCTGAGGAACCCATTGGATACGCTTCAACATACGAAAGGTCGGGAGCATATTGGCGCAACCAACCCTGGTACAGCACACTTATATCGAGTACGCCGGGCACTCTTTCGGGGGTATTTCCAACCATGAGGTTTTAGTATAGCGTGCAGCTTGCAAGTCACAAAAAATTTAACGTAAATCGGGGCGACGCGCATGGACTTTTTGCGTCTCGAATCGCTGCGGTTTTGTGCCCGCGACTTGCGACCAATGTACCAACTGCCGAATCGTGTTCCAAAAACTTAAGCCGTGCGAGTGGTACATCGTACAAGCTGGCTCCATGAACACTTTGTAGCCATGCTCGAGCATCGAACGGCCGAGCGCCGTGTCTTCGCCGCCGCCAGCGTAGCGTTCATCGTAGCCGCCGAGATCTTGCCAGACTTGCCGTTTTACAATCGAACAATTCGCCGACAACATGCCGCCACGCGATTTTTTGATATCAGTTACGCGGCTCCAAATCGGCTCCGGCCAAAGCATCGCACCAATGCGATCCGACCACGACGCATTCCAGTTGGGCAGCGGAAAACTGCCCATGCCGGCAAATTTCTCGTCCTGCGCATGCAAGGTGAGCGTCCGAAACATGTACTTGTTCGTGAGGCTGGAATGCCCGACCAACACCGCCACATACGGATATTTCGCTGCTTGAAATCCCAGGTTGAGTGCCTTTGGATAGGTAAACGCTTTTTGTGTGATGGCAATGACTTTTGCGCCGTGCTCACGCGCAAATTCCGGCGTGCCGTCGGTGGATTCGGTGTCGACCACAATGATCTCAACTTTGCCGGTGAACACTTGGGCGTTAATATCTTCAAATAATTGTTTAATGTACTTGCGGTCGTTTCGCGTGCGAATAACCACCGACATGTCGGGGTCTTTGAGATTTTTCGTAGCAGCTTGCACCGCTGTTATTCGGCGTAATAATTGCTTTTTGAGTCGTCGGCCGCGGAGCGGAATGAGGGACAGATTTTCGGAATGCAGCAGTAAATCCATGCACGTAGCATGGCATAGCTTACATTTTCGGGCAACTCTCCCGTATAATAGGTGATTATGCCCAAGAAAAAATCCGGCAATACCAAACAAATTGTAAATCGACGCGCTCGCCATGATTACGAGCTCGGCGATAGTTTGGTGGCGGGCCTGGAACTTACAGGCGCCGAAACCAAGGCGCTGCGCACCGGCCACGGCCAGCTCCGCGGTTCGTATGTGAACGTCAAGGGCGGGGAGTTATGGCTGTTCAACGCGACGATCAGCGGAACAAACGGCGTACCGATCGACGAAACCACCAAAACGCGCAGCCGCAAATTGCTCGCTAAACGCCGCGAAATCGATAAGCTTATCGAGGCCAAACAACAGGGACGAACGATCGTGCCATTAGAAATCCTAACTGGCGGTCGTTACATAAAAGTCCGCATCGCCATCGGTAAGGGTAAAAAAGAGTACGACAAGCGCCAGACCCTGAGAGCGCGTGACGAAACGAAGCGCATGCGCCAGGCGATCAAAGACGGTCGATAATCTAACGGTTATAAACTGAAAACTCAGACGGCAGCTTTATCGCTCGAAAGTAGGATCTGCCGCACGTCCACCAGCATAGTTTGTATAAAACGTACTGCCGTCAGCCCTGGTGCAAAAGACGTCGTTATTCCAATTATGATCGTAACTCGTCACGTCTTTACAGGTAATTTTGGGTTGCGGTTGAGGCGCCGGAGTAGTTTGTGTTGTAACTGCCGGTGTTTCTGGACTAGTCTTATCCGCTTGAAGAGGGATCTCTTGGCCCCCACCGCCACCGACAACAGGTGACCCCTCAGGAACTGCAGTTTTTTGCTTGCTTACATTGATAAGCGAGACTACAAGTACCGCTATGATAATAAGAAGGATTACGATTATTCTCTGGTAACCGTCAGCATCTAACTTATGTTCAGCCATCTCGTGCATCCTTTCGGTATTGATCTATATTTGTAAATGTACGCCTTACCGTAAAAAAGACAATAGGTGCTTACCATCGGGCTAACGAGTATTCTATTGCCTAAAAGGGCGCTGTTCGCTATAATCACCCTTGTCAATAAGTTATTCCGGGGTAGCTCAGCGGTAGAGCGGGTGGCTGTTAACCACTAGGTCGCTGGTTCGAATCCAGTCCCCGGAGCCAAAGAAAAACACTCTTCTTTTGAAGGGTGTTTTTCTTTGTTTCGAGACCAGAGTCGAGAAGCGACGCGACGGCAAAGCCGGCGGAGTCGCTGGTTCGGTCATAAGTCCTGCGCGCAGGAATCCCATTCCGAGCACAGGGGCGCGATGTGCGCTATCCAGTCCGGTAACAGACTGACGAGCTGATTACTGCTATATTGCCAGCTTTACCTAATGATAGCGACTAACCCTAGATAAATTGCCTACTGCTTAGTTACTTTTCTTGAGTTCAGGCTTTTTAGCAATATTATATTTTCGCTTATAATAGTCAGTCATACTTTCCATATCTAGGTAAAGTTGAAGTGTCATGTCGCTCATCTCTTGTGTGCTATACCACCCTGAATTTCCTGCAAAGGATTTATGTTTTGCGGTAAGCTTTGACCAACTATCTTTGAGGTCTTTGTGTGTAAATAATTCATTTCCAGTTAGAACCATTACTACTGGGGGGTTATTTTTTCTCCTAGAAGATTCTCTGAGACGAGTTGCAAATGCTTTTATCATTTTCTTATCCTTAGAGTGTAGCTTTCTAGCAAGAGTTGCAAATACTATGACGGAATTGTTGCTCTTATTAGCCAGGGCTTCCAGTTTAATAATGTCTTTCTTTTCGAACTGGGGCTTACCATTACCACCAAAGCTCTTACATTCACCAACTATCTGCATTATACCGTTTCCATCACGCCAGTTTGGTGCGACCAACGCTCCGAAGTCTGCTTCATACGTTCCATCATTACTCACAAAGCTGTAACGAGGAGTAATTTTCTGGTGTAGTATTTCCCGAAAGAAATGCAAAGCTAGTACTACAGTGTACGCACCAGATGCCAAGTCAGGCACTGCAAATGGTCCCATTGGTCTGTAAGCCCATGTGATGTCTTTTTCTGGATCACTCTTGCCAACATATATTTTCTCGTAACAGACTACACAGGTAAGTTCACTATCTATTTCTTTAAGCGAGTGCCATGATTTACTACCGCAATTTTCACAAGTTATATCTGCACCAAGTTCAAAAATACCTTTATGAATTATCCACTTGAAGAAACTCTCTCCGTCGAACCAAATGGTATCTTTAGTGAACTTGTTAATTGCGCCTTTAATGGCTTTTGCTTTTACGGAGCTGACTTTGCCCTTAGCACCTGTCAGCTTTTGAATCAATACAGCAAAGTCTTCAAAAGCCAATAAGTCTATGTGGTCTACACCTAATTTGTTTACGAATTGTTGAGCTAATTTACCTGGATTAGAAATCTCTGCTTTTATACCATTATCTGCAAGCCATGCCTTGTAAACCTTTTCTGCACTTGGGAGATGGAAAGATATCTTGCTATTTTTATGATCGCCTGTATACGTTATACCGTTTTTTGAGAACCTAAATGCGTCAGGGTCAGGTCTACCTAGTACAATATCTGGTCTTTTTATCTCAGCCGGGAAGACAGTAGCTATAAAATCTTCTTCACCATACACTCTGACTGATATATCGTTTGCAAATTTAGGCTTCCACCAGAAGTCTATATCTTCAAGCAGTTTAGGGATAGCTTGTGGTAGGTTCGCTTCAAATGTTCCCGATATGTCATGTGATTCTTCGCTGTGTTCCAGGCGAACTACACTAGCCTCATCACTATGTCGTCCAAAGCTTTCCCACACTCTAGGAAACCAATCTTGCCTAGTAGCCATAAATTGACCTTTTTCTGGCGGATCGACATGGATGCTATCCGCAAAATCCTCATGAGTTTTTTTATCACAATCACGAGATTTTAAGATACTGGTGCGGTAATAAACATTGTTGTCGTTGTATTTACGGTAGTTCTTCTTGATGAATCGCTTTGACAACTCAATAGCTTGTTCGCTTTTGCACTGCTGTATTGGTACGGGTAAGACGTTTAGTCCAGCGGACTTAAGGCTCAAATAATCTACTAAATCTTGCCAACTATTTATGTCCAATAAGAATATATATGAATCTGTGGTTCTGTTATTATCAAAAACATCAAAATAAGAGTTGCAAACCTCGTTCAAAGTTGTTGGTGCATTTTCCCAAGCATCAAGAAAGTTAGTTATTTTAACCTCATACGGCTTTATGTTTATAGTTTTTTCATATCGTTTCATAAACACATCGCGTGCTTTATCCGAATAAGTACCGAATACACATGCTAGGAAAAGTTGATTTCTTTTACCCAATTTTATATCTACAACAGCAAGTGGCACCGACCGTACATACTTAAATTCCTCACCTTGAAAATAGTCTAGTACCTCAAATAAACCTATACCGTAATTTAGCTGTCCAAAACCTCCTCGTCTGCTTCGCACAGAATTGTCAAAAATATTCGTTTCCTTAATTGTTCGCCGTTCTGAAATCCCAAAGTCAGTACTAGGAAATGTAGTTAGGTTTATTATGTAATCAGGGTCATAGGCATCGATATAGCCACGTGTAATAGCATGATCCTTATTGCTCTTGTAGCCAACTATCTCTTTATATTTTGACGGTAATCGTTTATATATGGGAATAATGGGGTTATACATACCTCCCCAAAGTGCAGAACTTATGTGTAAGGCCTTCTGTAGATTTGGAAAATCACCATACTCTACTAGAAAACCTACCTTAAGAGGTCTTGAGTTAATGGTATAATTCGTATACAACATACGCTAATCATACAATATATTGAAAGCTGATAGTTGAGTAGGTTAGACCAACACTTCTTTGATAAATTTCAATTGCATTCGTCATAATCTATGCTTGCAGTTCGCAATACATCTGCTAGCGAGAGCCAAGCCGTAATAGATAAAGTCAGAACCGTTTAATTCAGCTCTGCCTTTTTGCATGGCAAACTAAAATCGACACAACAATCTCTCTGTTATCAGTTATCATACATGTATGGATAAAAAGTGTGATGCCTGCGAATTTCTAAAATCACCAGACCAAAAACATCAAATATTGGTAACCGATAGTTGGACCGTTGGTATATATAACGACCAGCCATATTTGGGACGTGCGTATGCAACCTTGAGAACGCACAAAGGGAAGATCAGCGAGCTAACCACCGATGAATGGCAGGAATTTCAACAAATTATATCGAAATTAGAAGCTGCATACCGAAATGCTTTTGGCGCCGAGACGCTTAATATAGAATGCAACATGAATCACGCATTCAAGACTGAACCTTTTAATCCTCATGTTCACTGGCACATTTATCCGAGATACAAAACCTCGCTAGAAGTAGCAGGAGTTGTATTCGACGATCCGCTCTTTGGCAGTCACATTGACGAGAACAAAGTTAATATGGTTAGTGACGAAGTTCTTGATGAAATTGCTCTCAAAATTCGAGAACAGCTTGGTGAATAGTATGAAGAAAAACCGTGTTCTCGTTGTACTCCTCGTTTTAGTCCTGCTCGTAAGCATTTTTCTAATCGCTCAGCACATTGCTCGTTCAGATAAAAGAACAGGCGAATGTAAGAGCGAAGTTTTAACTCAAAATAGTGTGCTTGGCCAAAAGGGCGATACTGTTACGACCTGCCCTTAAATATTCCTTGCTTAAGAGCAGCTCTGCTAAAAAGACGCTGCCTAAGGTTTAACTTTCTTTGCTAAAATAGCTGCATGACAGGAAAATTAGTTAGAGATAAAATTCCGGAAATAATTATTAGAAAGGGTGGCGAACCTACAACCCACATTCTGAGCGACAACGACTATCTAATTGAGTTGGATAAAAAACTCCAAGAAGAAGTTGCCGAATACTTAGAGCACAATGACCTAGCAGAGCTAGCCGATGTGCTCGAAGTAATCAGGGCGATTGCCGATGCCCGTGGCACAGGAATCGATGCGATTGAAACTATACGAGAGCAAAAATTTCTTGAGCGGGGCGGCTTTAGGGAAAAGATATTCCTGGATCACAAATAGATTCAGGCTCGCGACCGGCAATCTGAGCCACATTTGCCCAAACCCCACATTCGTGGTATTTTTTGTTTTATGAATTACCGGACTGCGCGGGCCATACACACCGCTACTAACCTCGCGTACTGGATGGAAAATCCGAATTGGCATACGGGAAACCGATTAGCGGATAGCGCTCTCAAAGTTGTGCGAAAACTTCCTTTCAGTGTGCACCAAACGCTAAACGAGCGCTTTTACGACACCAACCAATTGATCGCCGTTAATGGTGAATCAGTCGTTGTTCACGATGGTCCCGACAGAGTGAGTAAATTTATGTTTCAACGTCCTGGCAAGATGGCGCTCGAAGCATTTCGACAAAATGTAGACCGCGAGATTGGCGTAGTGACTCGTCATTTAGCAGGGGTTGCTTTGGAGACGTCGGGCACCATACAACCCGCGCGCATCTTCCGAAACCCAGCTACAAAAGTTGAAGCCGTAGCGCAGTCACAAGTTTTGCTTGATTTAGATGTAAACGCGGAGTTACGGCCCCAAGAATTATCCACATCAAGTCCAACCGCAGATCGAACAGCACGAGACCTAGAGCACTTAATTAATGGTTCAGCTCGAATGCTTGCAGAGGATGGCTATTACGCCGATGTCGCGCAAAGTGGTGGAAACTTACGCATCAATCAAGACGACGGAGCAGTAACGCTCATAGATGTCATGCCATTTTATGAAAACGGTGATCGGCTCATCGGTGGCGCGCCTCCAAATGTTATACCGCATATTCAGCAGAATTTAGCTGCTTACGAAACGTTCGTAGGCCAGTACGGCGCTTGAGCACTGCCGCTCAAGACCAATGTAGTACTATACTCACATGGCAAAACTCACATTCACCGGCACCATACAAATAAGAGGTATTAATCCGTACGTGCTCGTGAGCAAAGCGCAAGCAACGCAGCTGCAACCAGACTGGCGCAAGCCGATGCCCGTCCTGGTACAGATCAATGGCCAACCAAAAGAGCCATGGCACATCAATATGATGCCTGTTGGTAATGGTGAGTTCTATCTGTACTTGCACGAGATCGTCCGCAAAGCGTCTGGCACAAAAGTCGGCGATCGGGTTACTGTGACGCTCAAATTCGACAACAGTTACAAAAACGGCCCCATACACCCGATGCCGACATGGTTCCAGGCCCAGCTTGCAGCCAATGCTGTTGCTGGGCAAAACTGGCAAAAACTTTCGCCCAGCCGACAAAAGGAAATTCTCCGGAACTTTGCCACGCTAAAATCCGAAGATGCAAGAATGAAAAATATGAAGCAGGCAATGCAAGTTCTTTCAGGCGTTGAGGCACGGTTTATGGGACGCGCTTGGCGTAACGGTTCATGAGGGCTATCTGCCACTATTTGCTATACTAAAATCATGCAAAAAATAGCTACACGCGTGTTCATCGGCGCTTCGATTACTTTCGGCATCATAGGAATACTCGTAGTCCTAACAGCCTCGGGGCCAGACAAGCCCGATTCTCATTTGAGCGAACTATTTATAAAACTTCTTTTTATAAACGTGTTTATCATTTTGCCAGCTTTCGCATTAAGTGTGGCTGGTAAATACCTAAACAAATAATCCTGAGCAATGCTTTAGACTAGTAGTTTATAAAGACTCCGCCTACTTTATATTTAATCCTAAAACTATGAATACTTTTTCTCCACAGGAATCTTCGCACATGCATATCGGTGAACTTGCATATGACGGTGAGTTGAATAAACAAATCACCGATTGTGATTTTTCTATATCCGAAACCAGGCTAGCTTTAGAGTATCAACGACCGGCAGATGCCGCATACCACGACGCCACCAGCTCGATCGTATTTGCTAATACGATCGCCTTAACAATCGCGAGTGCACATGAAGACCCGCGCGAATTCGCCAGATCACTCGAGCCACTCATCGATCATTCCGCACAAAAAGTACAGGAAGCAATTACTATATACCGAGAGCAGGGGCTTTCGCCTACATATGGACGGCCCGACCGCCTATTGCGGCTAAGAGTCGTGGCATCGTTTGTCCCGGCAATGATTAGTTATCGTGCGCTCTGCTTGTATGGCGATAATGCCGCGGCAAAAGAACTGCGCCTTGGGCACACCCAAGCAGCCAGGAGAGCAGCCATTCGCGGCGTTCGTATGGCCGGCCGCAATAAACGCCTCATTCACTTCAGCCGGGTACATGGCATCATGCACGAAGCAGCAACTTTGGCCGTGCTCAACACTACGTCTCTCGCACCAGACGAAGATGCAATCGCTTTACCGACTTTTGTTGCAGATGACGACAAGCGACAAGCGGACTTTGTATACATTACTCCAGGCAAAGAAGGGGATGACACGACACTGCAGTACGCTCAAGGGAAATCCAGACATAAGAATTCCCGCCCCAACCCGCGCCACCAAGTTACTATTTATGGAGAAGATATTGGAAATATCGCAAACGAGCGGTTCAACAATCGAACGAACGGTATTCTGTTGGACAATGATCAATCGCCCGAGGCACAGGCGCACCTTGCCGCGCATTATGATCAGACCATGGCCAAGATAGCGCAAAAGAGTAAGAAGTTTCCTCTCGTGGTTTATCCAGCGCTCCCTTATGACCTCGAACGATAACCGGCAATACTCACAACGCTCATTGATTGCTGGTATAGTTAACTCATGCATAACATAGCCGTTCTCGATTACCGTTTTTTGCCCGATACACAACAGCAAATCCAGGCGCTCGCAGCCAATACAGTGACATTTCCAAAGGCTCTTTGCCCCGAAAATGAACGTATTAGCCGAACCGGCGATGCCGATATCGCACTCGTGACGCCATGGGAAAAGATCGACACCGCGTACTTAGACGCTTGTCCAAATCTGCAATACATTGGATTGTGCGGCACTTCGACGGCGAACATCGATCTCGACGAATTACAGAAACGCGGCATTGCGTTTAGCAATATCGTTTCGGGCGACAAAGAATCAGTTGCCGAATTTTTCTTTATGCAGGTTGTGGCGTTGGCACGCGGCATGGGCAACCACCAATGGAAAGCAGGTGAGCGACACGAGTTGGTTGGGCGTCGGCTCGGCATTATCGGCCTCGGATCGGTCGGCAAAGCCATGGCGCACCTGGCACTCGCATACAAAATGGACGTCGTGTATAACAGTCCTCACCGCAAACCGGATTGGGAAGAAAAAGGCGCCGCCTATCTTGATAAAGACGAATTGCTTACGACCAGCGAAATAGTAGTGCTATGCAGCCCGACGAATGTAGTCGTACTTGGCGAGCACGAATTCCAAATCATGAAGCCAGGCAGCATGCTCGTGCAAGCCTGTGCCGGCAGCCCGTTCGACAAGCCAGCATTTTACGACTGGATCGCCAAGACAGGCAATTTTGCCATATTTGATATGTCGGCTGGCGAGCAGAATTACCAGACCTACAAAGATGTACCACACGTTATCTTCTCTCCATTAGTGGCCGGCGATACATATGAGTCCAATGAACGGCGCGGCAAGCGAGCAGTCGAGAACTTGCAGAACTACTTGCAGTCAAATTAAGAAGCCTAAACTTTTATAAAGCCGCCAGGATCGGCCATAGACATTTGCGATAAAGACTCATCTGTCGTACTGTTCTCTCATGTCAGAACTAATCATGGTCAAGACGCCACGGGTATACACTCGCCGGGGCGGGACAAATCCTCAGCGTGCTGAACAAGTCGTGGGCATTACCATACCAGACTCAGAAACCATGATGGAATATGGGTACAAACCAACGGGCCGCGAGAGCGAGGAAGCGCTTCGACTCAATGACGATGCCGCCGCTCGACTCGTTGAGTTTTATGAGCGCTGCCGCGTCGCCAAGCCGGAGGATAGGCCCTTCCATAACTGCCATCTTTTGGCGTGGTACATCACAGGCTGCGCTACAGATTTGCAAGCTTTCGATCGCTATAGACTAGCCAAACGTCCCGTTCCGACAACAACACTGGAAGTGGGCGAAATTTACGCCGTTAGGAGCGCTGCCGGAAGGTTCCCTCATACTATGATAGGTATCGAGAGACCGGATCATAGTCTCAGTGTAACGGGTGACAATTTATCAATCGCCGTGATCGGCAACGCAGAGATTATGTCCTTGTACGACGGCGCGGAAATACATCACGTTATTCCGAAATCAGTCGTGCCTCACGCTTAGTCAGCAATATGAGATGGGATGATATGATTAGCTCATGCAAATAGATCCACGACTCAACGACATAGACGACTCCCTGTATCGGGTTGCGGTACGAGCGCTCATCGTGCAAGACAACAAAATACTTGCCGTAAAAGAAGTTGACGGCGGAGACTGGTGGGCTATACCGGGAGGCGGCGTAGACTACGGCGAGGATTTACAAACCTGTTTTCTGAGAGAGATCGAGGAAGAGCTCGGCGTTTCGGCAGCGTTAGTAAAGACTGATTTTCAGATAATTCACTACAACATCGGAAAAGTCGTAAACGGCGTGCCGCGCATGAATGTGTTCTTCAAGGCCACGATTCACCAAGATGATATAACGCAAACAGCGCACGTCGAAAAGTGGGATTGGTTTACAAAAGAAGCATTTCTGACGCTAGCTATGAATCCCTCGTACGACAAACCCGAGCTCGCTGCGGTTATTTTTGATTAGCGTAGCTTTACGTATGATCGGCTGGTAAGGCGAACACCACAAATCTGCGATTTGCGTTTTTCATAAACACATGATATTTTTGCTTTCATGTCGAACCCCGAACATGCATCAATACATCCCATATGGGAAGGCGCAATCGTCGGCTTTTTAGGCGCGATCGAATCAGGCATGGTACCGCAAGAAAAAGTCGTCTATGAAACAACGCGCGTTTGCCAAGAATTACTCATGAGTGGCATGCTCGGAAACCTCGGCGTCCTCCAGACATACCTCCGGCAACGCGACGCAGCCGTTCAATTGGCAGCATATCCGTTCAAACCAGAAGAAATGCCACGCCCCGACGTGGTCAGTAAGGACCCCGCGACTGGCGAAACACGTAGTCACTGTCTGATGGTGTCCTTGGGCCCCGAAGCAATACAAAAACTGTTGCAAACGTTCGGCGTATCGCACGAGGTCAATGAGGCGACGCTTACGTACGACACGGGTATATTGATTACAGAGCCGAACCCGCAGTAAAACCTTTCTATATAATGTTTGCTTATTGGTATTTGCATTATACAATCGAGCAATGACAAGCACCGGTGAAGCAGTCGCAGCCGAAGCATTCAGCGAACAAGCATTTTATACCTTCCTTAATTACGTAGGTAATCACGAGCTGAAGTTGCTCACGGGCGCAATAATCTTAACAAATCCTGACACGCCGCATTCAGCTACTACGCTGTGCCAAGGATTAATCGACGGCCAGGGTAAAGAAGAAGCGCTCGCTTGGAACATCAAGCCGCCCACGCCAAAAAAGTATTGCGAACGGAGCTTCATACCGAGCGATTTCGTAACAGCTACGGAGGTGGAAGGAAAACGCGGGAAATTAGTGCCGGCCTACCAGGCCGACCCAACGAACCTGGATGCCAAGTTAGCCACCATTGGCACATTATTCGGCTGGAGTCTTGAGCATCTGGACTGGTCGTTACAACAAACCCTCGGCGTAACTAATGCGAGGGAGCAAATACGCACGCCCGAAATGCGCCACCGCATGTATACGGAGTTACCAAGTGATCCTATGGCAGATATGTATGCGTCATTTGCGGCTAGAGGGCCTGCGTACCTGGAAAGCTTAGAATTGCAGATTACGCGGATGCGAGAGCTTGGGCTGGTCACCGTAAAAAACACACTGGATATTGCACATGATAAAGAGCCCGATCTGCAGTCACAAGAAATCACATTTACTCAAGAAGCAGAGGCACCTATTCGCGACCTGCGCGACAGGCTTGAGGCGATAAGAGGCGGCGACTTCAGTGAGATTCGAACCGTAGAACAAGTCTTGGACTCTTCGGATTCAACTGCATTTAGAACACTCGTCCGAAAAGCGAAAGATTTTTCATATGTCGCCACCGGTAGAGCAGCTAGCCAAGAGTTACTGGGCGTGCAGCTTAATACTATTATTACTGAAACCGGCGGCGTTACGGTTCTGCAAGCACGGAAACAGCTCATTGAGCGGTACCACAAGCAGATAAGTGGTCATCGGTTGCATAAAATTCTTCTGGATATGGTCGAACAGGGCACAGTAACACGAGATGCCACTTACGAGGATCGGCATTCAAGATTATCGGTTGCCATTTTTAAGCCCACCGAGCAGCAGGACAGCATTGACTAAAATACATATTCGTGGTATTATAAGTGCATCAAACAGGAGTTCTTGTTTATGGCGCACGGTGAAAATAGCATCCAAAGTTTTGATGTAATTGCAGTACACGCAGAAGCAGTACTGCAAGTACCTGAGGTGTTGGCGACTGCTCCTGAAGCAGGTGTACATGCTGAGCATACTGCAACATTTTCTCCTGAGCTGGCCGTAGATGCGGCGCAGCCCGCCGCCGAGACAGAAATTCCCGAACCACGCACCGAACAGAACGGCCGTGGACTCACCGTAAAACGGCTCGCTGCCGGAACCTTGCTCGCTGGTGGCGTAATGTTAGGAACCGCAGCTACCGCTGAAGCCGCTCCCACCACAACTACCACCGTAGAAGCCCAAAGCCAAGCAGGAGAGTCAAACAACACATGGGTTGTAGGCGCCGGCTTGGCATTGACTGCAGCTACCATTGTCACAACGAGCTTGATGACAGGTATCAGCCTTAGAAAGCAGACCCAAGAAAAGAAAGAAGACCGTTACGCTGGCGTATTGAAAGAGATAAAGGGCGAGTCTTCGGGACAAGAGCAGGTTATGCGACTGCACACCCTCTCACCTTATGCAGAGAATCCAGAATTTGCGCCCAAAGTCTTTAAAACGACTGTTGCGTATTTAAAGGCTCGCCGAAGTGAACTCGATAAATTACGTGAACAATTTAAAGAAGATTCAGAGGGTTTCGAAATTGGAGTAAGAGAAAAGCGTAACGCCGCCCGAGAAGCGCTTTCAACGTTTTTCCTCACGCTGCCCGCTGCACGCGATGAATTGCGCAAACAAACCAGAACGACTTCTATCAAAAGAGTATTCGGCCGAAAAGATGAACTTGAAGTTTTAGCCGAGCTAACCGACACGTACATTGCAGATGAGAAACCTCGTGTCGATGCTCGCGCAATCAATTTAGACTATATGCGCGACATCAAAAAGGTTAGCTTCCGCGGTGCAGACTTAACGGGCGCCGGACTTCAAGGTGATCAAATTACGAATGTAAGCTTCCGCGATACCCGTTTATGTGAAGCGCAATTCGAAGGCTCTACCATGCTCAAATGTGACCTCCGCGAAGCAGATTTACGCGCCGCTAACTTTTACGGTGCAACCTTCGATGGATGTGTCATTAACAAAGATACGCAGTTTGGTAATCTTCCCGACAAACACCCTGACGCCAAAGTAGGCAGTCTTGATCCTGAACAGCCCGACCAGTATCGTGGCGAACCGCATGTCGTCCTAAAAGACCTCATTTCCGACACGCTCAATGACAAAGAAATCATGGAACTGGTAAAAAACTGGCAACGAAACGGCCTCAAACTAGAAGAAGGCAGCAACCCTGAGTACTTATTGACTCCGGAAGAAGCAGCAGAACACCAGAACCAGTAAACCTACTTGCGACACGATTTGCTATCATATAATTATGACAACGCAGCAAGCAGCAAAACCGAAAGAAGCCATGGAAACAATCCGTTGTAAGACCACGCCGTACACCATTAACGGTTGGACTATTGTGCGATTGCCGGACAACGCCAGTGCGAAATTGCCGTCACGCGGGCAAGTCATGGGAGCCGGAACGATCAACGATGCAGCATTTGAGACGCCACTCGAGCCAGATGGACGGGGGAGTCACTGGTTTCATATAAAACCGAACTTGCTCAAAGCTGCGCATATTGCCGTGGGCGAACCCGTGATGCTCAGCTTTCACGCGATCAAAGATTGGCCTGAGCCCGAGATACCCACTGATTTGCAAAAAGCTTTGGCTGCTGACCCAAAAGCACACGAATTATTTGAGAAAATCACGCCGCTCGCGCGCTGGGAATGGATTCGCTGGTCGCGGGCAACCAACAACGCCGAAACACGCGCAAAACGACTGGAAGTCGCATGTTCAAAACTTCGTTCGGGTGAGCGCCGGCCTTGCTGTTGGAATCGCAATTTGAGCACTGAACCAAGCGTTTCAAAAAGCGGCGTCCTTCTCGAACCCAACGCTTAAATAACCGTCAAATAGGGCAATAATCAACTCCCGTGAAGCACTCCGCAGTTAATCCGGAGTGCTTTTGCTAACCCCCGTTTAGTGCTATGGTGAGCACATGAATACTCCACAAACTCCCGTACTCCGTGTCGCCGCTAAAGCAATCATTGTTAACGATGAGGGCAACGTGCTCATCTTGCGCGAATCTTCAACCGATCAAGAAAGAAATAAAGTCGGGCAATGGGGTCTGGGCGGAGGACGACTCGAACCAGGCGAAGTATTTGCCGAAGGGCTCAAGCGCGAAGTCTTCGAAGAAACTGGTCTGGAGATAACAATAGACAAACCGTTATATGTGGGCGAATGGCACCCAGTCATCAAGGGTACGCCCCATCAAATCATTGGTATATTTATGATCTGTAAAACCGCGAGTTCGGAAGTGCAACTCAGCCCTGAACACGACAAATACGAATGGATCGATCCGAAAAAGCGCGCCGATTACAATGTGATGGAGCCGGATCGCTATGTGATCGACGAGCTCGCAAAATTGGGACAGCCTGCGGTACAATAGGCGCATGCAACAAATCGAAGAAACGTATACTATTACCGCGCCGATTTCTAAGGTTTGGCAAGCCCTTACCGATGCCACGACTGCCGAAGCGTGGGGCGCCGCACCAGCAAAAGTCGACGCGCGCGTCGGCGGGGAATTCAGCTATTGGGACGGCGACATCCACGGAACTTTCACCAAGCTCGCACCAGAAACTCAGATTGAACAAGATTGGTACGGACACGATCATCCTGACCGTAAATTCAATGCCGTGTTCACGCTCGAGAGTGACGGCACGACCACGACTGTACACCTGAGTTTCAGCGGACCGATCGAGGACATCGAGAAAGATCGCAAAGATTGGCAAGAATATTACTTCGATCCAATTAAAAAATTACTCGAGGCGTAGCCAATAATGAGCACACCAAAACTCTTATTCATCAACGGCGCGGCGGGGGTCGGGAAAACCACCCTGGCGCAAAAATATATCGACGAACATCCGTTGGCACTCATTGCCAGCACCGATGGATTGGTTGGCGCAATGGGGCAGTGGCTCACCCATGAAGCGGCAGCACAGCAGCTTGCTTTTGACTTGATCAAAGTCATGGTTACACACCACTTGGCCGCCGGCTATGACGTGGTGGTACCGCACCTACTGGCGCGTCCCGAAGAAGCAGCCGCACTCGAGTCGATCGCAAAAGCTGCTGGTGCGGACTTTTTTGAATGCGTCTTGATTGCCCCCAAGTCAGAATCTGTGCGCCGCATGCTTGAACGAGGAACGTGGGGTGAACCCGGTTCGCCGCCAGTCACTCAGAACGACACACCCATTATTGAGGATCTATTCGATAAGGTAGAACTTGCACTCGAACAGCGTCCAAACGCCGTGCGCATTTCAGCAGAAGCGGGCGAGATCGAAGCGACATATGCCAAGCTCATCGCTGCAGTGGCCGCCCAAACAAACTAACAAACTACGGGTGATAATAATTACTGAGTTTGGCGATTGTAGGATTCTCCCGCTGATAAGCACTTAATGCGATAAGCGCCGGCGAGGTTGACTGCCCAATCGTAAATTCCAAGGGATCACGATGCGGTGCTGCAGCCTTAAACTCATCATGAGTCCTCTGCAAAATAAGCTGTGCGCCTTTGCCGGCTGACTGTTTATAACGTGTTTCGAGCGCTTCAAAACGCCGCTGAAAAACCGGCCGATAGATCGTATCAAACTGCGTCGTGGGATCAGCCTCTAAAAGCACCGCACTCATCGTCCGCGCCAGGTGTATGGCATGGTACTGCGCGTCGTCAAAGCCGAGGGGAACTTCCGGCTGCTGTGTCGCGAGCAAAAAAGCTGCGTCGGCAAACGTTGCGGATTGCGTTGGCAACAAACTCCACTCAGGGAATCTTCCAAATGTATCGGGTTGACGCCTTCCATACAAATGAGCAGGCGAATCTTTCATGATTTTCGTTGCTTCGGCACTCAGTAACGCCGTACTAACAGCAATCTCCATGCCGTAGTTGCGGTCTTCGTCGGTCGCTTGGGCAAATGACTCGCCCCGACCAAGCTCAAACGCTGGTGAAGGAAGCGAAAGCAGAATCGTTCGCGCTAGTTCACACTCAGTCTCGGTCACAAGCGTTATGGGCGCTCCGGCCTCAGGGTTAATCCGCATATCACAATTACAACGCATTGCCATGGATCGGTCAAGCGGTCGAGGCACTGTTCCTTGAGGGAGGTGTACTGCTGTGATTCATGTCACTGTGGACACCGCTATAACTTGCCATAATGCAGCCATCACGTAACAACAGGTGGAACTATGGCGTCTGCAGAGCGAAAAGCAATTGATAAGGTTTTTATTTTACTGGGAGTTGCAGCGACAGTAGCATTGCTAGCCGGGAGCTTGCTTGGCTGGGTGGGGTATCGGTTTGCGACCTCGCAAGTTCATAGCGAATTATCCGCTCAAAAAGTGTACTTTCCGCCAAAAGGAAGCGCCGCATTCAGTGCGCAAGAATTTCCTGATATTCAAAAATACGCCGGACAACTCGTAGATAACGGGCCGAAAGCCAGAGCGTATGCCAATGGATTCATTGGTCGTCATCTCGAAAAAGTTGCTGGCGGAAAAACCTATGCCGAAGTGAGCGCAGAAGCGATGAAAGATCCCACAAACCCAGCCTTGCAACAACAAAAGGCCGCACTTTTCCAGGGTGAAACCCTTCGGGGCCTGCTGCTCGGCGACGGCTATGGATATTGGACGTTCGGCATACTGGCCCTGTACGGATCGATGGGAGCATTGATTGGCGCCGGCCTGATGGCAGTTTTAGTACTACTTGGACTGAGGCACTTGCGCCGACTTCGATAAATAAAGTAAGGAGTACTCTATGGCAATCACTATTCAGCCCGGCGAACGGGCCGCGCACGAATTTCTCAAAACCCACAAAGTCGGCGTGCTGGCCACTGTCGATCCTGATGGCGATCCGCACGCTGCGGCGATTTACTACACGATCGGCTCCGACCTGACTATTTCATTTCTCACCAAAGTGCACACCAAAAAAGCCGATAATTTGGAACACAACAATCACGCCATGCTCGTAGTTTACGAAGCCGAAACGCAAACCACCGTACAAGTTACCGGCGAAGTCAGCAAAGTGAGCGACAGTAGCGAGCTCAACGACATTTTTACGCAAATTATTTATGCGTCCCTCGATGCCAGTCAAACTGCGGTACCGCCCATTTCCAAACTCGATCTTGGTGAATACGTCGCATATCACATCAAGCCGATACAGATTCGCATGGCGTCGTTTAGCCACGCAAAATCCGGCAACTACGACTCACTTTTTAAAACGATCGTCCCTGAACGATAATCTGAAAGAAGCCCTATGAAATCACTGAATAAACTGCTCGATTTGTCAGGAAAAACCGCCATAGTTTCCGGCGGCGGCGTTCTGCTTAGTTAGCGGTCGTTCGAGTACGCAAGAATTGCATCATGTTGGTGAAGGCTTTTTCGCCGTCATCATTGAAAGTGAACTGATATTCGTGCGGCAATGGCGGCTTGTGATCGGTCAAAAAGAATAATCGCGTAACGGGCACGCCAAGCGAACTCAGCCTGTCGGCAAACGGAATCGATTGCACATTGGTGAGCGGGTCGGCGTTGCCACCACTTATAAATGTCGCGGGGAAGTCTTTCGTTACGTGATAATAGGGCGATACTTGTTGAATGATCGGGCTCGATCGGTTGCGAGTGCCGGTATACGCCCAAACAGTAACGCTATCACCCCAGCTGACAATTTTCGGGAGCGTCGGGTTGGGTTCGGCCAAAGCTTCCATTTTGTAAATACCGCAAAATAACACTGTGCCGACGAGTTGCGAAGACTGCAAGTTCGGTTTAATATTCACTTCTTTCGCATATGCAGGATTGGTGATGATCGCTGCCATCTGGCTCGACAACTGTGAGCCGGCAGAATCGCCAGCGAATATTATTTTGGAAGTGTCAGCATGAAAGCGCGCAGCGTTGATTTGTACATAACCGTAGGCGTCGTTTAATTCGTGAATCGCTGTTGGGTATTTTTTCTCTGGCGCCAAGGAATAGTTGAGTGCGACTACCACGAATCCTTGATTGGCCAATCGCTTAAAATAAGGTGCGTCATCGCTTTTGTCGCCCGACAACCAACCACCGCCATGCGTCCACACTACCACTGGTAGATTTTTTTGCTGCTGCAGCGCCGAGGCCGGCATATAGACATCCAAAAATGCTTTTTTGTCACCAGGACGATACTGCTGGTTAGCTATAACACTTACCGGATAGTCGGGCAGTTTGGCTTCCATCGCAGCGAGCGTTTTATGCCCGCCTTTGGTAAACACGGCACGGACCAATAATGCGCCCGGGGTCGGACTCACACGGAAGGCAACGGCCACGACAATAAGCAAGCCAAGCACGATGCCAACGGGCCATAAAAATAATTTCCTGCGATAAAAGGGTGGTTTTGGTGGGTGTTTTTTAGTCATATGTGTTTTGTATTCGTTTACTATTTTGAGTATACGACGAGTGGTTGTAATTTGCACTATGTTGATTTGTATGACCTCTAGCCATGAACTGCTAGGTAAAATACAGGTAACCATAGGTGATTTGGCTAATAAGTGGTACAATAAGGTTAGCAAGTTATTCTACTCTACCCAAGTGTACGGTGTGCCATGAAAAAGCTCATTCTATTCTCGGTTACAGCAAGACACTGTCTCGCGTAATATCAGCTCATAGAAAGGCTACTACACCAAATGGCAACCAAATTATTCGTCGGCAAATTATCGTTCGACACAACAAACGACAGTTTACAGACGGGCTTCGCCCAGTTCGGTACCGTTGTAAGTGCCCAAGTTATCATGGACCGCGACACCAACCGCTCGAAAGGCTTCGGCTTTGTCGAAATGGAAACCAAAGAAGCCGCACAAGCAGCCATTAACGCGCTTGACGGCAAAGAATTCGAAGGCCGCATCATTGTTGTTAATGTTGCTCGTCCCCGCGAAGACCGACCGCAAGGCGGTAACAACTTCCGCGGTGGCTTCCAACGCCGATAAGCGAAAGGCAAGCACGTGAAACATCCCATTGGACAATCCCGCAATAACACTGCGGTCTATGTTGATTTGATCCATTCGTCGGCTGCAAAGCATATTGCAGAGCAGCCGCATCTATTGGCACTCATCGCCGAAGCGATCCACAAAACGAGCCTGCGCGGACCAATTATAACCCTTGAATACGACATGGGTCGGCCAGTCGGCTACGATTTTGTTATTAAAACAAGTACGACCGACATGGTTTTTTATGCACAGCCGGTTCGTGCTCGTTCGTTCACGCGGTTCATTAAAAACGGTGAGCCAAATGCAACGCAGTACATCACATTACTTTTACATGCTGACAAAGACAAAACCTATTGTCTTGACGACGCGTGGGTTGGCCGGCTTCGACCGCCACAACCTGGTACCGAGACCGAGACTTCCGAAAGCAAACCGTACTGGGCCGAACACGCCTTTGTGCTGAGCAGTCAGGCGCTACAAACACAGACCATTACCAAAACTTGTCCTTATTAATAGTGGAGAGGATTCAAATGTCCAAAGGGAAATCACCGAAAAAAGCCGTCAGAAAACCGAAGAAAGACAGAGTGTAACGCTGATCTGGTATTATTTACCTGAATCATGGCGTTAATCAGACACATCCGACAGTTTCCATCAACAAAATCACCGCACAAACCGGTGATTTTGTTGTGTGGTTTTGGCGGCGCAATTTGGCAAACCAAACGTCTTATTACGACACTTAATCGGCACGGGTACGATGTGACGGCACTCGATTTTTCCACACACGTGCTCAGCAAAGGTGATCCCGATTTATTGCTGCAGCTCGCCGACGAAGTCGTTGCTTTCGCCGAAGCACAAGCGGCGCAAACCGACGAGAAGATATTGCTTCTGGGGATTAGTTTGGGTGCGCTCATGGCCCTGAATATTCTCCGACGATCACCGCTGTTCGACTCCGGTGTCATGGTAACAGGTGGAAATATCGTAACAGTGGCTCAAAATATCTACGGTAAAAAAGTCTGGCCCCAAAGCCACGCCGAATTGTCCAAACACTGGAAAATGGTCAATATGCACTCAGAACCCGAAAAACTCGTCGGCAAAAAGATGCTGTTCGTTCTGCCGGCCCGCGACAAACTCATCGACACCTCCGAAGTTATTCGTGAAATAAAAGTACAGGGCCAAGCAGGGAACGTTATTCAATTAATTGAACGCGGGAAATTCGGCCATATCGGCACGATTATCGAAGAAACCGTTTTGTTCCCCAAACGCACCCTCGGCTACATCGAGCAACTGCACACCGGCCACAGATAGTGTTACTATACCTGCAGGTAGGTCAGCTATGGGAAGAAATTAAAAAGTTATGAAATAGTGGTATAATAGGCCTATGAAGACGTCCAAAGAAGTGGTGGCACAAAGTTTCCGCACTTTAACGGAGAAATTACAGGAACGCGCAGCGTCGCCAGCTGTTAATGCCTACGATGCCTTCAGTTGCGCTGAAAGCGACATTCACTTTATAGGCCTTGGTCACGAGGTACAATACCTCCGAGGAGCATTTGGTATTTATCTGCGAGGCTTAGTAGAGCCGGATGTACCAACCGACAATGACACCAGCGAGATAACACATCAGCTGACTGCAAATTTTGTAGGGTGCATGCCTTTATCATCTCCGGCATCTCACGCCCGCCTCGGCAAAGCAACGCTCAATTTACACCACGATGAGCAAATATCGGTCGGTGAAACCCATATAGATACTTTGGGATTTTACCGATTGCAATCCAAAACTTTGTTGGCGCCCTTAGGCCCCTGGGCCAACTGGGCAATACGCGAACACATAAACGCCGTCAGAGCCGATCCTGAAACTCGCTTAACGTATCCTGAACAGCCAACACCGGAACAATTTGCGCACATACCTGATTTTCTTGACCCGAAGATCACCTCTGATGCCTATTACACACCCATAGCAACGCAAAATAGTAGGATGGACACCATCATACTGAACAGGCCGTAGCTACTACGGTAGGGTGATGGCGGACAATACTTAATTCTCATTAAATCATGATGTGGCTGCTACAATGCAGGCATGTCACACAATACGCTTTCTTTTCATACGCGCGAATTGCTTATTAACCCCATGTTTTATGATGCGTTACGCGGACCATTTACGCTGCCGTCCGATCCCGAGACTGTACGCACACTCGGTCAGCTTCTTCGCAAAACATTCACCGACGGAGAACACACTTCCCGTCATTCCACCTGTAACATGAGTGCGCACAGCAACTTTATCTACAAACCAGATTGGGCAAAAGACACGACGGTCGAAATAAGGGGAGGTAGTGTTCTTTCTGCTAATGGGCACTTGGATTTTGCGCCGCATATTCTGTCGCTTACGTCTGCAGCAGACGTACAATCCAGTATCGCCCTCGACAGCAAGGCCCGAAGCGGAGGACTTGTCGAATACACGCTTTCTACTATCCACGAAAAGGGCGATATGAACACCTATGATCTCCCTTTCGACGGCAGTAACCAGGGAATGGTGCAAGCCGCGGTCGCCGAATTCGCCGTCCAGGCCTTCACCGAACAATACAAATAATTTTAATTCTGGTATCCCGCATGATAAGGTCGACACATGCCACATATAGAAAATCTCCTCATCCCCGCGCCTTTTTACGAAGCTTTATCCGGCGAATTCCATCCTGCTTGCATACCAGGACGCAGCATGACGACCCTCGGTCGTATCGTAAATGCCGCCTTCTTTGAAGATCAGCAAATGTATGGTGAGCCGATCGAAAATGGGCGCATCGGTTATTCATATAATCTGTCGTGGGCAAAAAACGCAGAAGTTGATATGTACGGCGCACCGGTTTTTGATGAGTCGGGCGTGCCCTCGCTACAACTCGACTCATTAATGCTCAATACCACCGGTCACTCACAAGAGCTGATAGTTTCACACGTGAGACCCGACCATCCCGTCGGTCAGTTTGAACAACAGGTCACTATTCATGCATATCCACACCTCGGCCGCGATATGGAGAGCCGTTACAGTGTGGCTTCCTATCAGGCACTCGAAGTGGCCCGTAATGCCGTCACTAATTCCGCCGAGCATTTCTTTCAGTCCATTTAACGTTACGACACAATTCTGACCTCTGTTATTAAATGTTGATAAATATCACATTGAACTGATATGCAATGTAGTATCCTAGATGTACTATGTTGAGACCTTATTCATTTGAGCAACAGCGAGAATATGTACGCGGCTACTGGCAAACTGTTAAAGCGGCGCATGGGCAGGGAATCGTGAACGTCTTTCGTTTATCGTCCCATGTAGGGAGACGTGCTATATCTATTCCTTATGATCCCCTTATCGAGGGCGTGCCTCATCCGGACGACCACGCAGGCACACGGGAGTTTAACCCCATGGCTATCATCCGGGTCGGCGCAATCGGTTTATTCAGCCTCAATATGATGCCGCACCCTCGCACCGAACGACCGTGCCCGACATTGTGCACCTATCGTTATGATGATGCTGAACATGGCGAGCTTAAGTCCGAGCCATTGTCGTTTAATCCGGAGGAACATCTTCGAATTAACGCGTTGTCGTTAGACATGAAACTTCTCAAACGTTGCGTCGAAAACTTTTCGCGTACACATTCAAATCGAGACTTAACACTTGGCAGCTTCGGGCATGCCGAAGTTCGTGTGGCGCCCTACCCACCAGGTACCGAGCAAGGAATCTATCCGTACGTGCAGCATGTCGCAGAACCTGACCCACCTAACGCCGTGCATCACCTGTTTACGGCAGTGGTGCTGCATCCCGACTACCAACCCGGCATGGCGTAGCGTGCTATAGTAGCTGTATGACTCAAGAAAAAATTGCCGTTATTACAGGTGTGAGCCGCGGACTCGGGCTCGCTACTACACAAAATTTTGCTGCTCACGGATGGACAGTGATCGGCACCGGGCGATCCCCACAGCCCGCCGACTTGCCAACTGGTGCTACGTATAAACAGTTCGATGCCAGCGACGGCACGGCAGCTGAAAACTTTTGGCAAGAAGTACACAACGAACACCCCGACGCTACGATCTGTCTTATTAATAACGCCGGCGGGTATACCTCGGGCAGTCTCACCGAAACAACACCCGAAGATTTTGCGTCGCAAATGCAGAGCTGTTATTTTTCAGCAGTATATACGACACGCGGCATGGCACTTGTTGTTCCCAAAGCTCGCATCGTCAACGTAATTTCATCTAGTGCGCTGGCGGCACACAAAAACAACACCGCCTATGGCGCTGCAAAAACCGCCGAGATGCACTTTTTTCACGCACTTCAGGCAGAATTTTCGGCTGAACAATATCAGATTACTAATTTATATCCGACCGACATCGCCACGCATGGTCCTGACGACACCGCCATGAGTGCCGAAGATTTAGCCGACTTTATTCGCCAGCAAGTCGACACAACCACCACATATTATCTCCGCGATGTCACGCTTGACGTCGCTCGTCAGTAAGAACGGGGAAACGCGTAAGAAGCGCGCTGTTTAGGCGCGCTCAATCTTACCACAGGCAAGTCGGGGGCCGCCACTGTAGCCAGAACCGGATTCGCCAGGACCGTAAGGGTCAGGATTACCGTGCACCATGAGCGAGGTGCCTTCTTCGGGCTGCAAAATAGAAACAGGACCGTCAGAGAGCGTCACTCGGGTAGTGATCGTTTCCAACTCGCCGTTACCGTCCTCATCCACGGTAATACTCGGCAGGTCGCCCGCGTGAAATCCGTGGTTGGCATCAGGGTCGGTATTGCCTGACGGACCCGGGTCGAAGTGCCCGCCGGCACATTTGAAACCATCACATTCACAATCGCCTTTTTCGTGAATATGCACCGCGTGTTTGCCCGGTTTGAGTGTCTCGGAATCACCTTTGAGCATGAGGCGAATGTGCACGTATTTCCAGCCATCAACGTCATATTCGGTGAAGGTTGCTTCGCCCGAAACGTCAGGACCGTTCATAACTGCCTTTGCGCGAGCAGTAATTGTTTTGCTGTCGGCTTCGAGACTGACTTTCATTATGCGCGCTCCTTTGTGTTACGACGAACCAAAAATGAAGCGCCAAAGCCCAGTCCTGCGCCAAAAATTAAAACGTGCTGAAACGCGTGATGCCATGCAGCACCCTCAGCCCACTCGGACAGCGGGAAGATAGCAACCAATGCAACAGCAACAGCGCTCACCGCCAACAATGCTCGTAGCGGCGTAACGACACGCAGGTTCGCAGTTTGGGATTGGTGAATTTCTGACATAAACCCTCCTTTGTTATAGCTCTATTATCCATGCTGATGCGCCAAAAGCCAACCATAAGAAGGTAAACCGCTCAAGGTAGCGGCGGAACTTTGAGCTGACGAAAACGATTACCCTGCGCTGTCGGTCGTTTTCCGTAAGTAACAGAGATGGGGCAGGGGAAAACATGCAAATAATTACTCCTCAAAGTCACCAGAAAGCGACCGTTGATAATATATCCGCTTAAAGCTCGGCAAACGTGCCGAAAATGCTCTTGAAGTGCCGACGATTTTTCACCATATAACTGTCGGGGTCATCCGTAAATAACCGTCGTTCCCGGAGCGGCATCTGTCCCCATACATACGCCCGAACCACCGGCGCACTCATTCCGAGATATGACGGGTCTACTGTACTTGGCCTTACCGGCACTTTTTTCGTTGCTTGAATCAACCGCATCAGCAAAAGCTCGTTTGGCGAGCGAAAGTCGATGCGCCGGGTATCCTGGCCATCAAACTTCAAGAGGGCATGGTCGTAGTCCATAAGCGCCTGCTTTTCAGCATCACGAGCGAGCGTTCGTTGTTTTTGCTCATATAATATTTGTTCACTTTTAGTTTCAAGGTCCTCGAGCGGACCGTCGATTTTGGCTTGCAGCTGTGCGTTACGTCGTCGCGATTCATGTTCGGGTACCGAAGATAAACTCGTGCTAAGGGCGAGATTTCCAAAGGTAATTCTCCCTCGCTCTTGAACGTGTTCACGACGCTTCACCGTAATAACTTGCGACGGTAAAACCTCTACGGTTCGCTGGACGATACCGTAAATCTGGCCTTGAGACACTCCCGTTTTTGCCACAATATCCCGCACATAATGAGTGCCTGGTCCTACGCCAAGATAGAGCTGCGAGAATTCCTCGTACAACCGAGTGTCATTGTTCGGCTCGGTCGAACAATATATCGTTGCCTCGCGAGGAACAGTTACCGCATCAACCGCACCCGCCGGATCACCAGGATAATTCATGTCCGGTGTTATGACAGCTTCGGGTACTACTTCAAATTCCTCCGTCTGCGGGCGATACGTCAGACGAAACAACTCGCTTGGCGAGGGAGTCGATTCAGGACCATTCGGCACGAGTTTTCAAACCTTCTTGCAGTTTTTTAGGGAAAAGAGGAATCTCCATCACCGGTGGTTCATATATCGCTACTGGCTCTGCGCTATACGAAGCCTGGATGGGGCGATTAGTAAAACGTACGTGATCGCGCGCGTTATGCATTAATTTCTCACCATTAATTTCAATCTTACTAAACTTGCGCCAGACATGACGAACATAGAGGTCAATGATATTTGATGATGTGCCATACAAAACTGCTGGATCGTTAGTAACGAGTCTTCTTTCGGCGAGTGGCATTTGCGACCACACATGATCACGGATAGCCGAAAAATGCATTCTTCGATACTCCCCAGTTGGGGTTGCAATTGGTTCGATTTCGGCCTTTTTTAACGCGTGAATAAATCGCATAAGTAGTATACCTTCCATACTATCAAACTGGATTGTATAGGCCTCTTTCCCAGCAAAAGTTACGACGGCGTGGTCATAATCAAATAAATGACGCTTCGCCTCTTCGGCTTCCACTACCACTCTTCGAAGCTCTTGCATCTCCGTTTCTGATGCGAGGGCCAGCTCTTCATCAACATTTGCTCTTGCATAGAACATTTCATCGCGGCGAGTTTTTTCCGCCGGTCGTACATCGGCGATCGCTGTCGCCAAAGCAAGATTACCAAAGGTAACAATCCGGTGTCTTATACGGGGAGAGTTATCTATATGTAAGACGTCCGGCGGTAAGAATTTTTGTATGCGCTGTAACATTTTCGCAGCTTGCGGCGTTACAATACCTGCCGCTGTAGCAACCTCATGCACCTCGTACTCACCAGGCCCAGTGGCCAGATAGAGCTGAGTCAATTCTTTCAAGACGCGCGCATTCGTCGTAGGAGTCAATGAGCGGTACACCTGTAAATCCGAGGGATATGTTACCGGCACTTCGAGCATCTCCTGATCACCGGTGTAATCCATGCCAGGATAATTCAGGTCGGGCGTTATCGAAGCGTCGGGCGTAATCTCGAATTCGGTCGTGTCACGACGGAATGTTACGCGTAAAAATTCTTCGGATTGCGGTGGTGCAGGCTGTTGTTCGGAATTATGGGTCATTTTGATTTTCGCTGATTAATTGTTGGTAACATGAGCATTTCTTTCGGCAATCGTTCTTGCAACTCTGGAGGAAAAGGCGCAATAACGATTCCTGAGCGCGACGACTTTTCGGGGCGCGGCTTTGCTGAATAGGTAACTTGTATCGGTGGGTCGTCGAACACAACAATATCTTGAGTATGTGGCTGGGGAATAATGTCTAAATTCCAGCTAGATATAAAAGCATCCTCGAGCTGGCGATATATAGCTCTGACGTGTTCGTCAATAAAAGGTCCGCGCGCTGTGCAAAGCTGCCGAAGATCGTTTGCAAAAAACCGTCGTTCGGCGATCGGCATATTTTCCCACATCGTACAACGCAAAGTGAACAGCTTTATGGCGCGATGGTCGTTGGAGAGTACTTCAAACGACGTTACTTTCTTGAGCGCCTCGATGGCGCGCAGCGTAAGCCGCCCCTCAATGGTCGTAAGATCTAACGAAAATTCTTGCGTTCCAATTGTGAGCAGGGCATGGTCAAGTTTCGTAAGGTCACGCTTATCGCCGTCCTCTTTTTGCAATTCGACAAATCGTTGCCCAGCTTCATCCATATGTTGTTTTTCCCGTATAGCCGCCCTTCGCTCCAAGCCATCACCTCTGTAGTGTGCCGTGCGACGTTCGTGTTCCTCGGGTTCAACGACACGAGCTTCTTCGCCAAATAGCAACTTACCCAGGTGGAGCGTACGGTATACATGCAGGTCTTCGGTGTTGCCAACGGCCATGACTTTTTCAGGGAAAATAGCCCGAAACAGCTTAATCTTATTCCACACCATCACGGATGCTATGCCCAGCTGCCGTCCTATTTGCTGCAGTTCAAATGTGCCCGGACCCAGCGCTTCATAATATTCACGAAAAGCACGAAACGTTTTTCCGACAGAATTGGGCCTTGGGGAATGGTAAATCTCTAAATTCGGCGGAAGGTCAAACGAAGGCTCCTGAGGGTAGTCTGGATGTGTCGAAACTTCACTCTCAGGAACGATATCAATTTCGCCGGTATGACGCCAGAGCGTCACGCGAAGAAGCTCGCCGGCACCTGAAGGGAAGTTGTCGGAAATTGTCGGATCGATTTCGGCCATAAAGCTTTTACCATATCATGCAAACCTGGCATCGCCAAATTCTGTCATGATATTCATATAGTTGTTAATGATTTCGGAAATGTCTTTACTTTTTGA
The DNA here is from genome assembly GCA_964600185.1 of uncultured Candidatus Saccharibacteria bacterium. Taxonomy (GTDB): domain Bacteria; phylum Patescibacteriota; class Saccharimonadia; order Saccharimonadales; family UBA4665; genus DATASD01. The sequence goes on along the minus strand of CAZRIO010000003.1, from coordinate 14,492 downwards.
AGGGTGGAATACTGAGACTTGGAGGTCGAAAGGCTTTGAGCGGTTCTTCGGAAGGTTTTAGCGCAACGCGATCCCGCAGAAAAGTAACATGCCTGGCTCTGCGCTCAACTAAAGGCGGCGCTTCGCGATTCGGCCGAAATGCAGCAAAAGTATTCAGTACGTGGTTTATCGCCGGATTCAGAGGGAATGAATTACCTGAATAATATTTCTCTATATCGTTCACAAAGGGTGCGCGGTCCTCGGGCAGCATGCTTTTCCACAAGAAATCCCGGATCACCACATATGGAAATTGAAAGGCGCGAGGGTTCAGCTTTACCCCATAAAAAGCGTCGAGCACACGCAAACCGAGCAAACCAGTAGGCGTTTTGGTATCGAGAAAGAAATCTTTGCCATCGACATTCACGATCGCGTGATTAATGTCCTTCGGCGCAATACCGCCGATTTCTCTTTCTTGCACACTGCTTTTTTCAAAATGGTAGGCCGTCCGGCGCGCTTGCGTGGCCATAATTGCTTCATCGGAGTTGCCACGAAAATATGGTTCTCGCAGTTCTCGCTCCGCATCTGTTAGCCGACGTTGAACGGCGGTCAGCGAAAAATCACCGAGCGTTACTATGCGTCGCCGCCTGATTACGTCATTAGCAGCAATATGGAATATTTTGTCCGGCAAAGCGTTCGTGATACGCGTTACCTTGGGCCAAATATCTACCATATTAGAGTCAATGGCTCGCGTTAACTCGAGGAGTGTCATCGACGACGCGCCAACGGCATCGTGAATCTCTCGCAGGTCTTCATAGCCACGCGGGGCCGTTGCCGGCCTCAGTGAGCGATAAATTTCTAAACCCCGCGGAATTTCTAGTGCCTCACCCTCGGCACCCATACCCGGATAGTTCACCGTATCGCCGAGCGAGGACACCGGCACCACGTCAAACTCTTTGTGCGCCGCCCAAAACGTAATATGGTAAGGCCCTTGTGCCTCGTGTACAGTCGAAAGATCTTGCGATGGGGTTGTTTCGGCCATAAAACCCAAACATACCATGTAAATCGGGAAGTAACCAAATTCTGCTATGATAAAGCGGTAACAGATTAAATCTTTCCTAAATATGAATACAAAACAAGCTTTTTATGGAGCCGTCGGTCATTTGACCGGGCGAGCCGTGCGGCGCAGTCAACGCCTTGGGAAACGCGCGTTGCCCATGCTCTTATTTGACGCCGTGTTGACGCGGCGAATCTCGCGATTGCCACGGCTCAAACCTGCTGAAACACAATCGATTACAAACGCGCTTAATGACACCACGTATTGGCACGGCAGCGGACGATTTCAGTATCGCGACGGAACGGTTATCGACTTATTACAAATCGTGGCCGAGCAGGGCCGTCTGGAGCCGCAGCTCGATCATTTTGACACAACCGGTCCGATGCAAAGCCTCTCACTCGCGCACTCCCGGATATACGGCCGAGCATACGCGGACATCCACCGTAACAAACAAGAAAGCTATAGCGAGCGTTACGGCAGCGCGGAGTTTTGGGCAACGATGTTTTTGGGCGATTCGGGTTTGATTTCCGCTAAAGAAGTAGGCGGCTACCGCAAAGCCCTGCGGCAAATTAGGGCGAATGGTTCGCACGACTGGCATCGCAAGATAAACAAAAAACAATTGAATCTTGTAGGAAACTTTCGCGAGGGCTCCGACATCGCCGGAAATTATCCTATTTTATATGGTGTCACAAAAATCGCACTCACCAAGACATCACGCGCGATCGCCGCACACGAAATTCGGACGACAAAACCAATTGAACTCGCAAAGCACATAACGCATATAGAAGTTCCGCGAGAACGGATCGCGGAAACGAAAGCAATACTGCAAGCTCACGGGCACAGTAGCATTCCAGTGCTCGCAATCGAAGATTTTGAGCGATTCGCACGAACACAGCCCTATAGCTTATTATTTTCCGGAACAAACGTGCGGCGCGGTCACACCAAATCACGCAGCTTGTAAATAACCGCTTTTGAACAAACGTGCGGCGCGAAAAACACCTGCAGGGCTGATGCCGTTTTTGTTAAATCGTTCGCTCACTTTTTCAAAGAACCGCACATTGTCCGGGCGATCGGGGAAGTATTGATCTAGGTTCGGATCTGCCGGTTTGAAATCGCGCATGAACACAATGTTTCCGAGTAAGGCTTTGCCTAATCTTTGTTTGAGAACTTCGTTACTATCAACAAACTTGAAGCAATCTTCCACCGTAGCATTTGTAAACGAGAATCCGGCAGCGGCGGCTTCTTTTGCGAATATCTGATCATTCTGTTTTTTGCAGAGATCTTCCACCCAAACACACAGCGCCTCGTATGGGCCGCGGCGCTGGAATAGACTAATAAGATCGCCTACCGCGGTTGCGCGCTTAAGCCAAATGTACTGATCTTGCGATGCTTCTTCGGAAGTATCAACAAACTGCATCTTGTGTTGATCGTCCCAGATTGTCGCACAAATGCCGTGCTTCGCTCCTTCTTCAACAGCAAAGCCAATTGCTTCGAGGAAATTTTTGTACAAAAGCCAGCTTTGAACTTCGTCCACTCGACGCCCACTTCCCATGACGGCATCGTGAAAACCGGCAATTTCTGCAAAGATGGCAAAATCCTCATCTTGGAAGGTTCCGGGCTGTGCTGCATTCACCCGGGCAGCGTATTCAAACATGCCGCGCAGCATCTGTTTGGGATGTTGCATGTGGTGATAAGTCGAGAGGACATTTTCTTCGTATGCGCCGCCGTACACCTTGGGCGAGGATTCGTCTTTGCCATAACGCCACCCCATAAAGGTAAGGCTGATGCCGCCAAGCAAAACCGCGCGCATGCGAAAAGTCGGGTCGACACTCGGGGCAAACTCATCAAACAATGCTTTGATGTAGTCGCTGTTTTCGTAAAACAGTGCTTCGTGTTCAGCGCTAAATCCACCCGTGGCAAATGTCTCAAATTCTTGCGCTACCTGCGCCAGGGCCGCGTCGGACTGCGCGTCCTGTTCGAGAATTTCAAGTTGTTGGGTGAGGGGCAGGGTTTCCATATTCGTCTCGTTTACTTATGGAAACCAGCGTATCGGTAGAAAGATTTTTCCCATACCTGTTGCGCAAACCTGCACGACTGTTAGACAATAAGCAAATGCCGAGCGATATTGAACCTATGCACCATTACTTTGCCAAACTTGGGCTCGATGCCGAAATTGCCGATATTTATCTGGCGCTGCAAGCATATGGCCCGCAAAGTCTGCTGCAGCTAGCACGCAATACAAAACTTGAACGGACGCGACTATATCGTTTGCTCGACCTTCTGACGAGCAAACATTTGCTGGAAATCGAAACGCACTACAAACGAAAATTATACAAAGCGGCGCCGATCAGTAACCTCCAGATTTTGATAACGGAACGCGAGCAAGAAATCCGTGAACTGCACGCTGGACTTGTTGATTTGCAGGATCGTTACAAAAACGCCGACGAACGAACACCGCTCACGCATGTGCAATTTTACCGCGGCAACGACGGCGTCAAACAGATGTACTGGAACCAAACACGCGCAAAATCCGAAAGTCTTTCAATCTTGTATGAAAACATCCAAGGGCGCGCCAAAATGGCATTTTTTGAACGTTGGGTGGAGCGCTGCAACGACAGAGGTATGAAGTTTCGAAGTATCATTGGCGATCACTTTTTAGAGAGTCAGCGACAATGGTACGGCAAACACGACAACGAAAAACTCAAACACTGGGAAGGGCGTTATTTGCCCGAAAGCGTGTTTCCGATCGTGCATTCTATGGTTACGTATGATGACGTCGTGTGTTACTACAACTGGAAAGACGGGGAAGTGTTCGGGCTCGAAATTTATAATCAAGAAATCGCCGATTCGCAGCGACAACTATTTGAAATGTTATGGGCGCAAGGCCAGCCGATTGCCGGCCACGGCGAGCAAACGCCGCAGCCTGACACAAAAGACTAAGCCGGATCGGCAAAAGTTTGGAATCGTCGTAAGCGCAAAATCGCCACAAGCGAGAAAACGCCGCACACCACGCCAAGCACAACAAAACCAACTTGCAAACCAGCTTTATCCACCATTAAACCCACCAACGGACCGGCAAGCGAATACAGCAACCGCTGCACCAAGTTAACAAGACTATTGAGCGTTGCCCGATATTCATGGTGGATGTGCTCGTTAAGTTTCGCGGTGATGGGCTGCGTTTGTAACGCTTGCACAACGTCGTGTCCAAGCACAACCCAGATCAGCCAAAGCTGCTTACTTGCCATGGCAAAGTACACAAGCCCAGCCAGTCCGGCATACACAAACATGTTGCGCTCAAGCCGGCGTTTTTGGTGAAAGCGATGGGAAAGCCAAGCTTTCCAAGCACTGCGAACTGCCAAAATCACGCTAAACCACACAACGGGCACATGCATGCTTTCGTAATAGGGCGCCGACAGCCAGAATGCCATGTACGTTGCCGCACCCAAAACCGCACCCAGCAGTACCAACCAGCGTGCTTCAGCATTTTTAACAAGGGCTTTGGTCGCATGCCACGCCGAGACTCGCACCGCTTCTTGACTCGGCTGCATGCGCGGCGCTTCAACAAGTTTAAATGCAAAGTAGCAGCCGATTGCCGTCAACACACCATCGGCAATTAACGTGGCGCTCACATTTATGTAGTGCACCAGCGCAACCGCCAAAGGCACCGCCGCGGCCGTTGCCGCAAACGAAACTGCGTTGATGCGTTGACTCAGACGAACAAAGTCATGTTCTTTGCGCTGCCCCTTGAGCGAGTCAAGCAACAGTGCCGTGTCAATGCCACTAATCAAACCGTTGGCAAGGGCCAAGATTAATTCCACCAGCACGAACTGCCAGTAATGATCGCTGAAGCCATATAAAACCATGCCAACCGCGGCGATAGGCGCGCTCAACTTGATGCTAAACGCTCGGCCAAACCGATCAGCAATATAACCACTGGGGATCTCCCAAAGCAGCAACGCAATCGAATAAATCGACTGTAATATAAAAACCTGCGACAAACTCAACCCATGCAGAAGCAGAAAAGGCGTGAGGTATGCAGCACTGACGGAGAGCGCCCGAAACGGCGCGAAGCGAACAAGCCACTTGGCGTTCTCCTGGTAACGGTCCATGACGGACTCCTTTCTGTTATGTTTCTGGTCATACGACCCGATCCGCTTCCGACTACGGTGATTTTTGCGATTAAAAAACCTCCGGAGTTCGGAGGCGTATCGCGGCTTATGAGTTATTTTTATTTACACAAGATTCGATACACCCCATGGCATTGACGGCGTACCGTTGCCAAGCACAGCAAATGAAACGACGCCAAGCGCAATGCTCGTGCCAGTTGTATGTTGCTGATAGGTGTTACATCGATTCATAACTTTAGCAGTATACCAGAACACGATAATTTGTAAAATTTTAAATTTGTTACTTTATATAATTAAGTGGCCTTGTGTGGTTTGGATAAGTGTTGTAAGGTTATACTTTAAACGAAATTAATAATCTCTTATGTCATTCGAATCCCAACCATTAAACGATCCGACCACGCAAGCCAAATTGAGGCGAGAGATAGTACGTGGCAATTTAATGCAGTGTTTGGGCTGCCACTGGGCAGTGCCTGCAGAACCAAAACCAGTCACCGTGGGAGAACTATCTGCGTGCAGTGGACACCCTGATCCAACTACCATCTTAAAACGTCTCCGCAGGAGCGAGACGATAGTCGCCACGCCAGTCGTCTTGGAGGCAGGACCAACCAATAATGTCTATACGCCAGCAAACAATGAACAAGGGCGAGCTTATGTTGAAACGCTGGCAAAATTATCATGCCGGCGGGGCGAAAACAGCTCTCAAAGTAGAGTAGAGCAAGGTAAAAATTTTGTCTTCCCCACAACCCCCACTCAGGCAACATCACCCGAAGCAATTGCTGCAGCCAACGTCGATGCCGAAGCATTTCTTATAGAACATGGTATCGGCTATCCTGAAGCGCGCGAAACGCGCCGAAACATGTTGGGTTGCGTTGCATGTAAGCTCAATCGATCGGAGCCGGAGGCAAGATTTACGATTACCGACGTAAGCAATTGCACCGCAAGATCGCGTACAGCGGTGAAAGATACACTATTCGCGCTGGAAACAGCGCAACTTATCGAACGACAAAATACCGACGATTTACCCGGCAAGGCCAAGGCGGCATTCATTCTTGCAGACAATCCAGATGCTGCGGCATTTAGGGAATTACTCGCCCCACCGGAGGTTTGCCCTTATGAAGCGGGCAGACAAGCCGCATTACAACAATCGCAAAGTCAAAATTTACCTGAATTTTAGCAGTCTCTCGGCCATTCATGACCCTTACGCACTTGCAACAATTTCTCGATGCGGTACAATAAACCTTAAATAATTACAAATTATGTCGCATCAGAATCCCCCAATACTAGAACTTGACCGCTTTCTCGTTACCGAAGGTGTCTTCGGGCGAGTTGCGACGGGGCGCCAACAGATCTTGGGCTGCGCGGCTTATCATTTTAATCAAACAATAAATACTGATGAGCCACCTCGAATCTTTGGTTCACAAATTGCAAACTGCACCGGCATGCAACCAACACCTGTGGCGGATGTTCTAAGAAAACTAGAGCGAGCAGACATATTATTATCAGCCCAAGAAGAACGCGATCACCAGCGCCGAGGCGTACGACGCTACTACACACCTAACATCGAGACCGAAGTCGGCCAACACGCTTTTAAACTGATGAGCGCTTCGTTTGCCGTTTGCACACCCTCCTTACCACCGGCAATTGGAGTGGAGGAAACTGTTTATGGCACGCATCCTTCTGCGCCGATTGCAGTTGTCGGCTCACTCCATGAATTTCCCCCCGTGTGGGAGGCGGTCAACACCGCCGAATATAGACCGCGGAGTAATTTCGCGTCCTAGCGGGGCAGTAAGAAAACGGCAACCATCACGACAATCACGATGCCGAAGGCTTGCAGATTGATTTGTCGAGCACGACGGGCATCGGCTTTGCGCGATTCTTCGTCTTTGACGTCTTTGGCGCTCGTGCTGCCTTCGGTCGCGTTTTGCTGATAGCTAGCCGCATACATGACGCAAAATTTGTTCTTCGCTTGCAAAAATCCGATCGCCGAAACAAATGCCGGTGTTATTAAAAGCAATCGCCACCACGGGGAAGCGGAAAGTAGTAACAAGACCACCAGCACCACAACAAAAACGCCGAGACCGGCGAAACCCGCCTTTCGCCTAAGGGCAATTTCTTTGTGATTGATGTTACAAAGTCCGGGAACATATGCGAGGTTTTCGCTGACTGGCTGCTTCTTCATGAGTATATTATATGAAGTCACTTAACTATTTGCAACTCCAGTAAGCGATATTGCAATTATGATTCAAGGAAGCTATAATTAGATAAGTAAATTAATTAAGTTGACGAGTGGTATTGTATGGATATTCCGAGCTATCTCAGTGGCGCAATTTTTACCAAGTCACACCGCGTGCTTCGCGCGGCGGTTGTCAAATGCCTCGGAAAACACGACCTCTCGCCAACTGCTTGGTCGTTTTTAGGTACTATTATAAGCGCACCGGACGGGGTACGACTCGTGAGTGTGGCCAAGCAACTCGGCGTAAAAGCACCCCTTATAACAGCGATGGCTAATGTTTTTATCGAGCGGGGGCTTATCACCCGAATTCCACATCATATTGATGGCCGGGCCAAACTTCTTGCCATCACACCAAAGGGCAAACGCTTTACGCAAACAGTCGAAAAAGAAATGGAAAAAGAGCTGACTCGTTTACTCCAAGGCCTCACCAAAAGCGATCTCACCGCCTACAAAAAAGTTCTCGACACGATCATCACAAACGGCGAACAATAAAAGTTCACTTAAATTTCGTAATTATATTTCCTCCATAGAGGTCAGATTATTATTAACTTGACTTAGATAAAGTTAAGGCATTTAATTAAATTTATTAACACACTAACCATCGGAGGATAGGAACATGGATCCTACTACTGAAAAGAAACCGTCAATGGCGTATGGCATGGGGATTGTCGCGCTTATCGTCGGTTTAGCAATTGGTTTCGGCGTCACAAAGGCAATGGACCACAGCGATAACAAAACAACTACTAAAACAACGACTACCAGCGAAACTAAAGCAGCCGATCTTCGTGCAAACTTGGTAACGCTCGGCGTTGAGCACATGACATACACCGATCAAGCGATTAATGGCGCTCTCGACAGCGCGCCAAATGCCAAGGAAACTGCCGCTGCCTTATACGCAAACGGTGAAGAAATCGGCGCCGCAGTAGGCAGCATATACGGCAACGACGCGCAAATGACGTTCAACAAGGTTTGGAAACTTCACCTTGATGACTTCGTAAAATACGCTGTCGCCGCAAGCAAGAGCGACACCGCTGGCAAGACTGCCGCATTAAGCGACATCGACACCAACTACACAAAACCACTGGCAAAATTCCTGGCAAAGGCCAATCCGAACTTGCCAGAAGCAACTTTGGCATCGGCACTGAGCGACCATGTTACCATGACCGCACAAATGATCGACTACCATGTACAGGGCAAATACACTGACGAAGCAAGTGAACTGAAGATGGCCAACCAGCACATCGAAGGTTTGATGAGTACGCTCGCATCGGGCATCGTCAAGCAATACCCAGACAAGTTCTAGTTTCAATCAAATAGGATTACAATAAAGGCAGGCGCTTGAAACAGGCGACCTGCCTTTTTATCACATAAGGAGTCAGCATGAAAAGCAAGCATGTTCCGATAATAATTGGCCTCGTCGTACTAATCGCTGTCGTAGTTATAGCAGCGGTAATTATGGGTGGAAAATCCAAAGACGACACTTCTATGAGCAACATGAATAATGCAAATACGAGCAATACATCAGGCAGCGGCTCAAATAGTAATGCATCAAATAGCGATACGGTAGCAACCGATAAAGTCGACATCAAGAACTATGCGTTTAGTCCGATGTCAATCAAGGTAAAGGTCGGCACGACGGTAACCTGGACCAATCAAGATAGTGTTCATCACACCGTGACAGTCGACGAAGGCGAAGGGCCCAAGAGCGATTCATTCGGTAAAGGCGAAACCTACACATACAAATTCACCAAAGCCGGCACGTTCACCTATCACTGCGAACCACACCCGTACATGCACGGCACTGTTGTCGTCACCGAATAGTTAGACTTTTGCTTGAGCAGGAACACGGCGCTTGGCGGCGATCGCTATTCGTGCGGCCAGATATATGGTAAACGTCACGCTCGTAATAAAGAAGCTGACCGGATACGGCACGTAGTACGAAATAAACAAACCGAACCAGGTTGTGAAGAGGGAAATCGCAACGGCGATTGCAATTCCTTGCGCCGGACGCTTTGCGAGGCGTTCGGCCGTCGCCGCCGGCGTTACCATCAGAGCGAAGATCAATAAAACTCCCACGACTTGCACGGCGATCGAAGTGGTAATTGCTACGAGCACCAGGAAGATCACGCCAAGTGCGCGTACGGGCACGCCTTTGGCTGCAGCAACGTCTTCGTCAAGTGAAGCAAACAACAACGGGCGATACAAAACTGCCATCGCAATCAAAATCGCCACCGCAACCCCAAGCGTCACCCAAACATCAGTCATGCTAATGCCCAAAATTTCGCCAAATAGGATGGAGTAGGCTTGCGTGGCATAGCCCTTGTATAAACTGATAAACAGCACGCCAAGCCCGAGCATAAACGACAGCACCGAGCCGATATCTACGTCGCGCGCTGCTGCTTTCCGGCCCAGACCAGCCATGGCGAGCCCGCCACCAGTCGTAAACAGCAATAACCCAGCCAGGGGGTTCAGGCCAATCAAAACCGCACCAGCCGCTCCTGCGAAGCCGACATGCGAAAGCCCGTGAGCCGCAAATGACGCCCGACGGAGCACTACGAAATATCCGACCACGCCAGCCACAATCGCTACAATCGTGCCAGCTTCAAACGCATGTTGCATAAAGGCGTACTGCCACATTTCACGCAAATCGGTGACCAAATTCCACCCAAAGTGCGAACCCTGAACGCTCGCCAAAAAACTCGTCATAACATCAATGCGCATGAGAAGCCTCCTCGATACCAAGCACCGCAAGTCGCCCATGCGAATCACGTAGCACCTCGATTGGCGCACCGTACAGCGCCGTTAGCGATTCCGAAGTAATGACTTGTTCCGGCTTACCGGTCGCAACCTGGCCATTTGCGATGTACATGACACGGTCGAGCACCGGCAGTAGGGGATTGAGGTCGTGGGCGATCAAGAGCACCGTCACGCCTCGTTCTTGCACCACCTTATGAATAAGTTGTACGAGACTCGCTTCGCGCCGAATATCCAAATTAGATAATGGCTCGTCGAGCAGCAAAACTTCCGGATCGCCAATGAGTGCTTGCGCCAAAAAAATACGCTGCAATTCGCCGCCCGACAAAGAACCGAGTGCTTGGTGAGCGAGCGCCTCGGCGTCAACAGCTTTGAGCGCTTCCAAGGCTTTCGCTCGTTCTTGATTCGCTTTGCGATCCAAACCCCAGTGGTGGCCGTTCAATCCCAGGCGTACGAATTCGAGCGCCTCGATATTTGTCGTGTCGTCGACCGGACGGCGCTGCGGGACATAGCCAACATGCGCGTGGCCGCTTCGCGGTTCGTCGGTCAGCAGTTTGAGGTTGCCGCTCAAAGGACGGGCGAGGCCAAGTAACAGTCGAAAAAGTGTCGTCTTGCCAGCACCATTCGGCCCCAGCACGCCGACGAATTCGCCTTTTGGAATGCTAAAATTCGCGTCACGCCATACGGTTTTGTTGTGATAACCTGCCGCGAGATCACGCGCAACGATTACATCTGTTGGTTCGCTCATAGTCCTCCTTGTGAAAGCGCGCTCGATAGAGCCTCGAGTTGGCCACGCATCCAATCTTGATATGTTGCTTGGGCAGGTTGTAGTGTCTCGGTAATTCCGATAACGGGGATGTTATGTTCGCTGGCCAGTTTTTTGAGACTTTCGGTGAGCGGAGTTGCAGCTTGCTTGTTATAGATCAGCACCGCCGGTTCGTGCGCCTGCAACTGCTTCTGGAACGTGGCAATGGTGTCAGTTGGCGGATCGTTACTCTCGGCCACGGCTTGCGTAAACGCCGGCGGGGAAATTATATCGAGGCCTGTCGCGACTGCAGTGTAATCGAAAATGTCTTCGGTGGCAGCTATTTTTGTGTTTGTGTAAAACAGTTTGATCGACCCAATAACGTTCTGGATTTTTGCCAACTGTTTGTTAAGCGTAGTGAGGTTTTGGCGGTAGCTATCGGCATGTGCAGGGTCAAGCTCTGTTAAGTCGGCTGTTACGCGCGCCGCAAACTGGTCAACAAACGCCGGGTTGTACCAGAAATGTGGATTGTCGCCGTCCTTTTTGCCAACCAAATCAGCAACCTTCAAAACTTTGCGGCCTTCGGCGGGCTGCGCTTGCAACAATTTGTCACCCCAACTGTCATATCCAGCGCCGTTGAGTACTACATAATTAGCATGGGCAAAATTACGCGCCGTCGTGGTGCTCGATTCATACTCGTGCGGATCGGCGTTCGGGTCTGAAACTACATTGGTGACGTGCACATTGTCGCCACCGATTTGCGAAACTATGCTGCCCCAAAAGTTTTCGGCAGCTACGATTTGCAACTTGCCGCTTGCCGCTGGGCCGTTGTATGGCTTAGAAGTGACCGTCATAACGCCGATCACACCGACGACAATCAGCGCTATAGCAATCCAGATTATTTTTGTTCGTTTCATATATTCTCTACTTATATCTAACCACTGTGCGCCGATCGTTACATAAGCGGCGCAGTTTGCGGTATTTTATCCGCAGTGTTTGAGCACGCATGAGTGTGTGGCGAGCGGCGGTCCTGTTCATTCATAGTTGTAGTTTCATCATGCAGTAAAAAAGCCCTGATTGCAAAAATGTCGCAATCAGGGCTTTCTCTGCAACGGATCGCTCCGTCTAGACCATCGCACGGGGCAGTTCGCTCATGCCGACCAACGTCCATGTGTTTTCGTTGGTGTCGAGCTTTAGCCGATAGCTGTTTTTGCCGTCGGTCATATCGAACAGCTCAAACAATTGTTGTCCCTTTTTAACCAAGAAGTGCAGGCCGGACTCGATGAAAGTATATTCTTCGCCTTCGAGTTCCATGCGCCGCGGATAACTGCGCAAACTTTTTGCGCCGTTCCGGAAGTACATGCCGGTGATCGAAACTTCTTTGTTAATGGGGGTGCGGGGTACGTTGTTCATAGGTCAAGCTCCTAGATTTTTGAAGGTAATAAGAGATCTGAAAGGTAATCCAATCAGTGAACGGATTTTAGGTAAGAGGCGAAATGGATAAGGCGAAGGCGACCGTTCGATGCCAATGCTAGACCACTACGTCTGATGCTTGAAAGTTTGCAGGGACGCTTAACCGAGGTCGGTCAGTGTGTATGCTCCCAAAATGTTTTATAAGCCTGCGGGTAAGAAGGCGAACCGCCAGCACCCACATTGCTAGGTCAAATTATAGGCTCCCATTTTTAGAACCGCAAGCGCTTTCGCCCGTTTTGAAGTACATTCTCACGAAGACCCACAGCCTACACTGAAGTGCCCACAAAAGTCTGTTGTAGTTTTGTAACAAGCACCCGTTAGAAATCACGGATAATCTAGGAGCAAGTCAAGTCTTGCTATTCAGCAATCGACATATTATGATGGGCACTTGACCGTAAAATTACAGGAGCTTGGCATATGAAAATTCGTGAAGGTTTAGTACTTAGTACAGCGTTAGTTGCAGTTGCAGCAGGAGGATGTTCTGCAGAACAGCCAGCAGCACCCGCTCAAACCTCTAGTCCAGAGGCAACACCTACGCCCAACCCCGGTCTAGACCGGTGTGGGTTTGTTGTTGGTAGCGTCGCTCTGCGCGATAAGGCTACCAAGACATTTGAAATAACTGGCCTTTATGCAGCAGGGAAAGCCCCCGATGCTGTCTGCACGCCTCAGCCCGATACTGAAGTATCAGTATTCGATGTAAGTAAGGTATTTACTGAGCCTCACCCCGAAACAGGTCAGACTGTACGTATCGGTAGTGAAATCGTAGCCAGGTGTATTAACGCCGAGCCGCCTTATTACCTGGGTATTGAAACCGCGGGGCACCAGGATGCCGTCTCGTTCCGCGGAGATGTCAATGCGCAGATCACTGGTGCTCTCGGCGCTCCGTTACCCAACTGTTTTGACCTATTGCCTCCAGCTCCAACAACTAAATAATCTCTCAGCAGATTCAGCCCAGCAAACGGGCATCAGAAAATAATGTATCAACAGGCGACATACGCCGTTACTGTTTGGTAGTGAGGGCGTAAAACGGGCGACTTGCAACCGTGATATGCACGTCCGTGCCAGCCGGAATTTCAACCGCTTCGCCGTCGAACTGAGCCCAAGTATCGTCCAGCGCCGTAAAGTGCGCTTGCGTGGCCGTCAAAGCCACTGAATTGCGACGCGACAGTTTAAAAATCGAGATCATCACATCTGAAAAACGCTTGCGTTCGACGATCGCCTTATGAAAATTGCGGTCGGTTAATCGACGGCGCACACCGACAACTTTGGCAAAGCGAGGACCATTAAAAAAGATACATTCAAATATAGTGAGCTCTCGACCGTCTTGGGCGGCGCGAAAAACTGGCGCTTGCCGCATTGCGCTGATGACAATGCCGAGTTCCTGCATAAAACGGGCGAGCGGCCAGCGGTGAAACAGCGTTTGCTGGCGAATCGCGCGGCCCAGCGCCTGGGTGGTGTAGGCCGAGGCGCCGAAGCTCGTATAACAAGCCGCGTGGCGTGTTTCCGATCGTGCACCGGTGAGCGTGCAGGCCAGGGGATACACCTTGACGATCTGTCCACGCTCCAGCAAGTGAGCAATATGAGCTTGATACGATTTGCCGTTGAGCATGTGCGCCAAATCATTGGCATTGCCGCACCACAGCGGCAAGATCGGTGTTTTTCGCGCCGCGGGCGACAGTTTTGGATCAGAAAGCAGCCCCTCGATCACACTGTTGATCGTGCCATCACCAGCCGCAATACAAACTAACGTGTGCGGACCGAGTTTGTCGGCATATTGCCCAAGGAGTCGTTTATTGACTGCATAGCCTTTTGGCGACGTCTCGATCATAATCACTTCGGCGTCTGGCGAGCTGCTACGAATTTCGGCGATGCGCCGTTCGGTATTACGAGCGTTGGTGCTTTTTGGATTGCACACCACAATAAAACAAGTAAACGCTGCAGTGGTCATATTATTGCTTTCCTTGTACTACATGCCATTGTTGCTGCGCCGCTTCATAGCCAACGACCCAGCCGTTCGTACGAATACTCTCATAAAATGGTGAGGCGAGCAATTTAACTTTTGGATCGAGCGTTTCAGATCAGAACAGCACAACTCATAAATCAAGTCAACGCTCATTATCTCGAATT
>CAZRIO010000002.1:2049-89331 GCA_964600185.1 uncultured Candidatus Saccharibacteria bacterium | reverse complement strand
GTTACCGGCACCAGCAATAACAGATGATTCTTCGCCAGAAGCGTCGAGCCAAATGATCTCGCTGCTCACCTTTGCTTTAACAGGCCATGTTGCGCGTTCTTTGACGGCAGCAAGTTTTTTGGCGTCTGTATCGGTAATCTTAGCGTCAGCTTTTACGATCAACTTGCCGTTTTCATCTTCCAAGTTAACTGAGGCGATGTGGCCAACAGCGTCCTTGGCAGTAACAGCATTGATGACTTTGCGATAAGGGGTTTCAACAAAGCCGAAGTCATTGATGCGCGCATAGTTGGCAAGGTTCAACACCAAACCGATGTTGGCACCTTCAGGAGTTTCAACCGCACAAATGCGGCCGTAGTGCGTTGCGTGAGCGTCACGAACTTCAAAACCGGCGCGTTCACGCGAAAGACCGCCGGGACCCATCGAACTCAGACGTCGCTTGTGGGCGAGTTCTGACAATGGGTTAATTTGGTCCATGAACTGTGACAGCTGTGAGCTTGCGAAGAATTCGCGAACCGCAGCAACAACCGGACGAGCGTTAATGAGCTGACCAGGGGTAACAGCTTCGATTTCGCTCATACTCATGCGGTCTTTGGTGTTGCGTTCCATGCGAAGCAAACCGATGCGGAACTGGCGTTGCACCAATTCACCAACCAATTTCACGCGGCGATTAGCCAGGCTGTCGATGTCGTCAGCAGGATCTTGGGTGTTGTTGAGGCGAATAAGCTCAGCAACGATCGCAATGAGGTCTTCGAGGCGCATAACGCGGTTTTCAACCGTGTTTGACACGTCGAGGTTCAAACGCTTGTTGATCTTGTAGCGGCCAACGCGGCTAAAGTCGAAACGTTTGAAGTTGTAGAACATGTTCTCAATAAGACTTCGAGCGTTTTCAACGGTCGCCAGGTCACCTGGACGCAAACGGCGATAGACCTCAATCAGGGCGTCATTGGCGCCGCGCGTTGGGTCTTTGTCGATTGTCGTCTGGAGATAACTGCTTTTACCGGTGTCGACATGTTTGAAGGCTTCCTTCATTGAGGCTTCAGTCATACCAAGTGCACGCAGCAAAGTAGTAACCGCAATCTTACGCTTACGGTCGATCTTTACATATAATGCGCCCGATGCAGCGGTCTCAAATTCGAGCCATGCACCGCGGCCAGGAATAACCTTGGCACCGTACAGGCTGGTTGCGCCATGTTGGTCGGCAGTAAAGAATACACCGGCCGAGCGAATCAGCTGTGAGACAACAACGCGTTCAGCGCCGTTAATCACAAAGGTACCGCGCTTGGTCATCCATGGGAAGTCACCCAAGTAGATTTCCTGCTCTTTAACTTCGCCGGTGACTTTGTTGGTCAATTCGACGACAGCTTTCAGTGGAGCCTCGTATGAAATATTATTTTCACGCGCATCAAACTCGCTCATCTTTGGATCTTCAAAGTGATAGTCTTTGAATCGCAAAGTGAGCTTGGTGCCCGTATAATCGTCAATCGGACTAATTTCAGCAAGCAACTCGCCCAAGCCTTCTTCCACAAACCATTGGAAAGACTTGTTTTGGTGATCTACCAAATTTGGTAGATCAATAGCATCGTCGTGCTTGGTGAAATAGACCCTTTTACCGTTTGATTTGACGACGTGGTCGTCAGTACTGGTACTTTTCGCCATATATGCAGCACTTCCCCTTATTTAGGCTGATGTTTTTTGGATTTTGGATTGTTCGCGCGAAGGTTCCCTAAGATGGTGTTTTTGGTGCAACAGTTTGTCAGCCAACTATAGCACTGCCCAGCTTACACTACTTCTTACATTGTAGTTTGCAGGAGTTTGGGGCAATTGTCAAGTTATGCTATCGTGTCGCCGTTAGAGGCAAGAAACGGAAAATGTGATTCCAGATTACGCTGTACGTCAAATCGATCAACGCCTTGTTCGGTCATCATATTAATAGTCATACCGTATCCGCTCGCAGTCTGGGATACACTCTGAATCTCAAAACCTAGATCTGTAAAATAATCAACAGCTTCACGATCTTCTTCGTTAATTTGTAGACCTACTGGAGTCTCCAGGTCGGTTTCAATCAACGAATAATGAACAGCCGCCGCTGCCGCTTCATGATATTTTCCCAAAATTAAGCCACTTGGAGTGCCAAGTTCAGTTATTACGGGGAATTTTTTGCCAATGATTCTTCCTAAGCTGGAGCGTCCCCGCCAAGTTTCGACACGCGTATAGGCTGCAACTTCGTCCACGGTAACACCTTTATTATATGCTGCGTGCAATCTATCTTGGCCTTGCAACGCAACTACATAGCGCGAGTGGTATTCGGGCTGCTTTATACGTCCGGCAGTCATGTCTATGAACTCTCGTCTTTGTATTTCAGGCAATGAAATGGAGCCATACTTTTTTGCCGTAGCAAACATACATGATGCGATCTGTTGAGTCCGTGTTCGTAATAATTGCTCCTCGTAATCATCATTTGACTGCCGCGCCCGTGGATTAATTTCCGCAACTTTTATCTGGTCGTTTGGACCTGCCGTATAGACCCGCTCTCTGATTTGTGTACGATATTCGCCCCGTGCCATGACTCACCTCCTAGATGATGTGAGTACCATTATACGCGCGTTTGTCAAATTAGTGCTGGGGTAAGTTGCGGGGACACCGTTATGGGGTTTTCGACCATTACTTCTTGATGCAAGAGCGCACCGAGCGCAGCCTGTGCTTCTTCGACAGTATTTGGCATCACGGCCGGTGTTTCGAACATCGCACTTTGATCATGACTGTCTAGGGCACCACTGAGCAATGGCGGCATTATTTCTGCAGCATTTGCAATTTGGCGGTCATGCTTAAATACGGCGAGGCCGGCTTGTGCGAGCGACATAGCTACGCCGCTATCCATGTACATCTTATGCACCCAAACACTATCTATAAAAACCTGTCCACGCTTTGCCCCGTCACCTCCTTTACCAAGAACGTGCGCATGAAAACACCCAATCGGAGTCACATCCTCTGTATAGCTATGATAACGAAGCGCCAATGTTGCTACGCCCTCGCCAATCCGCGGCGTACGTGCCTTTCGTTCTTGTCGTATACGGTCCATTTCTTCGAGAGGAGGATCAAACGCATCATGAGGCTGGGGATGGCCAAGTCGCCGCAGACTTACAGCAATTCCCAAAAAGTCTTCCGGCAAACGATGATCAGCCGTGAGTCGATTTTCGTAGGTTGGTACAAGCCCTTTCATGCTTAGACTATACAGGCGAATGCATCGCAATGCCAAATGTTTCATAAAAATTATGAAACATTATCCACAGGGTCATTCTATTGGAAGTGTAACCTCAATCTTGGAAGCGAGCGACTGCGCTTTCAGGCAATTCTACAGGATATAGCGGCGCAGATGGCCGGATTCTATGATGAACATCCTCTAGCCGCGTTTGCACCTCGCCGGCCCTTCCCAGCATCACCAAATGTTCCGTATCAAACACCCCGTGTCTCTCGCTCGCTAAGCCGCCTTCGGGGGCTGTATCAAATACGAATCCTCTTTTTGCATAATAAGCCCAGGCATCCCAGTTAGTTTCTGAGACCGATAATTCTACGACCACATTAGGTTTAAGCAAGTGTAATCCCATGCCCATCATAATGTCGGCTACGCTCGCACGCCGGTAATCCTGATGTACATCAAGCTCGACTAATTCAACCGTATCCTTGTCCTCTGTCGATTGTTCGAATATAGCCATGCCGACTAATGCCGAATCTGCGTGCACCTCTTTACCTGATGCGTCGAGCTCGTAGGCTCCGATCATGCGCCGAGCCGGGTTCATCAGCCGTTCGCGGCGCCAGGCCAGATGCTCGGCATCGTTTACATCCGGTGGCGGATCGGTGTCAATGCGCTTTAAACCCAAACCACCGTTCACAAGCGCTGGCGGCGCCATATAAAACTTCTGCTGAATATGTTGCATCATGGTCGTCACTTGGCGAGCGCGACGTTCAAGCACCTCATCGAAGGCTGCCGCATCGAGCTGCTGCGCTTCGGCAAGTCCGGGCCAAAAAATTTCATACCCTAATTTTTGAAACTTGTGCTGGTCATTGCAGGTTACAATCGCTTTCATTGTGCTCCGATCTTCCGAATTGTGTGGTACTTTATGCCTATACTTCTCGCGCCGACAAGAGTGCCGGATCGTTCTGCTCTAGTCGAAGGGCAATGTTGCCGATCACATGACCCTCTGGCGATCTAAAATATCGCTCCTGCGCGCCGCCCACACCAAATTGCTGGCTCAATGCTCCCGGCTCGAGTCCCCAGCGATTCGTATACCATTCATTCACACTGCTGCCTTCAAATCCTTCGAGTAATAATGGCGCATCCTGATGACCGCCAAATCTGAATGCCGCATGCGCCGTTGCGCCCCCATGACCGTTTCGCCAAGGTGGTCTCGCAATAACATCATTAAGATATATGCTTCCTTCGGGGGCAGTTTGGTCTGATTTCGGACCATTGCTTATTTTTACAAAACTCAAAAAGTCATCAGGTTGCGCATCGGACCGTCCGACAAAGAATTGGCTGCCGCTGCCGATAAAATGCTTCATCGTAGCTTTGCCATATCGCCACACGTTACTCCAATCTTCCGGATTATAGCGTGCGTGGATATCTTCTTTAGTCATGACCCCTGTTGGAGCATATTGCGCCGTGTAAGAAGTTGTTATGAGCCCCAATATTTGCCGTATGTTTTTAGGTTGGGCCAATTCTAGGCCCGAAAGTTCATCCACAACAAATGTCCCACGTTCTACCGGGATATCCTTGTATACAACTCGTCGTTTCATACGATTACTTTAGTTTTTTTGTTGAGTCGATGACGTCGTCGACGATGCCATATTTTTTGGCTTCGGAAGCTGTAAGCCACTTGTCGCGTTCCATGTCTTCACGAATGCGCTCGATCTTCTGACCAGTGTTTTTAGCCATAATTTGGTTCAGCTGCTCTTTCACGCGGAGTAATTCCTTGAGTGAAATCTCCATGTCAGTTGCCTTACCCTGAGTGCCACTCGATGGTTGGTGGATCATCACGGTTGAAGTTGGCAGCACAAAACGCTTGCCTTTCGTGCCCGAGCTCAGCAAAAATGCCGCAGCTGAGGCCTGCATACCAATACCGACAGTCTGAATGTCGTTGGTAACGTATTGCATAGTGTCATAAATGGCGAGCGCGTCGTACACGCTGCCACCAGGACTGTTGATATAAAAGTAGATGTCTTTTTTGGCGTCTTCGGCCTGCAAAAACAGCAACTGGGCAACGATTACGTTGGCAGTCGCTTCGTTCACATCTTGTCCGAGGAAGATAATACGGTCCTTCAACAGACGTGAATAAATGTCATACGCGCGCTCATAGCGGCCTTCGTTTTCAATAACGGTCGGAATCAGCATATACAACTCCTTATTACATGTCTACTATACCGAAATTAGCACTCAAACGTCAAGAGTGCTAATTACAACTACCTACTGCTGCGGTTACGCAGCCTTCTTGGCGGTTTGGTAACTCTTGATTTTCTCGAGAGTTTTTTCGCTCATCAAGCGTGAAGCAAGTTCGCGGCGACTCTCGGCTTTGTCGAGTTCAGCTTGCATTTTTGGATCAGGATATTGACCCTTCAAAAGTTGCATGCGAACTTCGAGTTCTTCTGGAGTAACGGTAATTTTTTCAAGGTCAGCAATTTCGGTCAAGACCAAACCAGCTTTAACACGCAGTTCGGCGTCCTTTAGGTTGCGCTTGCGGTGCTCGGCAGCGGTAACGCCTTCTTCTTTAAGGTGCTCTTCCCACGTTTGGCCGCGGTACATGAGATTTTGCTTCTCATCTTGCTCCATTCGGTCGAGCTGCTCTTCGAGGAGCGTCTGCGGAATAGCAACTTTGGTACCTTGAGCGATTGTGGTGATGAGTTCATCGGCGTACTCGCGGTCAGCCTGAAAATCTTTTTCAGATTGCAGCTGCTTTTTGATGTCTTCTTTGAGCTCGGCAACAGATTTAAACGGACCAACTTTAGCAGCCAGTTTGTCATCGAGTTCTGGCTCGCTGAGTTCTTCAATTTTCTTAGCCGTAACTTTGAAAGTAACATCGCGACTCTGCAATGCAGCCACACCGTAATCTTTAGGGAATTTGATGGTGAAGGTTTTTTCTTCGCCCGGCTTGATGCCAACAATGTGGTCTTCAAAACCCGGAATAAAGGTGTTGCTACCGAGGAGCAATGGGTAGTCTTTGCCGTCAGCGCCATTGATGGCATCGCCAGTTTTGGCGTCGGTGCCAACAAAGTCAATCCACACTTCATCGCCGGTTTTAGCCGCACGCGAAACTTCTTTTTTAGTTGCTTCACGCTTTTGCAGTTGTGCGAGAACTTCGTCAACATCTTTTGCAGTTACTTTGACTTCTTTTTTGGTGACCTTGAGATTTTTATAGTCAGGCAGTTTGATGTCGCCGAGTGCTTCAACTTCGGCTTCAAATTCGAGCGTATCAAACGGCGCATACTTGGTAATTTTTACCTGTGGTTGAGCGACAGGCCGTAAGTTTTCTTTGACCGCAGCTTCGGTGTAGAGAAAATTAATGGCACGTTCTAAGAATTCCGTCTGCAAAGTTTCGGCGTTGAGTTGTTTTTCAACCAAATGTGCGGGTGCTTTGCCTTCGCGGAAACCCTGAACTTTTACATTTTTCGACAGACCTTGAACGGTCTCATCTTTGATACGCTGGAGCGTTTCGGCGTCAGCGACAATGGTAAATTGGACGGTGGTGTCGGATAGATTCTTTTTTGATACTTGCATAAGTATCCACTGTAACAGATCTGCCGAGGTTTGGCTACCCTTTACGGGCTACAAGTCGTCGTCTTCGCGACGATAATCTTTGGTGATACTCACAATGCGTGAAGCGCTGTGTTTTTCTTCGACGCCAGTGTGCAGATTACGGAGCGTATAGAGTTCTTCTTCGAGTTCTTTTTCACCGATAAAGAGCGCGTAGTGTACGTCTTTTTTGGTGGCTGTTTTGATCTGTTTATCAGCTTTGCGGTCAGTGAGATCGACGGCAACATTAACGCCAGCAGTACGAAGTTCGCGAATAACACGCTGCGCTTTGTCGTAAACATCGCCGATCAAAATGACATAGACATCGGTTTCCGAACCAAGGTCAGGTTTGAGGTCGTGCGCCTCAAGGAAGTTTTGCAGTGTTACGTCACCCATACCAAAGCCGACCGTCGGAACTGGCTCAACACCGAATAAGCCGACGAGACCGTCATAGCGGCCGCCGCCGAACATTGAACGGTTGTTGTCCGGGTGTTTATCGAAGACTTCAAAAATAATGTCGGTGTAATAATCGAAGCCGCGCATGAGCGTAATATCGAAAACAGCATTAGTAATGCCGGCATCGAGCAAAATATCGAGCAGGTTCTGTAACTCTTTAGCAGATTGGTGCTCGCGCAAGCTTTCCGGCAAATGTACGAGGGTTTTGGTTTTAAGTAACCCCTGTAATTTGTGGTGTGAGCCCTCTTCGCGTTGGCCGTGCGAAAAGATACCGTTAGCTTCGGCTTCAAATTCTTCGGCAGGAATTTTGTGCATGCGGTCGATTAACTTTGCGAGTGTGTGTGCTTGGGTTTCGTTCAAACCCAAGTAGTCGCGCAAAATGTGATCCATCAATTTACGGCTGTTAAGTTTGACCTTGTACATGTCGTGGGTGGCGCCAAAGTTTTTGAGAATGTTGTCGGCGACCTGAATGACTTCTGCTTCGGCACGAAGACCGGCAAGCCCAAACATATCGACGTTAAGCTGCCAGTGTTCGCGCAAACGACCACGCTGCGGGCGTTCGTATCGCCAAAGGTTAGGAATGCTGTACCAGCGCAGTGGATATGGCAACTCTTGGCGCTTGGCAGCAACCATACGGCTCACCGTTGGGGTCATTTCAGGGCGAATCGCCACGCGGCGTCCACCGCGATCTTCAAATGCATAGGTCTGTTCGTTAACGATCTCTTCGCCAGTTTTAGCAAGATACAGATCGAGCGATTCCAAAATCGGCGCGTCGTATTCTTCGTAACCCATGCGTTCAACACTTTCACGCATGATTCGAAACATGTATTTTTGCAGACGCTTGTCTTCGGGATAAAAATCACGAGCGCCTTTATAAGGTTGGGTAGATAAACTCATTGTAGCTGTAATCCTTCGCAGTCATTGTAGCAAATTACATCAGTTTAGACCAGTGCAAAACACTAGTAAAATTAATCATTTTATGTTATTATACCTATCTTATGAGTTTGCCCGGAGAATCACTACCCCAAGAAGCATCACCAGAGATGCGAACCATCGTCGAGATCGGCGCTGGCCGCATTGGACCAACTGATGTCGTAACTGACGGCGTACCATTCTGGAACGCACTTCCTGAGCACCATACTTTCGGGCCAGATGAGCGCTATATTGGGGTTGATCTCGGCGCCAAGACCATTATTCCTCGCCCTGAGCGGGCACCTGGAATGACAGAAGCTGACGTAAAAGCAGAGTGGAATGCTACAGCAGCGCCTCACGACCGCAATATGTATGCAAACTGGGCGCGCATCAAAAATGCAAAACCAGGTGACATTACCTTTTTACATGCTGACGGGATGGCTTTGCCCTTACGCGATGAATCGGCCGACGAAGTTGTAGCAGTTAATGTGTTTGGAAGTGGTGCATCGACAGCTACACGCGCGGGGATATATCGCGAAATGCAGCGAACCGTAAAAAGCACAGGTTCCATAGTCATCCAAGATACGCATGGCCCAGAATTTTTGCATGCAGGTTCACTTCCACAGTGGATACGCAATCATAATCTACCCGAACCTACCGACGTGCGGTTTTTGAGATACAAAGACAACCCCGATGCTTATGTCTCGGTCGCACAACAGCACGGCCTGAGGTATGAACGATACGGCTCTGACATCACACGCGAAGAAGCTTTAGAAAAAGGTTACTATCACCATGACACCCTTTGGGTGTTGGGTAAAGCTACTGGGCAAGTTGTCCAAGTGCAACAGCCCGAAAGCGCAGAAAATAGATACCAACAGTGGAAATCAAGTTTTGGCCGATTTTTCGGCAAGGAAGACTAATTTACACGTTTTAGCTACATTTTCGTAAGTTATATATTACAAAAAGCAGCCCGGAAGGCTGCTTAACAGATGCGATTTGGTGGGGATGAAAGGACTTGAACCTTCACGCCTTGCGGCACTAGCTCCTAAGGCTAGCGTGTCTACCAATTTCACCACATCCCCGTGGTTGGTTGCTTTATTTTACAAAATCTTTTGATAAAACACCAGTTGCGCATCGCCGTACAACTTTTGAACAATCTGAACCAAACCGTCAAACTGTGGTGGATCTTGATTTCCGGGCCACGACAACGCCAAAACACCATCGGTCCTTACGTGTTTTGTCAGCGTTTGCAACGTGCTTATCTGGAGATCATCATACGGTGGGTCACATAAAACGACGTCGAACTGCGCATTTTGCTGAGTACTCGACCACGAACCGGCAGCAGCTTTTACGAGTTTACACTGTTTGGTAAGCTCAAGTTGCTTAATATTTTTGGCGATAGCATCCTGTGCCGTTCGATCATTTTCGAGTGCCGTCGCACTGAGTGCACCGCGACTGAGCGCTTCAAAACTGAGCGCGCCGCTACCGGCAAATGCGTCCAGTACGGTCAGGCCATCTAATTCACCGAGCACGCTAAAGAGCGCGCCACGGATTTTATCACTCATCGGATGTGTGTGATGACCTTTCGGCGCTTCAAATAAACGTGCACCTAATGTTCCAGCTATAATTCTCATTTTTTACTTTCTATCAATCCTGCATCAACGCTCGCGCGATACCAGGCTAATGTTACCGTTTGAATAAGCAACGGTGCCAATTGGTTACGCACCTGGCGAGCCAAAGGCATCGTCCAGCCATGGCGATAATATGCATCGTACATGCCCATGCCGGCGACTTCGCGGGCTCGTTTTGTAAACCACGCCCGTAAATCTTCGGCCAACATTTCAGCAATATCATCTTCGTTGACATGGAATTGTTTGAGCGAGAGCGGCGCTATCACGGCGGCCACGCCCCATTCAAACATAAAATGCGTTGAAAACAAACCTTTAGCACCCCACATTTTCCAGTTTTTACTCATGCGTTCTCGACGCGTATCGCCCGGCATGAACATCTTTTCTTTGAGGGTCGTGCGATTTTCGATTCCTTCCCCGCGAAGTTCAATCAATTTTTCTTCATAAGGGAAATGATGCGCCGGTGTTAAGCCGTCAACCAGCGCGTGCGCCATCCAGGCAGCCTCGAAACCGGCTCGGACTTCGTCATTTTCTTTGAGCGCTTTTACCAGTTTTTTATAATGATCAATAATAAGCTCGAGCAACTGGTTATCACTGTCGTCGAAAGGGTTAAAGTAGTGCCATGGTTCGTCCACCGCAGGGCTTTTGCGCTTGATCGCATCGGGACCGCCCACGCCTTCAAAGTGCAGAATTGTCTGAATTCGGGGGAAAACATGTGGTTTTTTAATGAGCGGAAGCAAGGCCTTTCGCGCGAGTCGATCGATTTTCTGATGCGCGCCCACCAGGCGGCCAGAAAAAGGTGTTAGTGTGTTTCCCGAGTACATCTATTTGCTTTTGGCTGCAGCAACAAAGTCACCCGCCGGATCAGCGCCATATAGCACTGATTATTATTTCCTTATCGATTAATTCAAATTAGTGACGGCGCGCAATAGTGAAACGCGCTCCGACAATATCGGATATTGTAGCAGATTTTCGCCTCTACCAATAGCATCTTCGGCTGCGGCACGGGCTTCAGCAATAAGTTCAACATCTGTTAATTTTGCAATTCGAAGATCGAGCTGCCCGTGCTGACTCGTGCCGTATATTGCACCGGGACCACGCAGTTGCAAGTCGAGTTCGGCTAGCTTGAAGCCATCTTGGGTACTTTCGAGTGCTCGTAAACGCTTGGGCGGAGCCGCTGAATCGCTCATCATCAGATAACAATAACCTTGATCTTTACTACGACCCACACGCCCTCGAAGCTGGTGAATTTGTGCCAAGCCAAACCGGTCGGCCGCTTCAAGCAACATAACACTGGCGTTTGGCACATCGACACCTACTTCAATAACAGTGGTAGAAACCAAAATATCAATGTCGTGTGCGATGAACCGTTCCATTACTTCGTTCTTTTCGGCGGCTTTCATTTTGCCGTGCAACAACCCAACACGCCACTTTCTGAAATCTTTCTTTGAAAATGTTTCGTACACTTTTTCGGCCGAGAGCGCTTGCAAGGTTTTTGACTCCGTAATCAACGGACAAACTACGAACATTTGTCTACCACTTATGAGTTCTTTTTCGATTTCCGCGTACAGTTGCGGTCGTGAATCCGGCGAGCAAATCTGCGTGATGATCGGCAACCGTCCGGCAGGCTTCTCTGTTAAAACTGAAATATCGAGTTCGCCGTACAGTGTGAGAGCCAGACTGCGCGGAATTGGTGTTGCAGTTAGGCTCAGCAAATGTGGCATGTGACCGGCTTTCGCCATCAGTGATTTGCGCTGTTCCACACCAAAACGATGCTGTTCGTCGATGATGACCAGCCCGAGGCGTTCCATATTGACCTTCTCCTGGATGAGCGCATGGGTGCCCACGATAAAACGGATATCACCGTTTGCGATGTGTGTGTGAGCAGCAGTTTTTTGCGCCGCGCTGAGCCCACCAACCAAAAGTCCAACCTGCTCGGCAAAACCAAGTGGCTCAAGCAAGCGATAGATGGTTTCGGCATGTTGCCGCGCAAGCAGTTCCGTGGGCGCCATAAATGCGACCTGATACCCCTGTTCCATCGCCATCAACGCCGCCATGGCAGCCACCACTGTTTTGCCGGAACCTACATCGCCCTCAACCATGCGATTCATCGGGTGAGTTTTTTCAAGATCCTGATAGATTTTCCAAACCACACTGCGCTGCGAATTAGTTAAATTAAAGGGCAAATGCGCCACAAACGACTGTGCAAGTTCCGGTTTAAATGGTATGGCGAGCGCTTTGTCGGCCAGTAACTCATATTTATTGAGCAGGCTGGCCATGACGAGCGAAAATACTTCTTCAAAGCCAAGCCGGCGCTTGGCGGCGATAAATCGCGCTTCGTCTTCGGGGAAATGCATGGCCTCAATTGCTTCGGCGCGCGAAATGAGCTGGTGGTCTTTTAGGAGCCATTCCGGCAAACTCTCGGGCAAACTTCTGATTTCAAGTATGACTTGGCGCAAAAAACCACGCATTTGCCGGGTCGTAAGCCCCTTGGTCTCTCGATATACGGGCACAATGCGAGCAGTGTTGACCGGGAAATCGCTCACCGATTCTACGGAAGGATTTAGAATCGTCATGCGTTGGCGACTCAGACCAAACTGGCCCGAAATAAAATATTCCTGGCCTGGCTTGAACGAAGCTTCGCGGTACGGTTGATTGAACCAGACTAATCGCACACTATCAGTGCTATCGCTCGCGACGGCCTCAGTAATATGCATGCGTCGTCGCACATAACGTCCGGCAGCCTGCTTTATGACTGCCTTGATGGTTACAGCACCTGGTTTCAGGTGTTTTATGTCAACAACATTGGAAAAATCTTCGTAGCGTCGCGGGTAAAAATCAATAAGCTCATCGAGCGTTTTGATGCCGAGCGTCGCAAATTTCTTTGCAACTTCCGGTCCAACGCCCTTCAGAACTGTTACTGGATTCCCCAAATCATGCGCCATAGTCATAGTATACCGCTGAGGCCGCTTACGGCTTTAGCGGGAATACTCTATCACTATTTGCCTTTGCGAACCAAGAGGAAAATGCTCGGACCAAAGAATGAACCCGACATCATTGGCTGCATGACGCTCTCGAAAGCCAGCATCACCTTTCGTGGCATGACTTTTTTCAGGCTTTGGCTGCGCAAGTTTGAAACTGACAGCACTCGTTCAACTTTTAGACCGGCTTGGCCAAGTTGTTTGATTACTGTGTGCGGGTTGTGGTTTACGAATGGAATCTCTTCTTTGCGCATGTTTTTGGCTGAACGAATGTCTACGGGGTCGACGGGCAGTTTTTGGCCTTTTACGAAGTGTTTCAAACGATTACGACCGTGTGCGTAGTTTGCCATTTCGATGATTGCATAACCATCGTCGGCCAGTACGCGGGCGATCTCGCTGAATTCAGTAGCGGGATTTGGCAAGTGATGCATCACGCGAATCATGGTCAATAGGTCGATAGAGCCATCCTTGAATTTCATGTCATCGGCTTGCATAAGTTTGCGGTCGATTTCACGGTGTTCTTTCAAGAAATCCTTGGCAATGTCGAGCTGCTGTTGGCTGGGCTCGGCCAAGGTAACTTTATCGGCGTATTTTTCGAGGAAGATACAGAGGCGGCCATAGCCACCACCGATGTCAGTTGCGTGCTTAAAGTGCTTCCCTTTGAGAAGACGGGTCAGCGCCATACGCTCTGATTCGTCTTCGTAATCGCGGCCGTCCCAATAGTGCAAATAATTGTAGTTAGGATCGTCGTATTGATCTGATTTACGCTTCTGCGCCGAAACTTTCTTCGGTTCGGTTTTCGCCGGTTTGTCTGCGATTTTCGCAGCAGCAGGCTTGGTTGGCTGGGCAGCTTTTGCGGCGCTCGCCTTCACTGGTTTTTTAGATTTTGCGGCTTTTGCCGTTGACTTGGTAGTTTTCTTCGTTGTTTTCATATGGCTCACAGTATAACACTACATTCTCTCGATGAGTGCTGTATTTTTAAGTACCTTTCCTTTACGAATAAGCAAGCGACCGTTTTGGAAGTCGCCCGGTTCGAGAGCAGTTTTGTTAGCTGAAACACCGTTTATATACACTGCGCCTCCGGTAATAAGCTGACGCGCATCAGAATTGGATGTTGCAAGGCCAGTCGTAACGAGAACTTCGGTCAACAGGGCGGTTTCATGGACTTTTGCAGCCGGCATTTCTTTACGCAATGCTTCCAATGCCGCGTCGTTTGCATCACCCACCGATGCTTTGCCGGTGATGTAATCAGTAACTTGTTCGGCAATGTGCATTTCGTTTTCCCCATGGACAAGTTTGGTTACTTCCTGGGCCAAACGACGTTGCGCAAAACGTTCAGCTGGCTTTTGTTGGTGTTCGGCAGCAATTTGTTCGATTTCATCTTTAGAAAGCATAGTGTAAATCTTGAGGTAATCTTCGACACTTCCGTCATCGACGTTTATCCAGAATTGGTAGAACTGCGTCGGCGTCGTCTTGATTGGGTCGAGCCACACTGCACCTTCTTCACTTTTACCGAACTTTTTGCCAGTAACTTTGTTAATAACGAGCGGCATGCTGAGCGCGTGCACCTCGGCGCCGTCTTTTTTCCGAATTAATGGCGCGCCAGAAAGCATGTTGCCCCACTGGTCAGAACCGCCGATTTGCAAGCTAACGCCCTTGTTTTTGTGCAGCCAATAGTAGTCGTAACCTTGAATGAGGTTGTAGCTGAATTCGGCATAACTAATCCCGTTGCCGCCTTCACCCATGCGCGTCGCGATAAAGTCGCGCTGCACCAGTTCGGTCATACTGAAGTGTTTACCGACGTCGCGCAAAAATTCGAGATACCCAATATCTTTGAACCAGTCATAGTTGTCCACAAGCTCGAACTCGTTATCAGCAAACAGGCGACGTACCTGGGCTTTTATACCCGCTACGTTGTGCTCAATTTCTTCGCGTGTTTTCAGCGGTCGTTCTTCGTCTTTTCCGCCCGGATCACCGATTAGACTCGTCGCGCCGCCAACAAGTAGCACCGCCTTCCAGCCTGCTTCGGTCAGATGACGAGCCAACATGTAAATTGCGAGATTACCGATCGCAAGACTATCGGACGAGCAATCGCTTCCAAGGTAGAACGTCTTAGGCTCATCAAGCCAAGCGTCGTCCGCAAACGTTTTGTCTTTTATAATTCCTCGCCAGCGCAAATTTTCAGAAAGTGTCATAGAAATATCCTTGTTCATATTATATAGGTCGATTTTTAGCGACTATATAAATACTGATGATAGATTGGATCGATACTAATCATGTCGAACATAGTATACCGCATATCTGTCGTAAGCTGGAACTTCGCCCCATATTTTTTACATAATCGCATTTGCGCAGGCGCTAAGTTTGCTATAATAACGCCATAGACAAAGACCAGTAAGGGGAACAACAAGCGGGATGAATAACTCCAGCAAGGGACCGAGACGCCGTACAACTAAAAATACGTTCACAACGAACAGCGGCGCCACCTTTAAAGTGAATCACAGCCTTTCAGATCGCGTCAAAGCACGGCGCGATGCTAAGTCACGCCGTCGCGCGATGTATCTCAGCACACTGCCGAAAAACCGTTTTAAGCGGATTCTTTATCGATTACACCCGAAGCGCGTCGCCAAATACTGGTTTAGCCGCGAAGGTGCAATTATGGCGCTCAAGATCGTCGGCATCGGTATCGTAGCCTGCTTTATTCTTATTATTGGCGTGTTCGCATATTTCCGCAAAGACTTGCCGAAGATTAAAGACATCTCTGGTGTTAACGTCGGCGGTAGTATTACCTATTACGACCGTTCTGGGCAGAGAATTTTGTGGCAGGACTATGGCGCCGTGAAGCGTATCCCAGTACAGAGTGACCAAATCTCTCCTTATATCAAGCAGGCCACGGTCGCGATTGAAGACAAAGACTTTTATAAGCACGGTGCCTTTGATGTACGCGGTATTATGCGCGCTGGTTTGCACGACGTATTCGGGGGTGGCGGTGGCGTCCAAGGTGGTTCGACCATCACTCAGCAGCTCGTTAAGCTGAACGAAAAATGGACCGCCGATCGTTCAATAACTCGCAAAATTAAAGAAGTAATTTTAGCTGTCGAAGTAGAGCGTGAATATTCCAAAGATGACGTTTTGACCGGTTATCTAAACATCGCCCCATATAGTGGTGTTGATAACGGTGTTGAAACCGCAGCACGGGATTACTTTGGTACGAGCGCAAAAGATCTCAGTCTTGCGCAGGCATCGCTGCTCGCTGCCATTCCTAAATCACCGACACGATATTCACCTTATAGTAGTCCACAATTCAATCCCCAGGCCGGCGGTAATTACTTTGACCAAGAAGGCTTGATTGGTCGTCAGCATTACATCCTTGACCAAATGGCCAACCAAAAGATGATTACGCAAGCTCAAGCGGATGAAGCTAAGAAAGTTGATGTTATGGGGCAGATTCGACCTATCCAACAGAAGTACGACGGCATTCAGGCGCCATACTTCGTCCTTGCCGCCAAAGATCAACTCGAGCAGGAATACGGTACTGAAACCGTTAACCGCGGTGGTTGGAAAGTAACCACGACTCTCGACACGACATTGCAAGAGCTCGCCGAGAAACAAGTTCAAAACGACTTGCCTACCATTAAGAAACAAGGTGGTGACGAAGCCGCGTTCGTCGCAGAAGACAACAAGACAGGGCAAATCGTTTCCCTTGTCGGCGGTGTCGACTTCAATGATGTGAATCACGGTAAGATTAACTATGCGCATGATGTGAACATATCTCCGGGTTCGAGCTTCAAACCATATGACTACGCCACGTTCATCGACAATAATAATAACGTAGGCGCCGGTTCGATCCTCTATGACTCTACCGGGCCAATCCCGGGCTATCCATGTACACCGGGCTATCACAAGACTTCTGCCAACGACCCTGGTGACTGTGCCACCGACTACGACAATAGAACGCCAGGCGCCGTTACCTTGCGCTACGCCCTGGGTGGTTCTCGTAACATTCCTGCCATGAAAGCCATGTTGAGTGCCGTTCCTAACGACACAAGTAACGGAAAAGTAAACTCTATAAACAAAACTATTGGCACCGCAAACGCCCTCATGGCGAACAAGAGCGGTGATAGTTACCACTGTTACCAAGACGGTACGGACATCTTTACGGCAACCAAAAAAGACGAATCACAGTGTTTCACAGCTGCGGCGATCGGCGACGGTGCGTACTTACGCCTCGATGACCACGTAAACGGTATTGCGAGCCTTGCACGTCTCGGTAACGCCATTCCACGCACATATATCTTGAAAGTCACCGAAGCAAGCGGCAAAGTCATCGACGAATTCAAACAGCCTGCTGGCAAACAGGTTGTCAAACCTGATACTGCTTACATCGTGAACGACATGGCTTCAGACCCTCGAGCAAGTTATCTGCCCGGTAACTGTACTGACAATGGTTGTACCCAACTTAGGAGCTTTGGATATAAATTCCACCGCTTCAAGGGCTGGAAATTCGCCGTCAAGACCGGTACCACCAACTATGGGTTCGATGGTCTTATGGCAAGCTGGTCAACCCAATACACCGCCCTTACCTGGGTCGGTTACCACAACCGTAACCAAAAGATGACTGGAAACATGGAAACGATGACGGAGCCAATTGTTCGCGGTTGGATGGAAGGTGCGCACGACATGATCAGTGGCAAACCTGTCAACTGGACGGCGCCAACCGACATCAAGAACTTGCCAGCATACATCATGAGCCATAAGATATCAGGTAATGGCGAGCAAATTCCTGGACCAAGCACCGATGTCTTTCCATCGTGGTATCAGCAGCGCCAAGCCGGCACGACAACATCGCAAACAACAGACCGCGTCTCGGGTAAACTCGCAACAAGCTGTACGCCTGAACTGGCCAAGCAAAACGTTACAAGTTCTAACGAAAATGCGTTTTCAGCTGACATATTCGTGAATAAAGGCTCGTCTTCATCCGCAACCGCAACGGGCAATGACAATGTTCACAATTGTAATGACACGAGGCCTTCAGTGACACTCACGGCACCTTCAACATGTGGCGGCAACGGCGGTTGTACATTCACCGTGACTGTAAGCCAGGGCACCGCGGCACTATCCTCGGGACAGTACCCTGGAACCGTAAACTTACTGGTCAACGGCCAGCGCGTCGACACAAAGACAGTCTCAGAGTCACCAAGCACAGTCACGTTCAATTACACGCCGACTGGAGCGGGGCCAGGCACAGTTTCGGCCCAAATCATCGACAGCGTACTCTACGATTCGACGGACACTGCGAACGTTACGTTCACCGCCGGTGACCAATGAATATCTAATTCCCCTCGTCAGCACCGCCCCATAAGACAAGGCAACAATTAAATACAAAACCCGTAAGCATGAGACCTACGGGTTTTTGTATGAACAGTGTATCGAGGGATCAGCTCTTGTGAACTGCGGAGGTCGTATCGACCGTGCCTAAGAAACGATCAAATGAAGCAATTTTAGAAACGAAGAGCGCCGTTTACTGTGAAATACGACGGCGTAGCACCGGCTGCTTTTTAAGCAAGCGCTGGCTCAATTTAGCACCGGACGAAGCGTGTGTGGTTCGATTTGTCGATGCTGCTGGGCGCGGCGCCATAGTCTGTTGAGCTTGAGCTGCCGCCGGTGCTTGCTGGGGTGCGGCAGGGCGTCGCGGAGCGTGTGCAGCCGCCTTGAGGTTGGCCTCGGTTCGTTGGTGCTGCGTTTGCGAAGATTGTTGGTGTTTGATTTGCCCAAAGACCATCTTGCCAGCAACCGTCTGATGCATGCGACTAACAGTCACCGCCACAGTCTTGCCTACATAACGCGCAGCGCCGTCAACCACGATCATTGTGCCGTCCTCGAGATAACCGACACCTTGATCATGATTACTCCCTTTTTGGACAATCTTAATCTGCAGCGTTTCGCCGGGAAGCGTCACCGGGCGCATCGTCTGCGCGAGTTCGTTGATGTTTAGCACACGAATGCCTTCAACAATCGCGACTTTCGTAAGGTTGTAGTCAGTGGTATATAAGTTAGCCCTAATTTTTTTAGCCAGCGCTACGAGTTTGTCATCAGTTGCAGGAATGTCGGGGTACTGAGTACGATCAATGACGACAGCCGCCGTTGAAAGGCCGGCTTCATCTTGTAATTGATGCGCAATATCCAGCCCGAATCGCGCTCGCTCGCGCTTGTGTGAGTCATTGCCGTCGGCCAAAAGCTGCAATTCATTTAATACAAACTGTGGAATAACAAATTCGTCAGCTAAAAAGCCGGTACGCGCAACATCAACGATGCGCCCGTCAATCAGTCCACAACTATCTAAAACCAGCTTGCGGCGTTTCACATTACCAAATGGCAAACTCGGCAGCGGGCTGCCGTCACGCTGCGAAACCAACATGTACGCAATAAAAATAAGTAAAATAATCTCGATAATCTGCATGCTACTCTTTCTCTAGAAATTGATTGAGCGCGCTTCGGACGTCACTGACTCCATGCAAAAAGGAGAGTTTCTTCCCTGTCTTTTGATTAGGGCCGATAGCGCTCTCGAATCCGAGCTTTTCAGCTTCTTGGATTCGTTTTTCGATATAAGGCACGTGGCGGACTTCCCCGCTCAAGCCGACTTCCCCGAATACGACTGCGTTGCTTTTGAGCTGTAGTCCTCGAGCCGCCGATCCTATTGCCATACAGACGGCTAGGTCGGCTGCCGGTTCGCTAATACGCATGCCACCGACAATATTAATATAGATGTCTTGGTCGGCCAGCTGCAATTTTGTGCGGCGTTCAAGCATCGCCACTAATAAGTTTACACGATTTAGGTCAATTCCGCTCGCTGCGCGCTTTGGATAGCCGTAACTTGTTTTATTGACAAGTGCTTGCACCTCGACTAACAGTGGTCGTGTGCCCTCAAGTGTCGCTAAAACGACCGACCCGTCGCTCACTTGTCGTTCTGACAATAACGCTGCGGATGGATTTTCAACAGGCTTTAATCCTTCTTCTTCCATCTCAAAAATGCCCGCTTCGGTGGTCGGACCAAAACGGTTCTTAGTAGCGCGGAGAATCTTGAAGCCACCATAGCGGTCACCTTCGAGCTGCAAAACGACATCGACAACGTGTTCCAGGACTTTTGGTCCGGCAATCGAACCCTCTTTTGTGACATGACCCACTAAAATTACTGCGGTACCGGATTGTTTTGCCGCGCCCAAAATAAGCTGAGTGCTGTTCGTAATCTGCGACACCGTGCCAGCCGATGACGCCACCGCCTGACATGCGATCGTCTGAATAGAGTCCACAACCACAAGTTCATACTGTTTGGTTGCGATCGTCGCGGCAATATCATCGGCACTCGTGCTTGTAGCGAGCTCTAACTGCGCACTTTTGGCATGCAGGCGTTCCGCACGAAGTCCAATCTGGTGCCCCGATTCTTCGCCGCTCACATATAAAACTTTGTGTTTCGCCGAAACAGAGTTTGCCAGCTGCAAAAGCAAGGTGCTCTTGCCGATTCCCGGCTGGCCGGCAATCAGATTAACACTGCCGACTACCACGCCACCACCCAAAATAGCATCGACGTCTTTGATGCCGGTTAACAGGCGCTTTTGATCACTTTTTACAAGCGTACTCACCGATTCTGGCGTGAGTTTTCGTCCCGAGGATACGCCACCGCCACCAGTCACAATCAACGCCTCTTCTTGTAGGCTATTCCACGCGCCGCATTGCGGACATTTCCCCATCCAGGTCGGAGAGTTTGCCCCACATTCGCTACAGACGTATTGTATTGCCTTCTTTGCCATGGTATCTAGTGTACACTATTGTGCCGCTGGCGCGGCGGCTTGACTATTGAGCGCTTGCCCAAGCTGGTTTTCTTGAATCGCGATAGCATTTCGTTCATCCACGAGTCCATTATATTGCGTAATTAAATTCTTGAGCGCCACGACATGAGCGTTGTATGTGCCGACCGAATTGTTATACGGCTCGACATTGGCGTTATATGCAGTAACATTACGGTCACGGAGTGCATCGAGCTGCGCTTTTTTGCTTACGAGCGTCTGATATTCCTGGTCCAGTGATGATTGGTCGTTGTCGATCTGCGTTTTCATAGTTTTGAGCTGCGTATCATAGGCAGCAATCTGGGCTTCTCGGCTCGTAAATTCACTTTGGTATCGAGCAGCAAATTGAGCAACTTGCGAACGATTCGCAAAATATTGTTTGTAATAGGTTTCGAGCGCTGACGGTAAGTTTGCCACCTCTGTTCCGAACACTGAATGCATTTCATTGACCACGTCATTCGGTTCAATCTTTTTATAGAGATCGATCGTGTCTTTGATGCGTTTGTCTTGTAAATCGTGCTCATAAAAATCCTGGAGCATGGCATCTACATGATTGCGGTCAGTTGCGCTTAAACGGTCATAGGCGGCATGCAGCATTTCGTGCGCCGAGGTAACTTGTTCCACACCGGCAAGGCGCGCATCGCTCACTTTATACACATAAATGCCGCGCTGATCGCCGTGATAACAACCCAGAATGATGGTCTGCTCTTTATTGCCACATTGCTGATTGAAATAGCCCTTGTCGTCTGTAAGATCCGGGCGATTCACATAAAAAATACGCGTCGCCTTGGCAGTCATCGTGTCATCAGTAGCGATCTGAGCGACGGCCGCAGGAGCCGTATAGCTTCGCAGCCGCGCCCAATCATAGATATCCTGGTGCTTTACAATGACAAATCCAGCACCAACCAGCACCGTGAGCAGCACGGCTAGATTTACAATTCGTCGAATCGGTCGCATGATGCCTTCAGTGTAGCATTAAATGCTGTTGATCAACCCGTTTTTTCTGTAGTTTTTGTACTACTTCGCTTTGGCGGTTTTAGCAGCTTTTGGCTTGGCGTGCACGCCTTCT
The DNA here is from genome assembly GCA_964600185.1 of uncultured Candidatus Saccharibacteria bacterium. GTDB lineage: Bacteria > Patescibacteriota > Saccharimonadia > Saccharimonadales > UBA4665 > DATASD01. The sequence goes on along the minus strand of CAZRIO010000002.1, from coordinate 67,657 downwards.
TCAAGCTGAGTGTCGTAGTGCAAATCACCGTTCTTGGTCGACACCTGAACGATCGTTCCATGCGTATACTTTTCACCCAAAAGTTCCATTGCGATATGATCTTCGAGCGTGTCCTGAATCAGACGACGTAACGGACGAACGCCGTTCTTCTCGTCGTACCCATCATCAAGTAAATGTTGTTTTGCGGCAGTCGTAACCTGTAAACCGAGTCCCTGTTTTTGCATTCGCTCGCGTAATTCGTCAAGCTGCAAATCAATGATCTGGAAGATGTCTTTCTTTGTTAAAGCATGGAATACCACTGTTTTGTCGATGCGGTTAAGCAATTCCGGGCGCATCGTTTTCTTGAGTTGATCCAACACTTTTTCCTGATTCTGCTTGTGTAATTCATGCAGGTCTTCGAGGTCGCCGTGCGTCGTAGCATGGAAACCGAAGTTCGCTTCTTTTTGGAGTTTTTCGGCACCAATGTTACTCGTCATGATCACAATGGTATTTGTGAAGTCGATTTTTCGGCCTTTGGCATCAGTAAGATGACCGTCTTCCAAAATCTGGAGCAACATATTGAACACATCAGGATGCGCTTTTTCGATTTCGTCAAACAGTACTAAACTGTATGGCTGACGGCGGATTTTATCAGTTAACTGACCACCTTCGTCGTACCCGACGTAGCCAGCCGGAGCTCCAACCAATCGTGAAGTATTATGCGATTCGCCGAATTCGCTCATGTCGATTTTAACAAGCGAGTTATCAGAGCCAAAGAATTCCCGGGCCAATACGCGTGCGAGTTCAGTCTTACCAACACCGGTTGGACCGAGGAAAATGAATGAACCGATTGGTCGCTTGCCGCTGCCGATTCCAGAACGATTACGGCGAATAGCGCGCGACACGGCGTCGACGGCCTCTTGCTGGCCGATCACATATTTACCGATCGTTTTCTCAAGATTCAACAAATATTTCGCCTCGGAACGAATGACTTTTCGCACCGGTACACCGGTCATGCGTGATACGACTTCGGCAACGTCATCACTGGTAAGTTCCAGACGTTTCGTTTGCTTAGTGTTTGCCTCGAGTTGTGAAAGTTGTTCGTTAATCTGGCTGGCGCGCGTCTTTTCGCGGGCAGCTTTTTCGTAGTTTTCGGCATCAACCGCTTCGTCGATACGCGTGTTAACCAGCTTCAACTCTTTCTGCAATTTACGAACCTCTGGCGAGGTCTTGCCTTTGTCCACGCGTAAATGCGCGGCTGTTTCGTCGAGCAAGTCGATTGCTTTGTCCGGCATGAATCGGTCGTTAATGTAGCGCTTTGCAAAACCGACGATGTCTTCGAGAACTTCATTACTTACGGTCACACCGTGGAAAGCTTCATAGTGTTTGCGCAGTCCCTTAAGAATAGCGAGTGTTTCTGTGGGAGAGGTTTCAGGAACTTGTACCGGCTGGAAACGGCGCTCGAGCGCGGCGTCTTTTTCGATGTGCTTTGTGTATTCGGCTGTCGTCGTAGCGCCGATCATCTGAATTTTGCCGCGCGCCAAAGCAGGCTTCAAAATATTGCCAGCGTCCATGGCGCCTTCAGCGGCACCTGCGCCAACAATCAGATGCATTTCGTCAATAAATACGATCGTTTTTTTATCGTTTTCAAGTTCGGCCATCACCTTTTTCAGACGTTCTTCGAACTCACCACGATACTTAGTGCCAGCGATCATGCCGGCAAGATCAAGCATCATAATTCGCTTGTCGAGCAAGCTGTCAGGTACGTCTTCGGCAACGATACGCTGCGCCAAACCTTCGACAATCGCAGTCTTACCAACGCCCGGTTCACCGATCAAAACAGGATTATTTTTGGTACGACGGTTCAGAATTGTTACCACGCGGCGAATTTGCGGATCACGCCCCACGACTGGATCGAGCTTGCCCGCGCGCGCTTGCGCTGTAATGTCGGTACCAAAGAAATCAAGCGCCGTTTTACGGCCCTTGTTTCGGCCACCGCGACGAGTCGTTTCGGTTTTATCGCCGCCTTCCTCGTCGTATTGCTGTTTGTTCAAGAACTGTTCGAGCTCACTCATAAGATGTTCGACATCAATGTTCATGTCGCGCAGCAAAATGGTAGCGCGAGCGTTCTTCTGTGTCAGAATGCTGTAGAGAATGTGCTCGGTGCCGCAAAAATCTTGATTATAATCCTGAGCCACATCGTAAGCCATCTTGAGCGTCAATTTTGCTGTTTCGCTCAAACCCTTTGCGCCAGCACTCATAACAATCGTTTTAGGCGTGAGATTTAACGCTGATTGGGCGCGGTCCAGCGTTACACCAGCGCCTTCGAGAATTTTGGCGCCCATGCTACTGTCTTGCGCAAGCAAACCCAGCAATAAGTGCTCGGTACCTACATATGCACTTCCGAAGCTGCGCGCAATCGCATCAGCGTGCTTCAGGCTTTGGAGCGCGTTGTTACTAAGGTGATTCAAAAAATCTTGGAAATCAGCGGAATCTGGTGTCATAAATAAGCTACCTTTCGGCGATGCTTACGACGCATCACTATACATAGTTTAGCTCGATTAGCACTCATGAGTCAAGAGTGCTAATCGACTTTCTTGACGCTTGTTCGGCCCACCCATAATTACCGCAAGTAACAGCGATAATTATTCGCCGTGCTGCTCGATTGCTTCGAGCAAATTGTTTTCAAGTTCAGACTTTTTCTTAAGTTTTTGTGTCACAGGCTTGGTTTCGGTTGTGGTTTCAGGAACGGGTGCAGGAGTTGCAGCCGGAGCCGGAGCTGGTGCAGCGACTGGTGCTTTCTCGGCTTCGATATCGAGTTCATAGCCCGTCAACTTGCTTGCCAAACGAACGTTCTGACCGCCCTTACCAATCGCAATACTCAATTGGTCTTCGGGAACTGTTACGAGTGCTTTTTTAGTAGCTTCGTCGATGGTAACTTTCGCTACTTTTGTAGGGCTCAAAGCGTTGGTGATGTATGCAACCGGTTCATCATTCCAGATGATGATATCGATTTTTTCTTGCTCGCCGATTTCGCTCATGACAGCGTTTACGCGTGTACCGTGGCCGCCGACGAACGTACCGACAGGATCAACACCTTGAACGGTGCTATGTACGGCTAGTTTTGTGCGGATGCCGGCTTCGCGAGCAATCGCCTTAATTTCGACGGCTCCGCTTTCCATTTCTGGAACTTCGCTGCGGAATAACCACTCGATAAACTCTTTGTTACCGCGAGAAACGACCAATTGCGGTCCACGGAAGCCACGCTCAACATCTTTCAAAAATACTTTGAGGCGTTGACCGGGGTAGTAACGCTCGCCTTGGATTTGCTCGCTGCGCGGCATGATACCTTGCGCTTTGCCGAGTTCGACGCGAACAATATTGCCTTCGACGCGAGATACGAGCGCGTTAATAACGGTACCGATTTTGTCTTCGTACTCGGCCATAACGATTTCGCGTTCAGCTTCGCGGAGGCGCTGCAAGACGACTTGTTTTGCAGTTTGTGCCGCAACACGACCGAAGTTTTCAACTTTTTCGTGTACTTCGATGAGGTCACCGAGTTTTGCATTCTTTTGCATGACGCTCGCGTCTTTCAAGCTAATCTCGTACGCCTCGTTTTCGACGGTTTCGACTACTTCTTTGTTTACATATGCGTCGACTTCACCACTGTTGAGGTCAACGGTCACGCGAATTTCTTGCTCGCGCTCACCGTAGTCGCGGCGATATGCAGCAGCAAGTGCCTGTTCAAGCACTTCCTTTACGGTGTCTTCTGGCAAATTCTTTTCCTCGGCGATCGTGCGAACCGCCAATGCCAATTGTTTTACATCCAAATCCATTGGATTCTCCCTTCTTATTTTTATTGTAAAAGTCTCAAGGTGTCTTATACGAAAAAAGCCGACCAGAGTGGCCGACCGAACACTTTTAGTGTAGCAAAGCGACTTACATATGTCAATTTAACAGCGTGAAATGCAGCCCGACCGTGATAGAATGAAGCAATGAGTAAAAAAGTCAAACGTCTCTTTCAATATTTCCAACCGAGCCAATACAATCTTACCCTCGACCCCGACCGAGAGAGCATGAAACTCACTGGCACCGTAACGATCACCGGTAAAAAAACACGACCGGCACAGCGCATAACATTTCACCAACACGATTTGACGATTACCGAAGCCACTATCACCCGCAAAGACAAAAAGGGCGATCAAGTAATCCCCGTAACACGCATCAACCACCAGCGCTTACTCGACGAAGTTCGATTGCATACCGACGAAATGCTGTACGGTGGCGAGTATGAGATCACAATGAGCTTTGAAGCCAAAATCACCGACAGTATGCACGGTGTGTACCCCTGCTACTACGAAATTGATGGCAAGAAACAAGCGTTGATCGGCACGCAGCTCGAAAGTCACCACGCTCGTGAAGCATTTCCATGTATTGACGAACCCGAGGCAAAAGCAGTCTTTAATTTGACATTGCTATCACCGGAAAATGAAACGGCGCTCGGCAACACTCCTATGGCAACGCAAACCAAAAAAGATGGCAAATTACTCACCACGTTTGAACCAACTCCCCGCATGTCGACCTATTTGGTCGCATTTGCTTATGGCGATTTGCAATCTAAACAGACCAAGACCAAAGACGGTGTTGAAGTCCGCGTTTGGGCAACTAAAGCACATGCTCCAGAGGCGCTCGACTTTGGACTCGATGCCGCAAAACGTTCAATCGAATTTTTTGATGAATATTTCGGCGTTCCGTATCCGTTACCAAAACTCGACAGCATCGCCCTTCCTGACTTTTCAGCCGGCGCCATGGAAAACTGGGGACTCATGACCTTCCGCGAATCATGCTTGCTTGCCGATCCAGCCACTGCATCTCACAGCACGCGAGAACTCGTGTGTATGGTTGTCGCGCACGAGGTTTCACACCAATGGTTCGGTGATTTGGTCACAATGAAATGGTGGAACAATTTATGGCTTAACGAAAGTTTTGCGAATGTCATGGAATATGTCGCCACCGACGCACTTTACCCCGAATGGAATATTTGGAACACCTTTATCACGCAAGAAGGATTATCCGCGCTTCGACGTGACTCAATCGCCGGCGTGCAAGCCGTGCAAACCGACGTTAATCATCCCGATGAAATTTCTACCATCTTTGATCCGTCAATCGTGTACGCCAAAGGCGGTCGTCTGCTCCGCATGTTAATGCAATACATTGGCGAAGACGTCTTTCGTGCCGGACTCAAAGACTACTTCACCAAACACGCTTACACGAACACGACCGGCGAAGATTTATGGAATGCTTTGAGTGAAGCAAGCGGCAAAGACATTGCCGGCTTTATGGATCCGTGGATTCTGCAATCCGGCTTCCCGGTGATCAGCGTGACGCAGCACGGGCTTGACCTTGAACTCAGCCAAACCCACTTTTTGCTTGACCCCGGTAAAGCCGACAGTAAACGTGTTTGGCCCATCCCCACATTGAGTGACCGGGACGATGTACGAGCACTACTCGACAAACCAACAGCCCGCGAACATCTTTCATCAGAGAGTTACGTGCGCATCAACCAAGGCGCCATCGGTCATTACATCGTGCAGTATGCGACACCCGAACATCAAGACTCGATCGCGCGTCTTGCTAAAGACAAAACTTTAGGCAATGCCGAACGGCTTATGCTGTTAAGTGACAGCTCTTTGTTAGCGCGAAGCGGCCGTAATTCGTTTGAAGCTACGCTGCGTTTGCTCGAAAACTACGCCGACGAAGATCAAGAACCAGTTTGGGATATCATGTCACTCATTCTGGCCGACAGCCGCCGTTTTATTGATGCCGATCCCGAACTTGAAGCTCCGATGAAGCAGCAAGTGCGGGATATTATTCAAACACAGTTTGAACGCCTGACCTGGAAAGAAAAAGACGGCGAACCAGTCGAAGACACAAAACTGCGAGCACTCATTACCGGGCTCGGCGTATATGCCGACCATACCGAAATCACCGATGAAGCGCTCACCTTGTTTGAGTCATACAAAAAGGACGCCGCAAGTGTTCCGGCCGAACTGCGCAGCATCGTTTTCGACGCCGCCGTTCGCCAAGATGTTGATGGCGCCTTCGACTATTTACTAGAACTTGAGCACAAGACGAGCAATGTTGACTTAAAATACGACGTTGCACTCGCGCTCACCAGCACAAGGCTCAAAACAAAAGCCACCCGGCTCCTTGCACGCCTGAAAGACCCTGACCTTGTTCGACCACAAGACTTTGCACGCTGGTTTGTATGGCTTCTTCGCAATCGTCACACACGTGCCATCGCTTGGGATTGGCTGCGCGAAAACTGGGATTGGGTCGAAGAGACATTCGATGGCGATAAATCATACGATGTTTTCCCTCGTTACGCCGCGAGTTGCTTCAACACTCGTGACCGCATGAAAGAATATCGTGCATTCTTTGAGCCCAAGATGGAAAATATTTCACTCACCAGGAATATTGCTATGGGTATCGAAGAGCTTGAAAACCGTATTGCTTGGCTTGAACGCGACTTGCCGGCCGTGCAGCAATATTTCGCTGATCGGAAATAACACTTACATCATAATCAGTGACTTTTAGCCCATGTCTTTTATGGCGTTAGTGATCTGAAAATCACGCCCTGAAACTTCTATTGCCGCCAGATAGTATGCCCCTCGCCAAGCATGTGTATGCACCCAGCTTTCCGCCGCGAAGCGCATTTGTCTGAGTTTTTGCGGCGTAACATAATCAATGCCGGTTCCTTGACGCACAGTGCTGCGGTATTTCACTTCACAGAAACAGATCTCTTGGTCGCGGTGCGCAACAATATCGATCTCACACCAGCGGGTGCGCCAATTCCGTACGACAATATCAAACCCCTTGTAGATCAAAAAATCAGCCGCTGCCGTTTCCGCCCGTCTTCCAATAGCAACTGTGGTCATACCGAATTAAGCGCAAGCCATACCGGCTTGAATGAACGTCTATGAATGTCAGATGCTCCGTGTTCAGCAAGCAGGCGCTTGTGTAATGCCGTACCGTACCCGACATGCCGCTTGAATTCATATTTTTCGTAGTCGCCCGCAAGTGCCGCCATGTAGCGATCGCGCGCAACTTTGGCAACAATACTTGCCGCACTCACCGCCGGGATTAAGTCGTCAGCTTTGATAAGCTTTTCGGCCTTCGGATTATCCGCCAAAAAGTTATAATTTCCATCGATGATGATCTGTTCGTATGGCATGGTGATTTCGGCTAAGGCCCGGCGCATTGCGAGCCGCACTGCTTCGGTAAGACCAAGTGTGTCTACCTCGACCGATGATACCCATCCCAATCCGACGGCCACCGCTTTTTCCAGAATAATTTCATTGAGCCGTTCGCGCTGCAGTTTAGTGAGTTTTTTGGAATCCTTGAGACCTTTTATCGGTTTATCGAGCAAAACCGCACCTGCCACCAACGGACCAGCCCAACACCCTCTTCCAACTTCATCAATCCCCACAATCATATGCCGAGCATAGCACGAAATGCCCATTTGCAACCACCATTTTTGCAAATAAAAAAGCCCGGAAAATCCCGGGCTTTTTAAAGATAAAGATGAAACTATTTAGCTTCTTTGTGTGCAGCTTCGACAGCAGCAGCTTTTGCTTCGAGTTCAGCGCCTTCAGCGGCTTTTGCTTCGGCATCAGCTTCAGCAGCAGCTGCAGTTTGGTCGTGCAACTTAGCTTCTTCGGCTTCAGCTTTTTTATCGTGGATTGCGTTCACAGCTTCGCGATCAAAGTCGACACCAGTCAAGCGTGCAGCTTTACCGGTGAGCTTGCGCATGTAGCTCAAGTAGTTACGGCGAACTTTACTTCGCTTTGTAACTTCGATTTTTAGAACGAGCGGGCTGTGGAGCAAAAAGCTCTTTTCAACACCAACACCGCTTGAAATACGGCGAACCGTGATGCGGCTGGTGTGGCTGTCTTTACGGTCGGTGCGGATTACCAAACCTTGGAAAATCTGCACACGTTCTTTGTTGCCTTCACGAATTTTCTGGTGCACACGAACAGTGTCACCACTCTTTACGTCAACAACGGCGTGTTTCTTGTACTTTTCTTCAATTTTTTGAACAACAGATTGCATAACCTATTAACCTTACACTACTATTTGCTTTCGATCAAGTATACCACATCTGTTATGGCAAGAAAAGTGTTTTATCGTGCCGTAGCCACAAAAAACGCATTGTATTATGAGTGTTTCGTGCTTGAATATATGCATGGAATTGATGCCTGCATTTATCAGGCCAGAAGACGAGTATTTCACTAATGGACGTCTGGCTGGCATGTTTGCCACGAGTGCTGCAATATTAACTCTTTGTGCGGCTTCGACACCCGCCCCGGAATCACATACGCCGCCTCCCCAGCCCGGGGCACTGCTTATTGGTAATGCACCCTCTTTTCCTGAAGTTTGTGGCAAGCTCCAAGGCCTTGCACTCAAAAAAGTGGAAAAAGCCTATCATCTCACCGTTCACCAGCCCGCTGAATGTGCGGCAGCACCGGTGACGCTCTACTATGGCAGGTCTGTGGCCGGCAGTTTGCATGACGGCGACACCGTACCTGTCACATGCGCTAACCGCTTTACTCACGGTGATTCAACTGTCGAGACAAGCATCCACGGCATTGCCCTCGGCATTCGAGTTACTACAGAAGCAGTGGAAGCACATGCAACTACCTTCAAGCGCATATCGTCTTGTTAATAACTAGGAAACGACGCGGTAAACTTCTTCGATCGTAGTAATGCCGTCGATCGCCTTCAAAATACCGTCTTGCAGCATGGTTAACATGCCGTCTTCGATAGCTTTCTTCTCGAGCATGTCGGTCGTGATTTGGTTTGGCGGCAATTTGAGCAATTGCTGAATGCCCGGCGTCATCTGCATTTGTTCGCGGATCGGAATTTGACCCGTGTAGCCGAATGGATTTTTGTCGGAAGTTCCTGGTTTATAAAGTGTTACTTGATTAAGGTCAGGACGGTCAACGCCTGGTGGCAAGGTATCGATAACCGCTTGCAACCGCGCTTTGAGCCCCTCATCGGGCTGATACGGCTGGCGTGTCTCTGTATCGAGACGACGTACCAAACGCTGCGCCATAATCAGGTGTACCGCCGACGCGAACAATGGGTTTGCCCCAATGAAGTCCAGCATACGCGTCAACGCCGCCGATGTATTAGAGGCGTGGAATGTACTGAGCACCAAGTGACCCGTCAAGGCAGCCTGCAGCGCAGTCTTAGCCGTGTCCTGGTCACGAATCTCACCAACCATCACGATATCTGGGTCAAGCCGAAGAACCGCACGTAACCGTTCCGCGAATCCAAGCGAATTTTGGTCGCCTTCAACGGGAATCTGTACAACACCGGGCATGTAATATTCGACTGGGTCTTCGAGTGTAAGTAACTTGCGTTCGTCCGAATTTAAGGTGTTAAGAATCGAATAAAGTGTAGTCGTTTTACCGGAACCGGTTGGACCTACGACCAATACCATGCCGGTCGGGTGGCTGATCACATCGTCAACTACAGCGCGTTCGCGTTCTGTTAGGCTCAAATTCTCAAGCTTCAAAAGTTCCATTTTAAGGGTGAATAAGCGCATTACGACGTCTTCACCGTAAACAGTTGGTACCGTTTCGACACGCAAGTTTACAGTTACATCTTCGCCCGTTGCCATCTTGTAAGTTTTGTTGATATGACCGGTTTCAGCGTCAACGCCACCACTGGAAACATTGGCGGCAATCGCGATAGATGACAAAAGTTGGTGGTATTTTTCGCGCGTTAAATGGGCGATGGGGTGCAGCACGCCATCGACACGGAAACGAATACGTACGTCCCCGGCCTGGTTTTCGAGGTGAATGTCCGATGCCTTCAGGTTATAAGCCTGTTTTACCAGGTACGCCAGGATGTCGTCGGAACGGACCTTTTCGAGGGTCGTGGAAACTTCTTGAAAAAGATTGCTATTCGTGTCTTTACTGAAGGTGATGTCTTGATACACGATCTGTTTCGGCGGGTCGTACAGTCGCATGTACTCTTTAAAACCAACGTCAGAAATGATTCCAAATGACACCAATCGGTCGGCGTATCGCTGACGAATCTCGTTCATCGCTTGCTGTGATGTGGTCGTGGTGATGCCAAATACAATCCTACTTTGGTCGGCGTTAATCGGGATGATGCGCACTTTGTACATTTCGTCTAAGGGTAAAACTTCACGAAAGAGGGGTTTGTCGCTGATTTGCGACGTATCAATATATGCTAAGCCCAATACTTGAGCACGACGTTGCGTTGTCCGCTCAGCATCGCGGCGGGCTTCGGCCTGCATATCTTGTTCCATGTTTTTATTGTAGCATGAGCGTGATCAAATCAGGCCGCTGTTATTGGCTGAAATTTGCGATGTTTCCAGGCAAAATGATCAGCCTTTGCTTCATCAAGATTAGGCAAATGCAGCAGTCCCTTTACCGTTTCCGGTGCTGTGAGTAGCAATGATGTAGCTGCGGTGCCAGCCAGCCAACATGCTGCAGCGGTGCGACCATGAAATGCGGTATCTCCGGCAGCCCCCAACAAGCCATATGTCCCAAGCAGCACCGCTGTCTGCACACGCTGGACTACCGTTTCGTCTTCATAGAGCAAGCGTGCACGATTCGGCTGCATGATGTGACCAGCCTCGTGTCGCAGTGTTTTATTGAGGTCTCTTGCTGAAAACTTATCCGATACAGCAACAAAAATTGTCGGAAAATGAAGCTCACCTGTTTCGGGATGCTGTAGCGGTGTCACTTCCAGATGGCCAGCATCAGCCGCCGTATATGATTGCATATGTGGCGAATCAGTATCGGCAAACCGAATTGCCATTTGTGATAATCGGTCGCCGACGTTTAGCGCTTGACCAAAATAGCCCGCAATCTCTTGTGCCGGAACGTTAAGGGCTTCTTCGTGTCGAGCAGCATTGCCCTCAAAAATAACCGCTGGCTCTGACGCCACATCTAACTGATGGTGTACCATCATAGAAAGTGCTACATTTTCGCTAAAATCAAGGCGAGTAGTCGACTCAACTGAGGAACTCATTTATATATTATACTATATTTTGCTGTTTATTTCAATATTCCGTATACTGGTGGGGTGAAACAAATTGTCTTGATCGCACATAACTTGCGGAGTTGCCATAATATCGGGTCACTTTTGAGAACCGCCGAAGGCTTGGGGGTACACAAAGTTTACTTGACCGGCTACACACCCTACCCGCTTAAACCGGGTGATTCGCGTTTGCCGCATTTGGCGCAAAAAATCGACAAACAAATACATAAAACCGCGCTTGATGCCGAAAAACTTGTGGACTGGGAACAGTCTGAGGCACTTGAACCAGTACTCGCTCAGTTAAAACGTGACGGTTTTACGCTTGCCGCAATCGAACAAGCACCGAACGCAGTTAAACTTCCTGATTTTACTGCGCCAGAAAAAATCGTGCTGCTGGTTGGCCGCGAAGTTGAAGGTGTTGAGCCGGAAGTGCTCGCCCAGATGGACAAGATCCTTGAGATCCCGATGTTCGGCAAGAAAGAATCGTTTAACGTCGTGCAAGCCGCCGCCATGACGCTCTACCACTGTAGATTTCAATAAGAAAGTTGTGATACACTAAGCATAAGATGGTTCTCGCACAACACCCCAAGCACCATGCCAGCCCGCACGAAAAAAAGCGCCACGGCACCCACCACAAACAAACACAACGTTACGGAAAAACGTATTGGCCTTATTTGCCACTCCTATTGATCGTAGCTTTAGGATTGTCTGTTAATGGTTGGCTCGGTCATCGTCAGCAGGTTTTGGGTGCGCAGTCCGACATCACCCAAGCGGCGCTTGTCGAACAAACTAATCAGATTCGCAGTAAAAACCAAGAGCAAAATGTAACACTCGACTCAAAACTTTCTGACGCCGCCCAGGCAAAAGCCAACGACATGGCCGCTAAAAATTACTGGTCACACAACGCGCCCGACGGCAAAACACCGTGGAGTTTTATTCAGCAAAGTGGCTACGCATATGAATCGGCAGGCGAAAACCTTGCCTATGGTTTTGCGAGCAGCGACAGTGTTATCTCCGGTTGGATGAACAGTGGTGAACATCGCGCTAATATCTTACACGCTGCGTATCAACAAGTCGGATTCGGCATTGTCCGGGCGCCAAATTACCAAGGTCACGGGCCTGAAACGATTGTTGTTGCGCTCTATGCCACACCTAAAACAGCTGCGGCTGCACCAGCTCAGGCTGTGCTTGGCGAACAAACGTTACCAGCAAGCAAAAACGTCGCCCGCGTCCAACTCCTCACCGCTGGCAGCGCGCCATGGAGTTTTGTGATTGTTTCATTCATTGCAGGCGCATCACTTGTTTTCTTCGTCGTCCGACACGGATTACTCGTCAAGCGCGCATTCGCCAAAAGTGAAGCGTTTATTATCAAGCATCCTATGCTCGACGTTGCGATTGTAGCGCTCGGAATGCTCAGTTTTGTTCTGAGCCGCACGACCGGTTTTATTCAGTAACGTGTTACGCCGCTCTCGCGTTTAGTGGTTCACCGCGCAGCAATGCGAATCCTTTTTTGATCGCGATGCGATGATTTCGTCGTCATCCAAGCCTTTGTTATTGCTCAAAATCTGATCAAGTTCGTCTTCGGCAAACCATCCATACTCGCTGTGGTCCTCGGGATTGAGCTTTATGGCATCAATGTCATCGGTGAATTCTGCAAAATAAATCACCTCGATCGAGTGCGACCCTTTGATCGGATTCGTGTATGTGAACACAGCGAACGGATCGCCCACCGAAATGTGCATGTCGAATTCTTCGGCTATTTCACGAGAGAGGCCGGTGACCATGTCTTCGCCGAAATCAATATGACCGCCGGGAAGTTCGTAAACACCAGGCAAAAATTTCTTAGTGGCAGCGCGTTTCGGCGCAAAGAGTTTCGTTCGGCCATCAAAATTGTGATGGATGAATGCGCAAGCCGTAAAAACTTGCTGACCTTTGGCTGCGGTTTCGCTATCATGGGCTGTTTTGGTCATATTTATTCCTTACTACTGCATTTTGAGATTATCTGCACCCACCAAATCAGCCAGCCGATCAATGAGCTCCGCGTCCTTTTTAACACCGGTCGGCAACTTTATGATCTGCTTATTTTCGGCCGGACCCAGGACAAGCACGACTTCGGTTTGCCCAGGCGCCGCATCGATTATCTGTTTAAGCGAAACTAACAAATCCTGGTCCTGGCTGTCGGTAAGTCGAACATACAGTCGCTCAACTTTAGGTTCGTCAGAGGTCACACTGACGACTTTTGCGGTACGTGCCGAGGCAACCTTTTTTGGTGGTTTTGGTGTTTTCACCTTCTTCTTGCCAGTTGCTTGATAGCCCGTTGCTTGTTCGGAAGTAATCTCTCGCGCGTCGTCGACGATAATTTTTACTTCATCGCCCAAGTTACCTTCGCGGTCCTTACCGCTAATCTTTCCGCGCACCAAAATAACGCGGTCACGCTCCCACAGTCCCAATGTCTGCTGAAAAGTACCCGGAAATACGATGAGCTCGGTTTCGCCGCCGTGGTCTTCGACTTTTACAAACGCCATTTTCTGACCGTTTTTAGTTGTTATTTCACGAAGGTCAGTGATCGCACCGCCGACCGTTACGCCCTTGCCGTCATGTGTGGGCAATAGTTCTTTGATAGGCACTGTCTGCTCGGCCAAAAACGCTTCGTACATTGCTAATGGATGCTGTGAGAGATACAAACCGAGCAGTTCACGTTCCCATATGAGCTGTTCGCGCGACGTAAACACCGTAGCTGGCGGCTCGAGTAACAGTTGCGGTTTCGCCATCACCGATTCGTCGAGCATACCGAATAAATCCACTTGCCCGCTGCTTGCTTGTTTTTGAAGACGACCGGCGTACGCAATCACCAAATCGAGGTTGTGCAAGAGCTTTGAACGCTCATCAAAACGATCAAAACCACCAGCTTTCACCAGACTTTCGAGCGCTTTGCGGTTAACAATTCGCACATTTACATTCGTCAAAAAGTTTTCGAGATCTGCAAATTCACCTGATTCGTCACGCGCGCGCAAAATTTCTTCGACGGCGCCCGTCCCAACATTTTTGATTGCATTCATGCCAAAGCGAATTGGCGAGCGGCGATTGTCCGGGTTATCACTGTCGGGAACCACTGCAAATTCCATGAACGATTCGTTCACATCGGGCTGCAAGACATCAATACCCATTTTTTTACATTCGGTGATTTCGATCGCCAACCGGTCAGTGTCATCGAAGTCGCTTGTCATAAGCGCGGCCATAAATGCGGCCGGAAAGTGCGCCTTTAGGTACGCAGTTTGGTATGAAATCATGCCATAGCAAGCCGAGTGCGACTTGTTGAAACAGTAATCGGCAAAGCCCAACAGGTCGGTCCAAAACTTTTCGATAACTCCTTTAGGCACGCCGTTTTCGACCGCGCCATCAATGAATTTGACCTTCATTTTGGCCATAACGTCGCGCTTCTTTTTACCGATTGCCTTACGAAGCGTGTCGGCCTCACCACCGGTAAATCCACACACATCACGCGAGATCTGCATCACTTGCTCTTGATACACCAACACACCATAGGTTGATTTGAGCGCGCCCTTCATGAGTTCATGACTAAACGAAATATTTTCAAGACCGTTTTTGCGCTTGATGTAACTATCGGTCAGTCCGGCGCCGAGCGGCCCAGGACGATACAACGCGCCCATAGCCACGATGTCGTCAAATACGGTCGGCTTTAGTTCGCGCAAATAACGTTTCATTCCCGAAGATTCAAACTGGAAAACACCGGTCGTGTCGCCGCGCTGTAACAGCTTGAACGTTTCTTCGTCGTCAAGTGGCAAGCTGTTAAGGTCGATTTCTTGACCATAGACACGCTTAATAATGCGCAACGTATTGTTGATGATCGTAAGGTTACTAAGGCCCAAAAAGTCCATCTTCAGCAGCCCCAGCTCTTCGATGGGGTCTTTTGGATATTGCGTCGCCACGACGCCTTTTTGTGCCATTTCGAGTGGAGCAAATTTGACGATGTCGTCTGGCGCAATCACCACCCCGGCAGCATGCACACCGTGCGAGCGAATAGTGCCTTCGACACGAATCGCCAGATCAAATACGCGCTGCGCCGTTTCGCTCGTTTCATATTCGTGCTTGAGTTCGGCGTTGTCCTTGAGTGAAGTTTCGAGTGGAATGTGTCGTCCTTGCACCGGCGCGGGAATCATTTTAGCCAAGCGATCGGCTTCGGCATACGGCACTTGCAGCACGCGCGACACATCGCGCACGGCGTTTCGCGCTGCCATCGTGCCAAACGTTACGATGTTGGCCACGCGGTCTTGGCCATATTTTTCGGCACAATATTGGATCACCTCGTCACGACGAGTATCTTGGATGTCGATATCAACATCGGGCATGCTAATGCGGTCGGGGTTCAAAAAACGCTCAAACAGCAGGTCGTATTTTAAGGGGTCGAGCTCTGTAATTTTGAGCGAATACGAAATGATCGATCCGGCAGCCGAACCGCGTCCCGGCCCAAACACAATCCCCTGATCTTTACCCCAGTTCATAAAATCAGCGATGATCAAGAAGTACCCGTTGAAACCCATTTGTGCAATGACGCCGAGCTCATAATTGGCGCGCTCAAGCACTGGCTTCGACAACGTTTTTTGCGCCATTTCTACGGTGAGCGTCTTGCTGGTGTCTTCGTCGACACCACCGTACCGCCAAGCCAACCCCTGATAGACCGACTTATGCAGGTACGACTGCTCGTCCTCGCCTTCGGGCACGGGAAACTTTGGAATCAAAATCTTGCCAAGCTCAATCGTCACATTACAGCGATCGGCGATCGCCTTGGTATTGGTAATAAAATCAGGATGATCCGTACCCCAGCGCTTGATAATTTCCTGCGGATCGGTCACATGCAGCTCAAAATCTTTCAAGCTCATGCGTTTTTCGTCACTCAAAAACGAACCGGTTTGCACACACAACAAAATTTCATGTGCTTCTTGGTCTTCGTGGCGCAAATAGTGGGCGTCACAAGTAACAACACAAGGAATATCCAGCTCTTCGGCTAATTTTATGAGCTCTTTGTTGGCAGCAACTTGCTCGTCCCATTTACTTGGGTGATCCGGGTGACCGTGATCTTGTACCTCGATATAATAGCGATCACCAAAAACGCCCTTATACCAACTGGCGACTTCTTTGGCTTTGTCGTACTGACCTTGGCGAATAGCGTCAGCGACTTCACCACCGATACAACCACTCAAAATAATCAAGCCTTCGTTATATTTTTCGAGCAAATGATGATCCACACGCGGCTTATAATATACGCCCTCGAGGTTTGCAATGGTGCTCAGGCGCATCAAATTTTGGTAGCCCGTATTGTTCATGGCGATCAAAATAAGGTGATAGTAGACCTTGTCTTTGCCCGGCTCTTTGTCGGCAATGGTACGCGCCGCGACGTAGCCTTCCATGCCAATCACCGGTTTAATGTCGTTCGCGGTTGTCGTTTTATAAAAGTCAATCGCGCCCGAAAGTGTACCGTGGTCGGTCATCGCCACCGCTTCCATGCCCGCTTCTTTGACATAATTAACCAACGCCGGAAGCTTCGTTAATCCGTCGAGCAAACTATATTGTGTGTGGTTGTGCAAGTGGACATAGTCGCTCGCGCGGAGCTCTCCACTTTGGGCGCGTGCCATCGTCAGTTGTTACCTCTCTGCTACTTTTATTATAACGAAAACACGCCCCGGAAACGAGACGTGTTTTGCAGTTTTACAACGGATTTTTGAACAATCCGGTGATAAGTTACGAAGTCTTCTTTTTGAGAAACGACTTGAGATGTTCAATTGACTTGTCGGCATCTTTGATCGCCTGTTGCAGCTCTTTGTCCTCGGCGACATCTTCGTGAAGTGTACTGAGCAATTCACGTGTTCGCTCTTTGGCGGCTTGGGTTTTTTCAATCAAAGAATCATATTCGTGGCGAGTGCGACCCTTGAGCTGTTCGGCCTGCTCTTTGGCCTGGTCAAGCAAATCATTCATCTGCGTGTGCAGTGATTTGAGTTGTTTTTCTGCTTCGCTCACACTGTCGC
The DNA here is from genome assembly GCA_964600185.1 of uncultured Candidatus Saccharibacteria bacterium. GTDB lineage: Bacteria > Patescibacteriota > Saccharimonadia > Saccharimonadales > UBA4665 > DATASD01. The sequence continues at coordinate 50,555 of CAZRIO010000002.1, read as the reverse complement.
AAGCTGCTTTTTTGAGCTCTTCGCGCGTTTCTTTACCACTCTTTGGCGCTGTTAAAACGCCGGCGACATATCCGCCCACGGCGGCAACTGCTGCGCCCACTGCAAATTTTTTACCCTTGTGACCGTCTTCAGCCATACTTATTCCCCTTTCTTACTGTGATGCTTGCCTACTAGTTCTGCAATATTACGGACTAACCGTACGAACGTCATTTGTTCGGCAGTTTGTTTAAAGACTTGTCCAACGTTTTCAGCCGAATCAATAAATTTCTCGGCTTTATTTGTTACACGGTTTACGCTCTTGAGGACGCGGATAACCAAAACAATGGCAACAATCGAGAGAATCAAGAAGAGAGCCAGCACCGCTGCCAGAATAATCATGATAATTTTTTCAGTGGTATTCATGTACAGCTCCTGTTATGCAATGTTCTTATTGTACTACTTCGCAACGGTCGCGCGCAAAAATTCGAGGAAATCTTCACCAATATCTTTGCGTTTTAAGGCAAAATCAACGACTGTCTTCAGATATTCGAGTTTATCACCCGTGTCGTAACGCGTACTGTTTTTGATCTCGCAGCCGAAGAATGGTTTGTCATCCGCAAGCATCGCACTAATTACACTGTCGGTCATGACAAATTCGTTGCCGGGCTGTAGTTTTGCCAAAGCCGCATCAATATACTTAAACACATCAGGTGTGAGCAAGTATCCGCCCACGCTTGCAAAGTTGCTTGGCGCTGCATCACGGCCTGGCTTTTCTTTAATTCCATCCATTTTCAGGACATCGTCGCGAATTTGTGTACCACTCAAAATGCCATAACGTGAAAATTCTTTATCATCGTGAATGCGCATACAGGGCAAGATTGAGGCATCGAACTCTTCATGGAGCGCAATCATTTGCTGGAAACTGTTAGGGGTGGCTACCGTAAGATCATCGGCAAAACAATAAATAAAGGGTTCGTTGCCAATGAGATGCGCCGCGTTCATCACCGGTGTCGCAGTGCCGTATGGACCCTTTTGGCGAACATATGCAAAGTTAGCCATGTCGGCGATGCGCTCGAGTTCTTCGATATAATGCAATTTGCTTTCGCCGCCAGCACGGAGGTTGCGAAGCAAGTCCTCGTTCGGTGTATCGAAATGATCTTCAATGTTGCGTTTACTGTAACCGGTGACAATAATAATATCTCTGATGCCTGCAGCGACAAGTTCTTCGACAATAAATTGGATAATGGGCTTGTCAACAAGTGGAAGCATTTCCTTGGGCATTGCCTTGGTTTGCGGCAAAAAGCGCGTGCCGAAGCCGGCTGCTGCTATAACAGCTTTAGTAACTTTCTGCTTTGTCATGTAGTCCTCCTTCGGTCATAAATATTACGCGCGGTATAATCATCCCCCTAAAAGCAACAGATCAGGCGAACCTGACCTATCGCATCTATTGTACCATGTAAGGGATTAGCTCAATTTTTTACGGAGGAGTTGCTGGACCATACCGGGGTTGGCGCGGCCTTGCGTGTGCTTCATAACTTGTCCCACCAAGAAGCCGATAGCTTTCATTTCGCCGTTTTTAACATCTTCGGCGGCTTTGGGGTTGTCGGTAATTACTTGATCGACAGCCTTTTCGAGCATGCCTTCGTCGGATTCCTGAATAAGTCCGTGCTGCGTTGCATATGCTGCAATGTCTTTGATGTGTTCTTCGGTTCCAAACACTTTGCCCAGCAAAATTTTGGCATTCGATGAGCTCAGTTTATTGGTTGAAACCAAGTGATGCAACGCGCGGTATAAAGCCAATCGGCCATGTTGATCGAGTTTTGAAACCACCTGGCCATCACGACGCAGCGGAATTTCAATGTTGATGAGCCATTTGCTCAGCGCATTCGCAAAATCAGGTGTATCGAGCGCCGCTTCGACCAGTGACAAATACTGCACCGTTTCGTCTTCGACTTCCGCCACCAACAAGGTGTCTATCGCTGCACGATCTAATCCAAGGCTACTCAGCCGCTCACGCCATTCACCTGGCATAGCAGGCATTTCATCTTGCACTGTTTTAATGAGATCGTCGTCGAGCACGACAGGTGGCAAGTCGGGGTCGGGGAAATAGCGATAATCGTGGGCGTCTTCTTTGGTACGCTGGCTGATGGTTTTTTGCTTGGCATCGTCCCAACCGCGGGTTTCTTGCGCAATTTCACCGCCTTTTTCGAGCACTTCGATTTGGCGGTTGATTTCGTACTCGACTGCTTTTTCAACACTCTTAAATGAGTTGAGGTTTTTGGTCTCGCTGCGTGTGCCCAACTTTTTAGGATCTTTGCTGACACTCACATTCACGTCGAAACGCATATTTCCATAGTACAAATTGGCGTCAGAAACATCAGCGTAGCGCATAAGCAACCAGAGTTCTTGAGCGTAGGCCTTGGCCTCGGCCGCTGTGTGCATATCCGGTTCGGAAACAATTTCCAGCAGCGGCGTCCCGGCGCGGTTCAGATCAACCAAGCTATAATCTTTGCCCGCAGGATGCGTACTTTTACCGGCGTCAGCCTCGATGTGCGCGCGCGTTAATTTGATAATTTTCTTTTTGCCGTCAATTTCGATAGTGACTTCACCACCCAAAATAATTGGTTCGTCAAACTGTGTGATCTGATAGCCGAGCGGCAAATCAGGGTAAAAATAATGCTTACGATCGAATTTGCTAAATGGCTGTGGTGTTGTTCCAAGCGCAAAAGCTGCGCGCATACCCAAGTGAATCGCCTCGCGATTTAAAACCGGCAATGAGCCCGGAAGACCAAAACAAAGATGGCTGATCAGCGTATTCGGTGCAGCTTCACGAGCATCATTACCAACGCCGACAAACAATTTCGTCGTGGTTTTGAACTGCACGTGACATTCAATGCCAATCGTCGGTGTGTATGCTGCTCGCGTTTCTTTACTTATCATCTTCTTTGTCCTTTTTTGCATTTGGCAATGCGCCGAGGTCTTTGAGCGCCTGACGAATACCCATCAGCGCACTCTTTACCTCTGATTCTTTGAGCTTGCCGTCGGGTTCAGCTTCGATACGTGCCCGTAATTTGTGACCAAACCATGCACCATCGTTATCGGTAAGCATGCGTTGTGCCTTTACGAGCCGCTCGCCCATGTTTTTCCCGCGAATACGCTTTTTGCGCAGCGCTTCATCGAGTAATTTATCAGCGCGCGACACCGCTTCCGCCCATTCTTCTTTGCTGCTGCACATTTTCTGCAATTCTTGCCATTTCTTTTGGAAGCGGTCAACTTTGAGTTTGCGCGTAGGTTTCCAGAGTTTTAACTTCATGAAATCGCCCTCTCGGTTGCTTTTGCCATGCCGAGTAACGCACGATCTGCGCTTTGTGGCGCGATAAGTTGCAAGCCTACAGGCAGTCCGCCAGCCTCGCCGGCCGGGATACTAATCGCGGGTACGCCCGCTAAGTTTGCAGCAACCGTCATGATATCAGTGAGATACATTTCCATCGGATCAGTGGCGTTTTCACCAATTTTGAATGCTGTGCGCGGAGCCGTTGGACCAAGCAAAAAGTCAACTTTCGTAAATGCTTCGGCGAATTCTTGGATAATTTTGGTGCGAACGGTTTGCGCTTTGCGATAATATGCGTCGTAATAACCACTGCTCAACACGTAAGTGCCCATCATAATGCGGCGTTTTGCTTCTTTGCCGAAGCCTTCATCGCGCGATTTGCTGAAACTTTCTTCGAGATTTTTGGCGTCATGAGCGGTGTGGCCGTAGCGTTGCCCGTCGTAGCGACTGAGGTTACTACTGACTTCTGCTGGACAAATAACGTAGTACACGGCCAGTGCGAGCGGCAATGACGGCAGGCTAATCTCGACAAGTTCTGCTTCCGCGGCCTGCAATTTGTCGATCGCCGCTTGGATGCGATCGCGAACTTCGGGGTCTACGCCTTCACCCATGTATTCTTTGATGATACCGATTTTTTTGCCTTTGATGTGCCCGTTGAGTTTTATGTAGCTCTCTTGGTCGCGGGCAATAGTAGTACTGTCGAGTTTGTCGACGCCGCTCATCACATCAAGGACGAGCGCAGCGTCCTCGACCGTGCGAGTGAGCGGTCCGACGACATCAAGACTGCTCGCCATTGCGACCACTCCGGATCGTGAAACCAATCCGTAGGTTGGTTTGAGCCCAACTGCGCCACAAAAACTTGCCGGCAAGCGGATCGAGCCACCGGTGTCTGTACCAAGCGCAAATGGCACCATGTCGAGCATAACTGCTGCTGCCGAGCCACCTGATGAACCACCAGGAACACGTTCAGGATCTTGCGGATTTTTCGTGACCATAAAGTCACTGTTTTCAGTGGATGAACCGTGGGCAAAGGCGTCGAGGTTAGCCTTGGCGACGCAAATGGCGCCCTCGGCTTCGAGTCGTTCGATCGCCGTCGCTTGATATGGTGCATCGAAACCGCGCAGCATGTTACTGGCAGCTGTGGTTTCACCGCCAAACGTCAAAAAATTGTCTTTGGCAATAAAAGGCACGCCGGCCAACCGGCCAACTTTGTGCTTGTTTTTGATTGCGACATCAATCGAAGCCGCGCGTTCGCGGGCGCGTTCAGCAACCGTCGAAATTACCGCCTGAAATTCTTTTTTATCGTGAATGGTTTTGAGCGCTTGCTCAACCAAATCACGCGCGAGCAACTCGCCCTTTTGTACTTTCGCGGCGATTTCGTCAATCGCTAACCACTGGCTCATCCGATCATCCTCTTCACTTTAATGAGGCCATCTTGTTTGTGTGGCACGTTTCGAAGCAGGTCTGCGGGACTCATGCCATAGTCTTCGACCACGTCTTCACGCATCACGTTTACCAAGCCCGTAACCTGCGAGGTCGGCTTGAGTCCGGTCACATCGACCGCTTGAAGCTGACTGATATATTGCAGGATTTCGCTAATCTGTGATTGAAATTCTTTAATTTCTTCCTCACTGAGCGAAATTCGAGCAAGTTGAGCCAATTTTAATACGTCATCACGCGAAAGTTTCGTCATATTTACTTAAATATAGCAGACATTACAAGAAAAGTTTAGTGGTTAGGCCTGTGGTTCCGCTGGAGGTGGTTGCTGATCGGCCGGGGGTCGTTCCATTAGTGTGGGAACATGCGCTGCACCGAGATTTTCATCAACAGTCAATGTGAGCGCCGCATCGCCAAGTGGCTGCGCTTGTTCCGGCGGAGTTTGAATTTCATGCTGCGTTTGCGAGGCTTCTAGTTTGACGGGCGGAGGCACGACCGGTGGCTGCGGCTTGCGTTTTGCAGGCATCATGCCAGGTGTCGGGCGCGTAGCAAGCGAAGATGGTGGTAATTCAGGCAAACCATCTGGTATTGGTATTTCCCTGTAACGCGCCTTACGTTCTCTTAGGGAGGCGGGGTCTTCGATTGCTTCATGTAATTCTTTTTCTAAACCCGTGAAAGAACCTCCCCTTGGCGCATCTTCTCTATGCAGTTCTTTCTCTAAACCCGTAAGCCCCTTTTGCCCCGGTGTTTCTGCCGTTGGTCTACTTCCTGCCACGTCCTCATTCCCTTCTCTTTTTCATATTTTAAAACCACAATTAAAAGCATTCCACGCTATTTTATCATTGTGTCCGAAGACTTTACATTTTCTTTTTGATGTCGTCAATAATGTCGCGCAGCTCAGCTGCTTTTTCGAATTCGAGGTTGGCGGCCGCCAGTTCCATCTGCGATGAAAGGTCTTTCAAGAGTGAACCATACTCGTCTTTTGGAATTTTCTTAAGATCGAGCTTGGCGCGCTTGGCTTCTTCGGGCAAATCGGGTCGCATACCCTTTTCGATAACCTTAGAAATACCCGTGGGGGTGATGTTGTGTTCTTTGTTGTATGCCTCTTGGATGCCGCGGCGGCGCGTCGTTTCGTCGATCGTAACTTGCATGCTGCGAGTAATACGATCGGCGTACATGATAACGTGACCTTCTACGTGACGAGCGGCACGTCCAACCGTCTGGATCAAGGCTTGTTGACTGCGAAGAAAACCTTCCTTGTCGGCATCTAAAATCGCCACCAAACTGACTTCAGGCAAGTCCAAGCCTTCGCGAAGCAGGTTGATACCAACCAAAACGTCGTACGTTCCAAGGCGCAAATCACGCAAAATATCCGTGCGATCGAGTGTGTCAACATCGCTGTGCAAATACGCCACTTTGATGTTTAACTCTTTTAAATAGTCCGTGAGATCTTCGGACATGCGCTTAGTGAGCGTCGTCACGAGTACGCGTTGATGTTTTTCGATCGTGGCACGAATTTCAGCCAGAAGGTCGTCGATTTGGCCTTCGACGGGGCGGATTTCGATCGGCGGATCCAAGAGTCCGGTCGGGCGGATCACCTGTTGTGCCGGTTCAGGACTGCGGCTGAGCTCATACTCGGCCGGCGTGGCGCTCACATATACCGTTTGGTTTACATGACGTTCAAATTCAGTGAATGTCAGTGGCCGGTTGTCGAGCGCGCTGGGCAAGCGAAAGCCATGCTCAATCAACACTTCTTTGCGCGCACGGTCACCGTTGTACATGCCACGCACCTGCGGGATGCTCATGTGCGATTCGTCGACCAATAACAAGTAATCATCGGGGAAATAATCGAGTAAGGTCGCTGGTTGTTCGCCCTCGGCGCGGCCCGCCAAGTAGCGGCTGTAGTTTTCGATACCTTTTACAAAGCCGGTTTCCTCGAGCATTTCCAGATCAAAGCGCGTGCGTTGTTCAAGTCGTTGTGCTTCAAGCAATTTGCCTTCTTTTTTGAAAAGCGCTAATCGCTGTTCAAGTTCTTGTTCGATCTTAGCAAGCGCGCTCTTTAATTTGTCCTGAGGCGTCACATAGTGCGAGCCCGGGAAGATGGTAAATTCGTTTGGTTTATCTAAAATTTCACCGGTGAGCGGGTCGATTTTCGTGATACGGTCGATGTCGTCGCCAAAAAACTCAACGCGGTAAGCGATTTCTTCGCTCGCAGGAAATACGTCGACCACATCGCCACGAACACGGAATGTACCGCGGTGAAAATCCATGTCGTTACGCTGGTATTGAATTTCGGTAAGATGTTTTAGGAATAAATCGCGTCGGCGCTGCTCGCCAACTTTGAGCGTGATTGACATCCCGCCGTAGTAATCAACCGAACCAATGCCGTAAATACAGCTTACGCTGGCTACGATAATCACATCGCGGCGCGACAAAAGCGAGTCGGTTGCCGCGTGACGCAACCGTTCGATTTCTTCGTTAATTTGCGAGTCTTTTTCGATGTACGTGTCGGAGCGCGCAATGTAAGCCTCCGGCTGATAATAATCAAAGTAGCTCACAAAATAATGAACCGCGTTATTCGGGAAGAACTTTTTGAACTCTTCGTACAGCTGCGCAGCCAATGTTTTGTTGTGGCTCAAGACCAACGTCGGCTTTTGGGTATTCTGAATAATGTTCGCCATGCTGAACGTCTTGCCAGAACCCGTTACGCCAAGCAAGGTTTGATGGTGCAAGCCATCTTTAATACCCTGCGTTAGCTGGGCAATTGCCTTAGGCTGGTCGCCTGTTGGCTTATAGTCACTTTTGAGCTCAAACTTCGTCATTACTATTAGTATAACAGATAGAAACGACTATTTAACACTGGCTGGAGCAGCAGTTAGCCTTTGTGGCCGTTGTTCGGAGTTTTGTAGTTGTCTTTATCGAGATACCAGTGTTGATCGCTATTTTTAAGGTCTTCGCGAATGTCTTCGTGTTCTTTGTCGAGGACTTCGATAAGTCGTTTCACTAAACGCTCAGGATCATCATCGTAAATAACGAGATGGCCTTGAGCCGGGTCGAGAATACGCACGAGTTCAGGAATAATGTCAGCCGTACCGCCCGAGCCAATCAACACGCCGCTCGGTTTATGCGCTTCGAGCTCCGAAGTTAATTCGTGAAAACTACCCAAACGGCCGCCAATCGTAATGACCGCGTCGCTTTATTTAACCAAATACAAGTCACGACCCACATAATTAAGTCCGGTAAAGTTAATGAAATCGAATACGTCGTGCGGCAAACGATATTTCCGGAGGTGTTCACGAAGCGAAACCGCAGGCGAAAACCCGATACTAGTGCCGCCAGCTTTTTTAGCCCCGCGGGCAGCGAAATACGGCAAACCCACCGTCGCGCCAGTGGTCAGAACATTGCCCGTTTTGGCGATCGCTTCACCTACTCGCTCGGCAAGTTTGGAGGAACTCGATACCGTATGGCCCGCAGCAGCTCCCGACACACAGATCGAGTAGCTTAGTGGTTTTTTGTTAGATTCACTTGGGGTCATAATGTTCCTTCTTTTTTATAGCAGCGCGGGCTCGCCGACCATCTCTTCGGCTAATTGTTGTTGAATCGCCTGTCCAAGGTTTTCTTGGTTGAGGTAGCGCATCATCAGTTCATGCCAGATATTTTCCCGAACAAAATGGATAATCCGGTCGGCAAACCCGAGGCTATTACAGTGGCCGAGCGCCACATCGAGAATATTGAGCGACACTGGTTCGCCTTCATACAAAAAGCTGAGCGCCGCGGTGCCTTCCCAAAAGCCAAGTGCTGGCTTAAGGTCTTTGAGCAACGGCTCGGCGTCGAACCACCCAAGATCTTCCGGCTGCACATGCGGCTCGAAAATATCAGGGTGATATGCCTGCTTGTGGCGCGCGTAAAAACGCTGAATGAGCCGCCAAGGCACCGGCTGCCCGGCAAGTTCGGCGGACGTTACCGGTTCCTGATCCACTGCAAGTTTTACAATTTCACCGAAGTTTGGCTTAACTTGCTGCAATTTTGTAAACGAACTGTGCGCCCGAACCGTATTCATGTCGTTAAAGACAAGTAAAAATGTCGTGATGGCGAGCCCTGGCATATCTGTTTCATGCGGCAGCAACACGACGGCACCGAGCTCTTTGATGCACATAATATTGTGCTTTGTTTGTGTAACAAAATCTTTGGCAAGTTTTTCCCATTTTTTGGCCTTCGGGTACATGACGGTCATTTTTCGTGCTTCGAAATCGCTCGGGCTGAGCTGTTTGTACTGTTCATAAAAATTTTGGCGCCAGGCATTGCCTTCAAGCATATTTGCCGCGGTGTACACATAGGCTACCGGCTCATGTTTAAGCATCGAATCTACCGAACGATAGCCGAGCTGTTTCATTGCTTTCTTTGGCGGAACTTTTTTGAGCAGTCGCTTGGCTACGCTTAATTTGAGCGCGAAGCAGCCCTTAGAAATTTCGTGTTTCTCGATAAATTGCTGCAAACGCGCAAGCACTTCAGCCGGCGCAGCATCGGCTGCCAGACCAAGTACGTCACGCAAGTGCGTTTCGTCTTGACGCAATCGCTCTTGCAAAGCCCGGTATAGTTCCGGCCCGGTTGTATCATGTGGATCAAGGCCAAGCTGACGCATCTTGTACTGCACATTCCGCGTAATCTCGGTGCTGAGCCGAATGTCCATGCTCTGGTGACCGCTTGCACGCTCTAAATCCTGCACCGCCATTCCAAAAGACGGTTCTAGAGCCCCCAAAGTCTGCGACAAAAAGCGTGTCATACTTACCTCCAGATTACCATAAGCGCGGGACGCCGGTAAAGCTTAGAACTTCGTCGGCTTATACCATTCAGGTGCTTTGCGCAGGAGCGCTTCGAGTTCGTCCTCTTTTAAAAGCCCTTTTTGAGCGCCCACATTTTGCACAACGTTCATTGAGTTAATCGGCGCCCATTGCAGCGCTCCTTCGATGGTATTGCCTTTTATAAGCGCTGCCACGAAGGTTGACGCAAAGGCATCGCCCGCACCAGTACGCTCAAGTGGCGGCGCTGGATCTGGGTATAATGGCATTTTGAGACGATTTTCGCCATCACTTGCATAAGCTCCGGCCGGACCGTCGGTAACTACCACTGTTTTCGCGCCTAACGCATGAAGCTTGTTGATAAGGTCGTGTACATCATCGTAGTTGCCGCCACCGACTTTTACCGCTTCTTCGCGGTTCAAAATGAGTACTTCGGTGTGCTGATACAGTCTTTTTAGACGTTCTACACCAGCTTCCATTTGGAACGTACCAGGTTGGAACGCAAGTTTTACGTCAGGATGTTTGTCGAGCCAATCGGCAACTTGATCATGATATTCAAGCGCATTTTTACTGATAGAGCTAAAGTACACCCACTTCGGAATCTCTGTCGGACGAATATCTGGCCAGTGGTAATCGTATTCTTCGTGTTTAATGAGCAATGTGCGCTCATCTTTATACCAGAGACCAAAGTGATAATTACTGGCGTTATGTGGGTTGATTCGCACAAAACGCGTGTCGACTTTGTTTTTAGCAAGTTCGGTGATCATGTCACGACCGTACTGATCGCCACCAACGTTTGTAACGAAACCGGAATGTAGTCCAAGGCGCGCAAATGACACCGATGCGTTACTCGCATTACCAACCGCAACCACGACTTCACGGTGGTCAAAGGGTAGTTTTGTGCCAAATTCCATGGCCAACACTTTCCGACCATGCTCATCGATATATGTGATCGCTTGGTCGTCTAGCAGCTTGATAAAATCATCAGTTACGATGTCGCCGATGCTGAGTACGTCGAATTGTTGGCTCATCCCACTCTTTCTTAGTCTTACGTTACCGTTATTGTGCCACACAATTCCCTGTTGATGCAATACGGTTGTGCTTGCTTTTTTGCTAATTACAAATCATTATTAGGTTTATGTCAATCGATAAGCAAGCGCGCCGCCGGTCGGTCGAACACTTTAAATCCACGCAACAAGCTGAGGGTTTTGTATCGCTGCTTCCGGATCCAAGTGAGCACGATACACTTATGGCAACATCCGACGCGGCAATCACCTATGCTGGCGCGCGTCTCAAACCCTTACGGTATGCAAGCATTGCTCGTACGATGGGCGTTATGTTTCGCGATATGTTCGAGCTCGACGGCAACGTCAAGCAGCGAATGAGCGCTATTCCAGCCGATCACCCCGATAATCAGTGGAAAAATTTTCTAGATAACACCTCTGGCTTGTTTACCAACGCCGCCCGAGCCATCGAGCATCAGCCAGAATTTCAAGAGAACGAAGCACTTAACAAGTTGAAATCCGAGTTGCTCGGCATACGCACCTTATCTACCGCAAGGCAACTGGAGTCGGGCGGAATCACCTATGCCAACTTTGCTATGTTTTTCCTTAGAAATATACCGCAATTAGCGCGCGCCCATAATGTTCCGCTGCCAACACAGCAAGCGGGCGTTCGCCTCGCAAAGAACAGTTTTAGTATCCCTTGGAATATGGCAATGCGCAGTGTCGACCAGCTCGTGGCCAGCGAGCGTGAAATGGCGAAAAATCCCGAAATCGATATGCCCGATGGGAGTATGCTCATCGGGGTAGCCAGCGCTGTTATGCAACCAAGTGATGTCATAGCTCGCAGTTTTACGGACGGCAATATGGCTTTTGGCTTGCGCGAACCGCACAATCCTATGATTTCGCCTGGCGTCAATCTGTCGAGCGGACTATTGCAAGAGGCCACGCCGATGCAAGACCTACAATCTCTCTATGGCGAGCCCACCATCGGATGTCCCATAACACTTATGAAACAGCAATTTGAAGAGCTTTGGAGTCTGCAAGCAGAAGTCGCCGGATACTTATGGGAATGTGACCGAGCACCCTTTTCGCGAGATATAGTCTCTTGACGCGCTAAGGCTGGGCTTTGCCAGCCGAATTAAACATTTCGATTTTACTCTCGACAACTTCGCGCACCGCGTCGACGACCTTTTCTTTGATCAACTTTGCGACCGAATATTCGTTGGGGTTTTCAGCAAGCGCTTGTTCGAGTGTTTTGCGATACACATAGCGCATGTCGGAATTAATATTGACCTTCGTAACTCCGATACGAACGGCGTCAACAAAGTAGTGACCGGGCGTGTCGCTGCCGCCGTGAAGGCTAATATTGCAGTCCGAGCTATCGCGCAAGCGCTGCAATAACTCCAGATCTAACACCTTAGGCACGGGATATTTTCCGTGTAAATTGCCGATTGCTGCCGCAAAAGTATCAATGCCGGTCGCTTCAACGAACGCACTCATACCTTCGGGCGTGCTGAAAGTCTTTTTAATTTCATCGTAATTAATGTCTTCGTTATGCACATTGCTGCTGCCGGCAAAATAGTGCGGCTCGGCCTCGACAATGGCGCCACTAATTTTGGCTGCGTAATCCACGACTTCATGAGTTGCTGTGATGATTGCTTCATCGGTCGCATCGTGATCGGCCTGGCTGATGTCGATGTGGATAAATTCAAACCCGGCATCAATGCCCTTTTTGGCGGCTTCGACCGAAGGCGAATGATCGAGGTTAATATACATTTCTACGCCATACTCACGCTTAAAGTTGTCGACCATGTCGCGAACATTATCGAGACCGATGTCGTCGACTTCGCCCTGACTGACTTCGACCAAAACAGGAGCGTTTTTGTTACGAGCGGCTTGCGCGACCGCTTTTAGCGTGGCTTCGTCGTCTAAATTAAAAGCGCCGAATGCAAAATGCTCGGCACGAGCTTGCGCCATTCGCTGGCGGGCCCGCTGACAATTATCGCGAATTTCTTGAAGTGTTAATGACATAATACTGAGTATAATGACTGTTGCAGCAGAGAGCAACCAGCTTATGCTTGCATTTTGAGCGGGTCGTTATATAATGAGGCGCAAATAGGAGTTACACACATAATGAGTAGGCATGAAGCTACAGGTGGAAATGGTGAGAGTGAGCAAGCCGGTAAACACGAGGTCGCCCCGAGATTGGATTACGGGCCGCTAGTACCAACCGGAAGCCCGGACGATGTCGATCCAGTAATTAAGGCTACCCTCGATGAACCACCCGTCTTATATGATGACGCACATCTAAAGGAAGTGCTGCACCGTGAAAATGAGCGCTTAACGCGACAGCGAACAGAGATGGACCGGAAGCAACGGGCACGCGTCTTAAGGTATGCGGGCACTCTTGCAGCAGGCCTCGCACTAGGTGGTGTCATAGGTTTTGGCTTGGGTAACAGTGATCAGCAGCGCATGCCAAGTGTTATCACCGAGCACATCCCACCTGAAGCCGGTGTTTTTATCCCTGCAGCAAACCGTGATGCCATGGACGCCGATCCAGTTCTCAAAGATGTTCCACTTACACCGTTAGCCATATGGTGTGAACCGGGTGCGCCGAACCAAAAAGGCACATTACATATCGACCCTGTAATTAGCCCTGTTGAGGCGCTTCCTAACCCTCGTCCCGAGGATCCATACTGTGCGCCCGCTCCTGGCATAACAATCCCTAGCGATTACATCGCCGAGCACGCGCTCGTGCGATTCCCTGGCGCGAATTAACACGCGCTACGCTATGAAATTGCGTGCGTAGTAACTAATAACTACTATGATCGTTTACGATCAAGCACTTGATGCACAGCTAACGCGACATGCGTAGCAGTGAGTCCAAAGTGCTCAAGCAACTCATTAGGCTCGCCCGATTCTCCAAAATGATCTTTCATGCCCACACGTTTGAGTGGTGCAGGATATTCTTCGCCCAATAATTCAGCGATCGCTCCGCCAAGTCCACCGGTGATTTGCGCTTCTTCGATTGTTACGACGGCGTTCGTTTTGCGCACACTGGCAAGAATCGTCTCGCTGTCGAGCGGCTTGATCGTCGGACAGTGAATAACCTCAACAGACACGCCTTCTTTTTCGAGTATATCAGCGGCAACCAACGCTTGGTACGTCATGGTGCCCGTAGCGATAACAGTGACATCTTTGCCCGGCGCATATACATACGCTTTGCCAATTTCGAATGGGGTTTTTTCAGTCGTAATAACGGGAGTCGCTTCACGTGCCAACCGCATGTAGTTGGGACGGCGATCTTTTGCCATCGCGAGTGCCGCACGCTCTGCCTCAAGGCTATCGCAAGGAGCAATAACCACCATGTTCGGTAACGCTCGCATCAAGGCAATATCTTCGAGCATTTGGTGCGTCGCACCGTCCTTCCCGACTGACAAACCAGCGTGCGCACCAATAATCTTCACCGGCCGATCATTCAAGCAAATCGTGGTTCTAATTTGCTCCCAGTCACGCCCTGGGCAAAACGCGGCATAGCTCGCCACAAATGGAATTTTACCCATTGCAGCTAAGCCGGAACCAACAGTGACGAGGTTTTGTTCCGCAATACCGATTTCGATGTAACGCTCCGGAAATGCTTTCGCAAAGTCAGCGATTTTGGTGCTGTCCGTCAAGTCGGCGCACGCCGCAACGACATTGTCGTCCTTTTTGCCGGCGGCAACCAGACCACGACCAAAACCAGCACGATTTGGCTCCTGTTGTATGTCTTCATCACGCAAATTAGCTACCAAAAACATATTACTCATGTTCGCTCCTGATCTGGCCTTGTAACGTACGCAGTTCTTTCAAAGCTTTTTTGGCCTGGTCAGCATTCGGTGGAGCGCCGTGCCAGTGAAAATCATATTCCATAAAATCAACACCTTTGCCAGGAATGGTGTGGGCAATAATCACCACTGGTTTTTCGACGATTGCCTTGGCCATATTGCAGGCATCGATCACCGCTTCAATGTCGTTGCCATCGATTTCAAGCACATGCCAGCCAAAACTTTCCCACTTACCGCGAAGGTCTTCAAGCGGCATCACGCTTTCAGTCGGACCATCAATCTGGATATTGTTACGGTCAACGATTGCGATCAAGTTGGTAAGTTTGTATTTGCCGACCAGCATCGCCGCTTCCCAAATATTTCCTTCATCGAGTTCGCCATCACCCAAGGTCACGTACACCCAGCGATGCGTCGCTTTATCCATGCGAAGTGCGAGCGCTATGCCGGCCGCCTGGCTCAAACCGCTCCCCAAAGGTCCACTCGTCGTTTCCAAACCGGGCAGTTTGGTGCGTTCCGGGTGACCTTGCAGCCGACTGCCAAATTTGCGCAACGTCTTGAGTTCAGCAATCGGGAAATAGCCAGCGTGTGCCATCGTCGCATATCGAACCGGCACCGTGTGTCCATTGCTTTGGATGAGAATATCCCGCTCATCCCAGTCGGGGTTTTTAGGGTCGTGCTTCATGACATTAAAATAGAGTGCAGTAAAAATATCTGTTTGCCCGAGTGAACCGGCCGAGTGGCCGCTTTTAGCTTCGAGCAACATTTTGATAATGTCTTCACGGATTGCAACCGCCTTGAGTTCGAGATCTTCCAGTGAATATGTCTTCATTGCACTAATGATTATAGCAGCTTGTGCCTGTGTGCCAATTGACTTTTTAGCAAGTATATTTTAGAATGCTGGCCTATGTATAGCACTCTCGGATTTGGCCTAGGCAACCCTCTCTCTGTAAAAACGGCACGAGGCCAGTTAGCGCGTTGCGCAGAAATCGCCGATACAACGAAAAAGGTAGAGCTTGCACTTATTGAGCACCCAGCTTCTCGTATTATCAGCTTAACCCCTCGTGATAATGCCAAAGCCAATGCTGGCGCAGAACAACGCTACAGAGGAAGACGCCCTGATTATCCTCTTTTTCACTATAAACGGGTATGTCATTGATCCGGAAGCCTCGTCGCACCGGACACTCAGTTATCCCGACGCTATAACAGGTGAAACATTTACGAGCTTATGCTCGCTGCTCGACTTTAAAGATTTTAAACTAACGGCAATTCACGTTGCGGCTAAGCCTTTAATCGAAAATACAAATGCACCAGGACTTATAAAGACACCCGACATTAGCATCGTGGGTGCATATGATCCTTCGAATCCAAACGACGTCGTATCCTTCTTGAACACAGTAGAGTTAGTATCTGGCGGCGGACAGCACTTTATGGGTAACGTATTAGATATTCGACTCGAAAATGGTGACCTCGCGCATTTTCAGCCATATCCTCTCACTTACCACGGCAATCTCGCTACACCGGATTATCTATAGCAACTCGCAATCTGTGATATGCCGCAGCTTGGTCATCGGCGTGGTGAATATAGCCGCCAACATTTAAAACTTCGATACCGCCATCGGCCAATGCCTTGGCATTTTCGTCGTTCACGCCGCCATCCCAGCCGATTTCAATTTGCGGTTTCATTGTTTTTAGAATGTTCACTTTCTCGAGTAAGCTGAGGTCGGCTTTGCCGCCGTAACGCCCCAGTGAGCCAGAAAAAATCAAAACATGATCAATATCTTTAATCGCCTGCTGCAAGATTTCCGGTCTTGTTCCCGGCAGTAAGGCCACTCCCGTTTGTACCCCACGCTCGTGGGCTCGTTTGGCGAACGCTTCAAAATCGCCGTCAGCTTCGGCATGAACAATAATCATCTGCGGCTGGAGTGCTAACATCGCTCGCAAATGGTTAAACGGCCGTTTGTGCATAACGTGTAAATCGGCGCGCACACCGCCGGGCCACCAAATTTGATCAATCGGAATCGTTTTGGTTGGCGCGAACAACCCGTCAGACAAATCAATATGCAAACGCACGGCAAATTTTGACGCGCTTTCCATCTGTGCACGGAAGTCGTGCGGGTCGCTGGCAAGAATAGCAGGACAAACGGTTGGTTTCATCCTCCTTATCATACCGGTTGTGGTTAAAAAATTGGAGTCTAAAATGTAAAATCGCGTAGATTTTGCGTGGAATGCTTTAAATTTCTAGGCGGCCGTCAGGAGCGTCAGGGCCAAGTGCGCGCAGTTGTTCTGCGGCTACCATTGCATCGAACAATATAGAACGTCGGTTCATGCCTTGCATGGCAGAAGGTGTGTCGCCTGGTTTGCCGTTGGCGGTTTCAGCTGTGATTTGCTCGGCAGCCTCTATAATGTCTTCACTCAATGCACTCATGTCGCCAGGAATACGCCTGTCAGCGCCAGAATCCTCGGGAGTTTTTGGAAATTCACTCATTATCCAGTTACCTCTTCACCGCTAGCAGCGCCGAACCCGGGAAGAGCTCCTGGTGCTGACTGTAGAGCATCGCGCCGTGCCTCAACGTCTTCCATGACGCCCTGTATCTGTTCAGCCACTTCACCGCCAGCCTCGAGCGCAAATGGAAATGTCTGCTTTCCCCACAGGAATGCCTGCGCATATGCTTGCGTAGCACCATACTGCCGGGACGGATCCCATGGTACAACGTTTGCCATCGCACTTGCATAGGCCGATTCCACCATTAACTTTTTATAAGCGTCGAAAGAAAGTGTCGGAAAACCTGTTTTCATGTGATCAATAACGCCGGCAAACGCCCGGGGTTCGCCCCGTTTACGCGCCTCGAAAGCTTTGGCGTAGCTATCCATGATGGATTGGAAGGTAAACGCCACTTCATCATCGCTATCAGTCTCAGCGACAACTCCTAGTTTTTCAGTCATGCAACTACTATACAAGCTTAAGAAAGATTGTCAAGCTGTTGGATGCGGCGTTTGAACCGGCTCGCACCGGCAAAAGGCGTTGCCAGCCATGCGTTGACAACCGTTTCGGCTTCTTCGGTTTTAAGCAATCGCGCGGGCAAACATAGCACATTACTGTCATCGTCGTTACGCGCCATGCGCGCTTCGGCAACATCCCATACTAAACTTGCCCTGATTCCTTTAAAGCGATTAGCCGCCATGCACATGCCCTGGCCACTTCCACAAATAAGAATGCCGCGCGCCTCAGCCGATCCGTCGGCTAGCAAAGCCTCGGCCGTTTGTTTTGCGAACTGCGGGAAGTCATCGTCGGGCTGAAGGGTTTGGTCACCCGTATCAATAACCTCATGCTCTGATTTTTCGAGCATCGTAATTAAATCTTGCTTAAGCGCAAAACCGTTGTGGTCAGAACCGAGATAAATTTTCATTGCACCTCGCTTTATTCGTGGTCGTGTTGTTCTTTTTGGTGGAGCAAGCGGCCGGAGTCCGCACTTACTTCAACGAGACGATTACTGTAACCCCATTCATTGTCATACCAGGCGGCGACTTTCACCATATTCCCGCCAACAACCGCAGTAATATTGAGGTCGACAATTGCAGAATGACTGTTGCCAATAAAGTCGCTACTTACGAGTTCTTCTTCGGTAACACCCAAAATACCTTGGTAATAGGGCTCGGCGGCGGCCTTTTTGAAGGCTTCGTTCACTTCATCAACAGAAACGTTGCGCTTCGTCAAAATAACGAAGTCAGCGAGCGAAACAACAGGGGTAGGAACACGCACTTCGAATCCACCGAACATGCCCTGCAATGCCGGCAAAGCTTTCGCAGCAGCAATTGAAGCACCAGTAGTTGTAGGAACGATGTTTTGAGCACCGGCACGGTCCTCGCGGAAGTTTTTGCCTGGACCGTCCTGCAAATGTTGGCTCGCAGTGTAGCTGTGGATAGTCGTCATCATTAGTTTGTCGATACCAAAGGTGCTCTCCATAACTGCGGCGACCGGCGTAATACAGTTAGTCGTGCAAGAGGCGTTACTGATAACATCACCCGAACCTTCGAGCTTATCTTCGTTCACACCAAGCACAATGGTTTCAGCGGTATTGGCGCTGTCACCCTTGGCCGGAGCCGAGATCACCACCTTTTTAGCGCCAGCGGTGATGTGGGCACGAGCTTTATCGGGTTCCACAAAAAATCCAGTCGATTCAATTACGACATCAACTTTTAGATCTTTCCAAGGCAAAGCAGCGGGGTCTTTTTCGGCAAAAACTTTGATCTTTTTGTCATTTACGCGTAAACCATCATCGTCGGCCACGACATCATTGCCATAGGTGCCGTAATTACTGTCGTGCTTGAGCAAGTACGCGAGCGTCTTGTTGTCGGTAAGGTCGTTGATGGCCACAATTTCGACGTCATTGCGGTCAAATGCAATCTTAAATGCGTTGCGACCGATGCGCCCGAAACCGTTAATTGCCAGCCGTGTTTTCATGTACTCCCCCTCGAATACTCGCTTATGCTTTTTTCTATTGTACGAGGTGGCACGGGAGTATGCAAGTTATAAAAGCGTGCGTAAATCTACTACTCGACTATGTAACCCATGTGTCGTGCTCAAACACTGCGGATGGAATACCGCAAACTGCGCGCGATCACATGGGTTACATAGCCGGCGATATACCTTGCTTTTGAGTAAAAAGTGGTTATTGTCCGAGTAACGTCACATTACTGTTCGCGGTTGTTCCAGCGCTCGATCGACTCTTCGATCACCTTTTTGGCTTCTTCGATGTCGCCCCAGCCCTGAACAATAGTTGTGCCGGGCTTTTTGAGATCTTTGTAGTGCGTAAAGTGATGCGTGATTTTTTCTTGCCAGCGAGTACCAAGATCTTCGAGCGAGTTAATGCTGTCACCGGTGTTACGGTCGTCCATAGGGACCACCACAATTTTGTGATCCATCTCGCCGCCGTCTTCGAATTTCAAGACACCAATTACTTTTGCTTCAAGCCAAACACCGGTTGGAATTGGTTCGTCACAAACAACAAGGGTGTCGAGTTCGTCACCATCATCGTCCAAAGTTTGCGGAATAAAACCATAGTTTACTGGCTTTGCAAAAATAGCCGGCTCAACACGGTCGAGCATAAACGCGGCGCGCTTACGATCCCATTCAACTTTGAGCATTGAGCCCTGCGGAATCTCAATGACAGTGTTAACACTTCCATTTTGCCAATCACCGACGGTGAGCACTAGATTAAAATCAGCCATGAACAAACTCCTTTTTACCTACAAATGACTAGTTTTCTTCGGCTTTATTGTACACTTTAAGAGGTATTATGACAACGATTATCGGACATCGTGGCGCACGAGGACTTGCGCCCGAAAACACGTTAGCAAGCATCGACGCAGCAATTGCGCTTGGTGTTGATGGCATCGAAATCGACATCCGCGTTACAAGCGACGGCGTTCCTGTGTTGGTGCACGACCCCCAGATTGTGCAGGACGACGGAACATCATTGGTCATCGCCGAAACGACACTAAAAAACCTACGCGCTGTAAAGCCCGACCTTCCGACCCTCGAAGAAGCTTTACGACACGTCAATCAACGCACGCCGGTCATGATCGAAGTAAAACCCCACGTAAACACTGGTTCTGTCGTCGAAGTACTACAGCAACTATTAGATGAAAACTGGGACGCACAACAACTTGTTCTTGGCTCTAAAAGCCAGAAGACTTTGTGGGCGCTCCACAAGGCGCTGCCTCAACTTCCTACCACTGTCATCGAGGCCTGGTCGGGTCTGCATGCTGTCTGGCGAGCCCGCCAACTTGGCACCAAACGCATTACCATGAATTACAAATTTATGTGGTCCGGTTTTATTGCGAGTATGCATCACCGGGGTTACAATTTGTACGTCTACACTTTAAATGACCCTAAAAAAGCACAGCGGTGGGAACGTTTTGGTCTCGCTGGCGTCATTACCGATCGACCTGATAATTTTCTGCACAAGGAACAAGCATGAATGTAGTGTTTGAGCACAAGGAATTGCTTGCCCGCAATATCTACACCTTTTGGTTTAAGCCGGTAAAACCTGTCGATTACGTTGCTGGGCAATTTATTGAGATGTATCTGCCACACGAAGGTCACGATGATCGCGGCCAAAAACGCTGGTTCACTTTGTCGTCATCGCCAACCGATAAGCGTATTAGCATCACGACAAAATTTGCCGACGAAGATGGCAGCACTTTTAAAGAGCACCTCCGTGCGCTCAAACATGGCACCGAATTGAAGCTCGCCGATCCAAGGGGTGATGTCGTCTTGCAAAAAGATGCGACTATTCCGTTGGTTTTTGTTGCCGGCGGCATGGGCATCACGCCGATTCACAGCATTCTGAAATATTTGCACGACACCGGTCAGAAACGAGATATCCAACTTATTTATATTTCCGAACACTTTGACCAGATGCCGTTTCGTGACCTTTTCGCAACCTATGACATTGATTATGTCGCAATTCCAAAATATGCATCAATCGGTTGGAAAGGCCGCACGGGTTCCGTTACCGTCACTGATATCTTAGAAATTGCAGGCGATGATAAGGACAAGAAAATGTTCTATGTATCCGGGCCGGAGCCGCTCGCCGAGGCGCTTACCAAAGAATTAGAACAACACGGCGTCGATAAACACCGCGTTGTGACCGATTATTTTCCTGGTTACAAGAGTTTTTAGCGTCTTTACGACTTGTTTTGGTCTCCGGCCTGTTCGTGTTGCATGGTGTCGGTGGCAACCGCGCCCACGGACTCACCTTCGGCCGCTGCCGGGGTTCCTTCCAAATATTCGCGCATAAGCAACGCTGCCGTCGCGCCTTCACCGGTGGCGCTTGCGATTTGCATGGTGGCGCCACTGCGAATATCACCCGCAGCAAACACGCCTTTCATACTGGTCTGCAAATGCATGTCGGTTTTAACGAAGCCGATTTCGTCGAGATCAATCCCCGAGGTGTGCAAAAATTCGCTATTTGGTTTCAAACCTACGAATACAAACACGCCATCGGTCGGGAATTCCACTTTATTGCCGGTAGTTGTATCAGTACCGACGACTTTTTCAACTTTTTTCTCGGCGTCACCAACAATTTCGTCGGTGGTTGTGTTGAAATGTACGGTAATTTTATCGGTGTGTTTTTTAAGCTCGCGCTGCAGCACATCGGAGGCGCGGAATTTTTCACCACGAACCAACAAGTCAATATGAGACGCAAAACGTGTCAAAAAGATCGCTTCCTGTACAGCCGAGTTACCGCCGCCGACAATAACTAATTTTTTGTCGCGGTAATAAGCCCCATCGCAGGTTGCACAGTAGTGAACGCCACGGCCATAATATTCTTTCTCGCCAGGTACACCGATTTTTTTGTAATCACTGCCTGTCGCAATCAAAACTGCGCGAGTAAGCATGTCGCCACTGGTTGTTTCGAGTCGCTTGAGTTCGCCCTCATCAATAATTTTCGTAACTTCGCCGAGTTCGATAACCGCGCCGAAACGTTCCGCTTGTTTACGCAAACTTTCAGCCAGATCGAGTCCAGCAAGGCCTTCGGGAAAACCCGGATAGTTATCGACCCAGTCCGTAATCGCTGCCAAACCACCTGGCACTGCTCGTTCGAATAATAACGTCTCGATATCTTCTCGGGTCGTATAAATTGCCGCACTGAGCGCCGCAGGTCCCGCACCGACCATAATTACGTCGTGAACAGTATTATTTGTGTCGTCTGCCATGTTGTTATCCTATCTTTAGGCGCGCACTGTGGCGTTATGATTTACGAAACTGCTGGCGCAAGCTTAGCCAGATTGAAACCAACTACCACTTCGCGCTTGTCGTCTTCTTTGGTAATAACCGTGACGGGAACAGTGAAAGCACCAGAAACTTCAATTGCTTCTGCTTGTCGTTCAGGATTCTCGTCGAGGTTCACAACATCATAGCTGAAGCCTTTGGCCGATAAATATTTTTTAACCATTGGACAATATGCACAAGTTGTCCGCGTAAAAATAGTAATATTTTTGACCATATCTCTTCACCCTCTTGTTGTTTTAGCTTATGCTTTTTATTATATGTGGCGTGCCGGCGTTATGCAAGCGCGCTACATATTGTGTTTTTTACGCTATTTACCGCCAATTGCTTTCACAGTGACATCGAACACCAAGTCGGCATTTGCCGGAATGTTCGAGCCTTGTGGCGGGTTGGCTGCATAGGCTTTGGCGGCCGGAATCAGCAACCGGCGCGTACCACCGACTTTCATGCCGGGAATGCCTTCGACCCAGCCATCAATAACTGATCCTTGAGCCAGGGTGAGTGGGATCGGCTGTCCGCTGTCGAGCGAGCTTTGAAAAATCTTACCCGTTGCAGCCACCGCACCGGTGTAATCTACGGTCACGGTGTCGCCTGCTTTAACTTCTTGACCGGTACCAGGCGTAGTGTCGACAGTTTGTAATGCGTCGATCTTTGCAACAGGCGTGAAGCTTTGCAATTGCGTCCCAGCCAATTTTGTTTTGCTGGTGTTCTCGGACTGACTGCTGTTATTCTTGTTTCGCCCGTCCTGAATCATTTGAAATACGACTGCAAAACTCAAACCAAGTGATGTCGTTAAAAATACGATCGCGCCTACCAAAGCGACGACCCGTTCTTTTGTGCGTGCCATTATCGTGCTCCCTTACTGTGAATTTCATGGTGATATTTATCTGGATCAATCATCTCCGGCTGCTCCGGAAACCCGTTCTTCAGTGCATCAATTAAAGTATATTTGAGCGCTTCCGAGCGAAAAGTTACTTTGGGTAACATTGCGAATGGTAACCACATCGGCTGATGCAGGTTTTGACCAAGCTGATTAAGACCCAATTCTTCGGAATGTGCCGCTAACTGAGGTTCGCCGCCGGCATACTCACATAAAAAGATGTACTGTGTGCCGTATGGATGGCCAGCTTCTTCGGTGTATACATGTCGCGCTGACAGTACACGCAGCATCGATTCTTCGCCGACTTCACGGACAAGAGACTGTTCTGGTGTTTCTCCATGCTCAATCCCGCCGCCTAGTAAGGTGTAATATTCCTGTCCAAATTTGTTGCGCTTCATGACCAATAGATCATCACCACGCGTAATTATTGCTCGCACCGCTTGTCTCATATGACTTTATTATACGGAAAAATCGGGCGCTGACTAGCCGGCAATTTCGTATTCTTTCAGCTTCTTCTGATCCTTGGCCGAGTGCCCCTGTTGGAGGGCGAGAAGTTGTGCATAAATACCGTTCGATTTGCTGAGTTTCGCTGGTGTACCGACTTCGTCGACGCGACCATTGCTCAGCGTAATAATCTGGTCAACATTCTGAATCGTGCTCAAACGGTGCGCAATAATAAGCGTCGTTCGGCCTTTCATTAGGCGCTCGAGCGCTTCCTGGACCATGCGTTCACTCTTGCTGTCGAGACTACTCGTTGCTTCGTCGAGGATTAGAATCGGCGCATCTTTGAGCAGCGCACGCGCAATGGCAATACGCTGTTTTTGCCCGCCACTCAGTTTGAGCCCCCGCTCCCCAATTTCCGTGTCATAGCCGTTTTCAAGTTTGCTCACAAATTCGTGAGCATTCGCCGCTTTTGCAGCTTCCATAACTTGTTCGTCGGTAGCATCTTTGTTCGCATACGAGATATTTTCGCGAATCGTGCCGCTAAACAATGCCGGCTCTTGGAAAACAACACCGATTGCACCGCGCAAACTCGCTTGCGTCACTTGATTGATATCTTGGTCGTCAATGCGAATCGTGCCGTTCGTAACCTCATAAAGCCGTAACACCAGATTTGTGAGCGTAGTTTTGCCTTCACCACTTTCACCGACAAGCGCAACTTTAGTATCAGGTTCGATCGTCACATTGATGTCATGTAATACTTGTTTGGTGCGATCATAACCGAAATCAACGTGGTCGAATGCAATTTTCGCTTTGGTGATCTGGAGCGGCTGTGCGCCAGCGCGGTCAATAATATCAGGCTGTTCGTCCATGACCTCAAAGAAGTCTTTACTGTTTGCAATTGCGCGCTGCGTATTATCAACCAAGAAACTGATACTGAAAATTGGTATGCGAATCAATAACGCATATTGGATGAGTAACACCATCGTACTGATCGAATATTTGCCATGCGCTGTTTCGATAAAAATAAAGGCGAACACAGCCAGGAAAATAGCATTCAGAACCAACCGTCTTAAGACGTCGCGTTTATGCCAAAATTTACTCTGTGGGCGGGTTGTTTGCACCACGGTATCAAAGCGATTACGAAAGAATGAGAGTTCGTGGTGCTCTTGCAAAAAACTCTTCACAACTCGAATCTGGCCAATTGATTCCGCAAAACGACCGCTCGCGACATCTTGTTCGGTGTTAATCTTCGCTTGGTAATCCTGCCATTTGCCACTGGTTTTACCCGTTAAAAAGATAAATATCGGATAAAGCATAAAGAGCATCACCGCCACTTCCCAGCTGTAATACGCAATAATAGCAAGTGAAAACACCGTACTAAAAATGAACTGCAAAAAGTTATTACTAAAAATCTGCATGAAGTTACTGATCTGGGAAATACCGCGACTCATGCGGTTGATAATTTTACCGCTCAGCTGCGTATCAAAATAGCGCTGCGGCAAGCTCAAGATATGCTCGTAGTAGCGAAGACTCATGAATCGCTGCAATTTGGCAGATAGCAAGTCACCAATATAGCCGCCAATGTTACTGAAAAACGTACCGGCGACATCGGTGACAAAAATCATCACCGCCAAAAATGCGACCAACTTGATGTTCGCAGGATCGCCCTTAACGAGCTTTGTGACTTCGTCGATTGCCGGTTTTGTTAACAGTGGCTGCATCTGGCTCATGGCAGCGACTAGAATAGAAAACGCCGCAACACCGGCGTAGTACGGTGACAAAACTTTGGTAAAGCGAAAAATCCGCCCAAGCTCTTTCATGCGTTCATACTAGCACAAGATTCGTTGCGCTGTCTCGTTTTTTCTAGATACGATCGGCGCCAAATTCGCTTTTGGCGAGCTCGGCAATGTGGTCGAGTATCTTCGTAACTTCTTGATCGGTTAGTGTGCGTTCATATGACGCAACGGTTAAGTGCAAAGTGATCTGCTTGTAATCCGGCTCGCCTTCGCGCTGATATATATCGAGTGGATGCAGCGAGCACAATGTTGTATCAGGCGTTTGGCCCTGCAACGCATTCCAGGCAAGGTCAAAAACCTGCTGATAGGTAATATCGTTTTTGACGCGTAAACAGATGTCTTGGGCAATTTGCGGAAAGCGAGGCAACGGCGTGTACAGATTTTGCGCATATTGTATGAGCGCGCCATAGCCGATCTCAAAGCCGGCAGATTTTTCGGGCAATTTGAGTGCCTTGCGCACACTTGGCTTAAACTCACCAATCATGCCAAAACCGGTTTCCTCACCCTTGATTGTTACCATTGCCATGCGATTTGGGTCAAACGGTACTGCTTGTGGTGCGTCAAAACCAGCAACTTTTTGAAAGCTGAGTTCAACACCGATTTCGTTGGCGATGTGCGTCAGGAAACGGCGAGCTTCATAATAAGCCGCCCCTGGTTTGTCGGTCTTGCCCGCCGCATACACAAGCGCCAGATTGTCGAGTTCGAGCGGCAACCCGTCTTCATCCATCGCAGCAAGATCGTGCGTTTTACTGATCTCAAACAACGCAAATTCGTTGTATCCAGCTTTGATGTTCGCATGTACTTTATCGAGCAGGCTTGGCAATCCCGTGAGGCGGTAATATTGCAAATCAGGACTGAGTGCGTTGCTCAACTGAAACGCTTCATCGCGTTTTTGGCCAACTTTGTCGAGCAAATCACCGTGCACAAAACTATAGGTCAGAACTTCGTTGGCGCCGGCGTTGCGTAAAATGGTACGCAGACGCGATTTAAAAGCAAGGAGCCGATTAATTGGCGCCGGCGTAATCGATCGGCGGGGCAATTCGAGCGGCAAATGATCAAATCCATACAGACGACCAATTTCCTCAACTACATCTTCGGGCATTTCGATATCTGTTCGCCAAAACGGCGCCTGTACAGTAAGCGTTTCGCCATCAACTGCTACGGTAAATTCCACGTTCGTCAAAAGCGTCGCCATATCTTCGGCCGAGAGCGCAAAACCAAGTCGCGTGTTCACAAATTCAGCAGTGACGGTGACGGGCTCATACAGTGACCCGCGCTCGGTTGCCTCTAAAACATGATTGTCGTCGATTACCGCGCCAGCAACTTTTCCATCGGCAAAACGGCGAATTTCGTCAACAATTTTGGCTAGCACCGCGAGGTTTTGCAGCGGCGATTGGCCTTTGTTGAATCGTGAAACCGCGTCGGTAAACAATCCGTGCGTCATAGAGGTACGGCGAATCGAATACATGTCGAAATTCGCGCACTCGATCACAATATTCTTTGTATTTTCGTCGACTTCGGTGTCGGCTCCGCCCATCACGCCGCCAATACCGATCAATGTATCAGCTGTTGCGATCATAATTGCTTCGTTGCGTGGCTCAACTTCTTTGCCATTGAGTAATGTGATTTTTTCACCTTCGTTCGGGTGTCGAACGACAATTGTAGCGTGATCAGCGTTGCCATCTTGTGCGCGTAATTTGTCGTAATCATAGGCGTGTAATGGTTGGCCTGTTTCGAGCATGAAAAAGTTCGTGTAGTCCACGATATTGTTGATCGGGCGCATGCCGGCTTTGATGAGTTCGAGTTGAATGAACAGCGGGCTTGGCTTAACTGTAATGTCACGCATGGCAACTGCCGTAAAACGAGGGACTAAGTCGGGCAGTTCGTTACGAATCTCGAGCGGCAATTCCTCGCTGTCGGCAGCGGGAAATTCAGGGTTCAATGTGTACCAGGCCGGACTCTTGAACGGCATGCCTTGAATTCCTGCAACCTCGCGGTCAACACCCAAAATACCAAAGCAGTCCGGTCGATGCGTAAACATCTTGTTTTCGATGTCGAAAATCACGTCGCCGCGCACATGATATGCGTCAGCAAAGGAGGTTCCCGGCGCAATTTCTTGGGTGATTTCTAAGATACCGTCGTGGCTATCGCCCATTGCAAGCTCGCGCGGACTCGCAAGCATGCCGTTACTCTTAACGCCGCGGAGAGCACGTGCTTCAAGCACAAATGGATCGTCACTTCCAAAAGTTTCCGGCACTGTTGATCCAGGAGGAAGCCACGCAACCAACATGCCGTCACGCACATTCGGCGCGCCGCACACAACTTGTACGAGGTTGTCTTCATCACGCTCCAAACCTTCGACCTTTCCACCGTCGTCAATTCGGCAAATGTGCAGCCGATCGGCGTCAGGATGATCTTCAACCGAAACAATCTGTGCGACGATCACACCTTCGTATTTCGAACCAAAATCAATAACTTCTTCGATCGCCCCAAGCTGCGCGCCGATCTTTTCGGCAAGCGCTTCCACGCCGTCCGGCGCAATATCGCCCGCACATTCGTAGCGTTCGTTAATTCCTTTGATTGAGTTGATGCTGACTTTCATTACTTGCTTGCCTCGATAATTTTCTGCTGGATTTCGGTGAGTTGCTCGTCGTTCATTTTTGGCCCTTCAAAGGTGGCGATATAGCCGGGATAACTGGGGAAAAACGCCTGCATTTTAGGAAAATTGCTGCGATCAGCGGCAAATTTGTGCATTGGATACAGCTTGATGTGCACGTGTGGTACGGCTTCGCCTTCAAACACGACGGCCACGCGTGAAACATCTAAACCTTTTTCAAGCAGTTTGGCGGTTTTTTTGGCAGCGCTCATCAGTCCGGCAATTTGCTCGTCATCAAGATCAAATACATATTCACCGGGGTTTTGTTTTGGAATAACCACTGTTACGCCGGGCGTGTTGGCGAACGGCGTCAAGAACGCCATGTACAAATCATCTTCATACACCACGTACGAAGGAATTTCACGCGCTACAATTTTGTCAAAGATAGTTTGTTCAGCCATTAGAATTGCCTCAAGAAATCAAGTTTACCGCTTTGGAAGTACCGGATATCTTCGATATTATATTTCATCATGACGAGTCGTTCGACGCCACTGCCCCAGGCAAAACCGGTATAAACTTCGGGGTCAATGCCAGCCATTTTCAGTACATTCGGGTGAATCATGCCACAGCCAAGCAATTCGATCCAACCGGTGTAGCTACACACATTACAGCCCTTCTTTTGACAGAACGGACAGCTCAATGCAAATTCGAAACTTGGTTCGGTAAATGGAAAGTAAAACGGTTGCGTCTTAACTTCGAGCTCTTGTTTGTAATAATCCTGCAAAAACGTTTTGAGCGTCGCGATCAGATTGCCGGCGTGAATGCCTTTGTCAACATACACACCTTCAAACTGATAAAACGTGTGCTCGTGCCGTGCGTCGAGATCTTCGTTGCGGAACACGCGGCCGGGAATAACAACCGCGATCGGTTCACCTTTTTCAAGATTCCCGCGATGTTCCTGAAGCACGCGATTTTGCATGGTGCTGGTGTGCGCCGGCGCGATGAATCGTTTGCCGTTTTTGTCGGTTTGCGTGGTCATGAAAGTATCGTAATCGTCGCGAGCCGGATGATCTTCGGGGAAGTTCAAACTGGTGAACATATGATAATCGTCGTCGAGTTCCGGTGATTCCGCCACCGAAAATCCCATACGCGAAAACGTATCCAAAACCGTAGTAAGCTCACGCATCAGTGGATGAATCGTACCGTTTTCGGCAGGCAGCAACTGAGGTCGTTTATCGGCCGACACGTTGATATCGAATGGCGCCGTGACATCGATTGGCGGTAAAGCCTCAGCTTTTTCCTGATATTTCGCGATCTCGGATTCGAGCACCTGCTTCAAAATATTGATTTCTTTACCAAACGCCCCACGTTCTTCAGCAGGCAAAGTCGGAATTTCGGCGTACAAACCGCGCAGTTCCGGCGCCTTTAAAATGTCGGTCTTTTGTTCTAGTGTTTCGAGGCGCGCAACCAGCATCTCGGCAACATCAGCAATACGTGCGTTTTGATAATTCATATGCGTTTAGTATAGCGCACTCCTCTCTGTTAGAAAACTTTTGCACATCACGTATCGCGAGGGGCTAGACAATTCGCGGTATACTAAAAGCTATGGCAAATTTTTCTTTCGATATTGTGAGCGAATACGACAAAGCGGAGATGAACAATGTCTTCGATCAAGTAGTGCGCGAACTCCAAAGCCGCTACGATTTTAAAGGCACACCGGCGGCGATCGAGTGGCTTAACGGTGATAAAATCGGCTTTAAAATTACCGGTAACGGTGAGTGGCAAATCGACGCCATTCTCGATATTATCCGCAAAAAACTGGCGGCCCGTGGTCAAAGCCAGAAAACCCTCGATATCACGCGAGAAATTACCGAAAGCAATCTAAAATCCACTAAGGAAGTTCCGTTCAAGCAAGGCCTCGACCAAGACAAAGCCAAGAAAATCACCAAACTACTGCGCGACGAATTGCCCAAGGCTAAAACGCAAATTCAAGGTGACGCCGTGCGCGTTACCAGTAACAGCAAAGATGAACTGCAAGCAGTTATCGCACTCCTGAAATCTCAGGATTTCGATTTCGCGTTGCAGTTCACCAATTATCGTTAGTTGTAATTAGAACTCGTGGTCTTCGTCACCATCCACCACAACACAGTTGTACACATTCGGGCCGTTGGCGCTCCAAAGCCTCTCTAACGTATTTCGTGTCGGTGGCTCAATCTTTGCGCCATTAACAGTTAATGTCTGCGGCACTTTTTGCAAGAACACCGTGCTCTGGCTCGGCATGCAGGTGCCGTTATCTTGGGTTGTCACGTTCACTTCACGAGCGCTATCGATGTTGATATTCGACTCTGTGATGCCTATGGTATTGAACTGATTACCGTTAGTGATACCCTCGAGTGCTGCGTGTCGTGTCCTGACTTGACCAGTGGCATCGACCGATATTTTTGCGATTTGTAGATTGTCGAGGCTCACTATCGCCCGTTCACTAACCGCTACCGCCAACTTGTCAGCATGAAAGTCCGAGCTAAAGCCCAGTGAGACATTCTGACCCCTCACATTCGCCACTTGTAGTGTCGGGGCGTGAATTTTTACAGTGAGCCAATCGCCACTGTACAAACAGAATGTCACGCATTTTTCACCTTCGTTTGTGTACTTCGTGGTGTCCACTGTTAATGTGTCGTCATCTACTTTTTGTGTGATGTCACTGACTTTATTGGTTTTCCCAAAATAAGCTACTTCGACGGAATATTTGTCGTCAGGCACAAAGTCGAATTTCACATCCTTGCCTATAACGTTGAGTTTAGAAAATGGCTGTACCGCAGTCGTTTGCGTATGATGCAACGCGCGATATTTGTCTCGAATTTGTGGCGCGATGTCAAACCCGAACGCCGTCCCAAGTCCACCGGCGATCAAGAATACCCCGATCGTAGCCGCAACTACCCAGCCGCGAACGACCGTTTTGCGCCTAGCCATCGATAGGCCCGCAACCATGAGTAACAGAGCGAGCGCATAGAGCACGACCATAGCGCACAGAACGCCCGCCACGGCCTCGGCGCCAACCGGGAAGACCACTTGATCCGCCATTTTGCCGCCATGAATCAGCATGTACGCGCTTGCGATGCTCGCGCCAACAAACAATGCTCCGGCCGCAAGCATGATCACCGAGCCAGTTATTCCCAGCAAAATCTTCGCACATGTTTCAATGATTTTACTGAGCTGGCGACCAATTCCGACCCCAATTTGCTGACTTACTTTCCCCACTCGTTCGGCAGCACCGGAAATATTCGCACGGTCGATAACTTCCTTTAGGCTATCGACCGTGACGGCTTTTCCCCGCATTTGTAATCGCTCACTACTCGTTCGAGCTTCAGGTACGATAAGCCACAGGACGATGTAAATCACAATGCCACTTCCGCCGAAAAATGTCAGCAGGATAAAGATTAAACGTATGATCGTCACATCGACACCGAAGAAAGCCGAAAGCCCCGCTGCAACACCAGCGAACATCGCACGATCATTATCACGGAACAGTCGCTTTGGCGCACCGTCTTCAGTTTTGTCAGTCGTTTCGGCCTGTTCTTCGTCTTCATCTTTGAAGTCGTGCGGCTCGCCCAGTTGTTCTTTGAGGTATTTGACGTCTTCGGCCAACACCACTTTTTCGTCAGTTACACCACGTTCGGTCAGAAGTTCGGCCATACGCAGCTCAACTTCATCAACGACATCGCCGCTCGCTTTGCCGACTTGCGCTTTGATTTCGCCTAAATAGTCGTGCAGTTCTTTGTAGGCCTCGACCGAAATCGTAAACGACTGTCGGCCCAGGTGGATATGTTTAATTTCGTTCATGCTTTCCCTTTCTCTAAAGCGCTGATTGATGCGTTCAGCCGACGATGGGTCTGTGTAAGCGCGTCCAATGCCTCACCGCCTTTATCGGTGAGCCAGTAGTACTTGCGCGGAGGCCCTTGCTCGGATTCACGCCATTCGTATCCCAAAAGCCCATCGCGCGCTAAGCGGCTGAGCAGCGGATATAATGTACCTTCGACAACGATCAATTCGGCCTGATGCATACGGTTGATGATTTGCGAGCTGTACACTTTGCCATCTTTGCAAAGCAGCAATACACAATACACCAACATACCTTTACGCATCTGGGTTTCAGACTGTTCGACGAATGAATTACCTGCTGTATTATTTTCCATACAGTACTATGTTATACAAGGTACCATTTAATGTCAAGTAGCCATGTGATAGAACTTGCCGAGGTGACTTATACCTGACATAATCATCTGTTATGACTGAGAAACGCATGCCGCCCTACACCCAATGGGATAATATTTATGCTGCGCACCGGGCATTTAATGATGGGGACAATCGGAAGAAACATCGCACCACCTCATCTCCTACGGAACGGCGTAAAGCGGGCTGGCTCATAGATCGTGCTGAGGAAGATTTTAAACTCTTCTCTTCCTTCGTCGATATTCAAGATATAACTTCCACTGAGCCATTCTTAATAAATTCGGCTGCACATAGGGTTCGGGCTCGGATAGCAATGCGACAACAAAGTCCTTATTCTGATGAAATAACTGGTCGGGCGCTCGATATGCCTTTACGCATGGCCTTTAATTTTTTCGTTCTCGAGCAACCTGGACCGCATGGACACCCACCACAAAAGACCACGTCGCAGTCGGAAAGCCATAGGGCACGCACAATTGGTTTACTAGAAGGTGCGCACATCGCTAATTTTCGTGAAGTCATGCTACTCGG
Organism: uncultured Candidatus Saccharibacteria bacterium; assembly: GCA_964600185.1. Classification (GTDB taxonomy): domain Bacteria; phylum Patescibacteriota; class Saccharimonadia; order Saccharimonadales; family UBA4665; genus DATASD01. The sequence continues at coordinate 17,912 of CAZRIO010000002.1, read as the reverse complement.
TCAACGACGGATACGACAAATAGAGGGGATCGGGCCAGTTAGTCTTGGTAAAACTGTTGAGTGCATTGAGGCTATTGATGCGCGACTTAGTCTCCCTCGAGATACCTATGTTACACAGGCAGCGCTGCTTTATGAGGGAGATATAGATAGAGTACCGGCAAGGATCTTGACAGATATCGCACCTCGTAAGACTAAAGATCTGACGGTCGGCGGCGTGCTGGGCATGCCTCGTAGTGCTCTTGCTACTACTTTTGGCGAACATAGCGAGCAAGTGCAAGATGCAGCTGTATCTCTCGAAGCTGCGTTTAATGAAACCGAGGAACGGCAGGCCTGGCTCGCATATGAAAGCCAGCTCTATATAGCATCTTTAGCACCTCCCGAAATTCCACCACTACCCGAAGTGCGATAAATAAAGAATAAACATTACAGATTACAGCAAATGCGCACGAAAAGTGCGCTATACTTTTAAGCATGAGCGAGAGCAGTTCCCTGTTTGAACAAGCCAGAGTAGTACTCGAAACGAACGATCGCGGCAGTTTTACGGTGCCTTCGACGCAACTTTATCCACATCAGTGGCTCTGGGACAGTTGTTTTATTGCAATCGGCCTGCGGCACATAGATGTGGAGCGTGCCAAGATGGAAATCTTAAGTTTACTCCGCGGTCAATGGCGCAACGGCATGCTGCCGCACATGATTTTCGGTGATGAGCGTGAAAAATTTGCCGATGACCCTGGCAAACGAACTATGTGGCGAAGTTGGGTTAACCCCTTTTCGCCCGACGACGTTGCCACGAGTGGTATCACCCAACCGCCAGTGGTTGCTGAAGCCGTTGTTCGCATCGGGGAAAAGCTTGCTCTGCCTGAGCGACGCAGTTGGTATCGCATGGTTTTTCCGGCTTTGGTTGCCTATCACCAGTGGATGTACGGCGAGCGTGATCCGCACGGCGAAGGTCTGGTGCTACAGATTCACCCCTGGGAGACTGGACTCGACAACACACCGCCCTGGATGAGCGAACTGCACGAGCATTTGCTGCCGTGGTGGATTCGCGGCATTGAAAAAGCCCACCTCGACGGAATTGTCGGGCACTTTAGGCGCGACATCAGTCACCTGCCCCGCGAACAGCGCATGACCAATGTCGATGCACTTGCTCTTTACAGCGCGCAGCGACGCTTGCGCCGCAAAAATTATGACATCGACCGCATTTTAGACCATTCACTATTCACTATCGAAGACCTGGCATTTAATAGCATTTTGATTCGCGCCAATGACCACCTGACGAGTATCGCTAAACTTTTACGTACCGATCTTCCGGCTGATTTAGTCGCACGAATGGAACTCACTAAAACTGCTTTTGAGGGGTTGTGGGATCCGTATAGCGAACAATATTACCCGCGTGATTTCATCACACACAAACTGATCAAAGAGCCGAGTATTGCCACATTATTACCGCTATATGCCGGACACATTACGAAGGAACGTGCTCATTTATTGGTGCGTATGCTCGAGAACGAACACATGTTCGGCCCTGCATATCCAATCCCAAGTACGCCTCTTAACTCCGGCTGGTTCGATTCGCACCGCTATTGGCAAGGCCCGACATGGATCAACACAAACTGGATGATCATCGATGGTCTGCATCGCTATGGATTCCGTGATCATGCTGAAGCGCTCACCGAAAGCACGCTCGAACTAGTTGAGCGCAGCGGATTCTACGAATACTACGATCCAGTTAACGGCAATCCTTTAGGAAGTAATAACTTTAGCTGGACCGCAGCACTTACAATTGACTTCCTGAAGAAATAACGTAAAAATACGGGGATTATGATAGAATTCGCACCACATGACGTATCGTACGATCCAGCGCTTTTAGAGCAAAAAACTCGTGAATTACTCGCCCAATCCCAAACCAATATAACACCTAACCCTGAAGAGGGCCTACCAATTGCCGCTGCCGCATATGACAGCGCCATCATTGATTTTCGCGCCGACCCCGAAACCGATCCGACAGCCCCCGCCGAAGCCGCTGCCAAAGGCGGTTTACGCGCCGAACAACTCGGCCAAAGTGAGCAGGAAGTCGCCAAATGGTTTGATTTATCGTACAGCGCATTCGCCATAGCAAGAGCTAACACCATTCAGCAAGATACTCGCATTTTGCGCGAACTAACTGCTACCTATCTATTACATGGGCGCACGTTTGCTTTACGCGCCACTCGTACCGATTGCCCTTCGCAAACCCTCATGAATGACGCTTCCCGGATGTTTAGCTTTGCAGAGCGCGAGGTTTCCGGACAACATATGTTTGGCAGGCCGTACGACCGCTATGCAACGATGCTCTCTGCACACCGTGCAACCCATGAATCACGGAACTCGGAAACCTATCGCCGATCTGCTCTGGGTATGGCTGCAACCGGCATGTGGCGCGCTGTACGAGCACGTACCGAAAATCCGTCAGAGCCTATTCCGGATGAAAAATGGCAACGCCGCGCAACACACGCAAAATTTGTCGGAAAACACTTGTTGCTCAATGCTGCTGCCGGTGGACTCGCAGTCGGACGGCCACGAAAACAAGGCACGAAATATGACAACGGACACCGCTGGGTAGCCCGCAAAATTCTAGGCTAAAACAGCCGCTGACTCAGGTTAGTCGTCTTCGAGCACTGGTTTGTCGAGTACCAACGGTTCCACTGCTGCTGTTGTATCGGCAATCTTTACGACATCTTTGTCGATTTTTCGTAGTTCTTTATGGGCATTATTGAAGTGATTTACCGTGGTACCGAGACTGCCGCCGAGCTTTTGCATAAGCTGTTCATAGCTCGCAATATGTCGCCCAAGCTCACCAACGCGGATTTGGATTTCTTTGGCTTGTTCTTCGATCTGTAAACTTCGCAGGCCCTGTAATACTGTTTGCAGATATGCCATAAAGCTCGTCGGGCTTACAATAATAACTTTTTTGTCGCGGAAAGCGTATTCGATAAGGTCGCGTGCAGATGTTCCCGCCGTTCCAACTTTGGCCACCAGCAGATCATAATAAATCGCTTCACTCGGGATAAACATAAAGGCAAAATCCATCGTGCCCTCACGCGGCCGGATATATTTAGCGGTTTCGTCAATGCGGCTTTTAAGATCACGTTTGAACGCCGCCGCGTGTGCCGCCCGTGCCACAGGATCTTTTTCATCAATTAAACGATTGTAATTCTCGAGCGAAAACTTAGAGTCTACCGGTAGTAACTTGCCCTTGTCGAGCACTACAACCGCATCAACGATTTCGCCGTCTTTAAATTTGTGCTGCAAATGAAATCGCTCTGGCGGCAAGACGTTTTCGAGCACCGACTGCAAGTAGTATTCGCCGAGCACACCGCGCTGTTTCGGGTTTTGCAATACGTTTTGCAGCGTTTTAAGTTCGTCGGCGACGTTTACTACGCGGCGATTCGTTTCATCGAGCTTCGTTAATCGCTCGGTAACATCAGTAATAAGCTTGGCGCTGGCGCCGAATTGCTTTTGAATCGAATCGCGCATGAGCTCTTGATTTTTGTCCATTCGGTCGCCTAGTTGCGAGTGAAGACCTTCTTTGAGCGCGGTAATTTCCTGCCCGAGGAGCGACAAATCTTGTTTGAGCATCATGTTTGCTTCGGTTGATTGCGCGGGTGCTGCCGGACGGCGCAATGCAAAAACAAGCAGCGCCAAACACAAAACCCCCAAAACAATCACCGCGAAAATCATAAGCATAGTATAACAAGAACTGCTTGCATGTCGACAAAATTATTTAGAAATATTTGTGACGACCTCTGTAAATCCACCAACCAAAAAGACCCGGGGAAATGTCCTCAGGTCTTATCGGAAGCCTCACACTTCCATATATAGCTTATGCCTGGCGGCAAAATTACGCAAGTATTTCTATCTCAACAAGTCTCTGCCGAGCGCTGATGAAGCGGTTGCAATAAGGCCGAGACCTCCTACAAGAGCTAGCCCGACGCCGCCAAACCCTTCAACTGTCGCCACGATCATGTCGCCTTCAAACTTAGACGCATCGCTCGCACCAACATCGTTACATTTTGGCGTATTTGCTACGGCCGGCTCCTGGCAAGCTTCTAAATGAGTAATATGCTCAGATCGGTCGAGTCCCTCATGCGCAGCCCATACCCCGCCGGTCAACATTGCACCACTTAAGATTCCACTGGCAACAATTCGCCTCATTTCCATATTGATATTCTCCCTTGTAAGTAATAAATATCTCGTCACTTTACAATACTATATGTAATTTGGCTAGTTATTTCTGTTCGAGTTCGTGAATTTTTGTGTGATTCAGGCCAAAATAATGCGCTACCTCGTGCCACAACGTATGCCGGACTTCACTCTGCAATTCATGTAAAGTATTTACGCTCGCAGTAATCGGACCTTTGAAAATCGTAATTTTATCAGGACCAAAATGCGTCATGCCCATGCGCTGCGGAAGCGGCACGCCTTCGTACAGACCAAATAAGGTTTGATTACAGGCCAATTTGAGTCGCTCGCGCTGTTCAGCGGAAGGTTCTTCCTCGTATACAAGCGCAACATTTTTGATTGCGCTTCGGTGGTCGCGCGGTAATGTTTCGAGGGCATCGGCCACGAGTGCTGAGAATTGTTCGTCTGAAACTTCTATCATCGACATGTATTGTAACAGAATTCATAGAGACATTACTATACTTTTTATATTTACTTCTTGCGCTGAAGTATTACTGGTCCAAAAAGCCGCGCACCGGCTCGCGGCCTAGCGATTGGAGATCAATAGCGCTCCCCATAAAGTCGTCTATGTCACCGATACGGCCATCGGCGTACAAAAGCGCAAGAGCGCCGGCAGTGTCTTCGCCACTGAAACAGGTTTTACTAACGATGTCGCCAAAATCAACATAATCATCGAGCTTCAGCGGCTCGTCGGCAAGGCCCTCACTACTCTTAAAACGAGCACCTCTTTCTGTTATGTGATAGCGCTGTACTTGGTCGGTTGTCAGTGTTTCGACAGGCTCGCCGAATTCATTCACACTGAGACACTCCAGCAAGAGGTCAAATACAAATTCACGACGGTCGCCGTGTGAGCGATCATAGAGAATAACCGGAGCTTCACAATTGTCGAATACTTGACCCTCACCATCGGTAAGCGAACCTCCGAGCACTGGCATAAGGCCGTAATTTCTTAGACATACTACGGCCAGATCGCCTGCTCTCTCGGCATCGCGAATACTGTGATGAAGCTGGTTCAAAATCATGCAATGCAATTTGGCTGATATCTCAATCTGTTGTTTTCGAGAAAATTCAGCCATAGCGCACCTAGTTGTTCCGCGTGCGCCAATGCGTCTGACGCACACTTCTAGCTCGGGCACGTACTGTGCACCACCGAAGTCGCGCGTCATTTGAACTTTTCATTAACAAATATTATATCACCGTCTTAGGTCTGGCGGAAATCTCCACATGCTGCGCATATTCAAGGCGAAACTATCCAAGGCATTCATTGCGCCTTCTTGGATGGCTTTTCGTGCGCCCGTCAAAAATGAGTCCTCGGGCAAAAGGCTCCAGTTGCAGACTACTTGGTGATCACTTACTAATTCGGCAGCCAGCGAAGTACGCCAACGGGCAAATTTCATGGAGCCCATTAACCCAAGGGCACTGGAAAAGTCATTGCCCGTCATGAGCGCAGCCGTACGATCTCCTTCGGTGATGACTCCTCCTTGAGAATTCACATCCGCATGATAGATCATTTCACGAGTAACAATGTTGAATAAACTGAGCCCGTATCGATCTGGCTCCGGATTGTATAGCGCGGCATGGGCATGCTTGTAATCACCGTCGGTAATCGAAGCACCGAGTAGCGGGCCGAAACCTTCCTGAGTCCACATTCCTGCCGCGTGCCGCGCTCGTTCTTCCAATGCGCGCTCGGCCTCCATCACCACATCCTGTGCTCTTGGCTGTGGAGAGGGTGTGAAGTCGAAGTAGTGGTGCATGCTATCTACTTGTTGCGTTTGCGTTTGTTCTGGTCAAGTTCGCGCTTGCGGAGTCGAAGACTCTTTGGCGTGACTTCCAGTAATTCATCGTTTTCGATAAAATCGAGACATTGTTCAAGGCTGAAAATGACCGGCGGCGTGAGCTGCACAACACCATCGCTGCTTGACGAACGCATGTTTGTAAGGTGTTTCGCTTTACAAACATTGATTTCCATATCTTCTTGACGGGTGTTGAGGCCGATAATCTGACCAGCGTAGACTTTTTCGGCCGGGCCGACAAAACAAGTACCGCGTGCTTCGGCGTTTTGCAGTGCATACGGCGTCGTTGTGCCCGCTTCAAACGCAATCAGCACACCGTTACGAAGCTGCTGTAACGCGCTTCCCATTGGTTGATAACCGGTAACGAGGGTGTTCATGACGATCGTACCCTTGGTTTGTGTCATCAAAATGTTGCGGAGACCCAGAAGCGCACGCGTTGGCAATTCGTACACCAATTTTGTAACGCCCTTAGGGCTCGCAAACTGTTCGGTGAGCGTAGCGCGACGTTGGCCGAGCTCCATCTGGACAGCGCCGACGTGTTCGGCTGGCACTTCGATGATCAGCTCTTCGAGTGGCTCCATGGTTTGGCCGTTTTCTTCGTGCGTAACCACTTGCGGGCGGCCAACTTCGAATTCGTAGCCTTCGCGGCGCATGGTTTCAATCAGGACGCTCAGGTGTAATTCACCACGTCCGCTGACCAAGAAACCGATGCCGGTTTCTTCGACACGCAAACCAACATTGGTTTCGAGTTCTTTTTGTAAACGGCCACCGATCTGACGTGAGGTGTTGAATTCACCTTCGGTACCCTTGAACGGCGAAGTGTTTGGACCAAGGTAAATGCGTAGTGTTGGCGCTTCGACTTCAAGTACAGGCAATGCTTCTGGCTCATTGGCGTCGGCAACGGTTTCCCCAATTTGCGCGTCGGCAATACCGGTCAGCTGTACGATGTCGCCAGCAACACCTTCAGCGACTTCAAATTTGCTTAAGCCGTGACTCATGAATACGAGGTCAACTTTTGCTTTGGTGATCGTGCCGTCTTTTTTACAGAGCGAAACCTGATCGCCAGCTTTTACGCGGCCGCGAGTAATACGTCCAACAGCGTATTTACCCTTGAAGTTATCCCAAGCGAGCGCGGTGACTAACATCTGCAGTGGTTTGTCGAGTTCCACAGTTGGAGCCGGAACATCACTAATGATTGCGTCGAAGATGACATCGAGATTTGCATCTTCTTCGGAGTTTGCCGGTGGTTGCTTCCAAGCTTTGCCGGCGCGACCAATCGCGTAGTAAACCGGGTAATGCAGCTGGCTTTCGTCAACAGCAAGCTCCAAGAACAGATCAGCGAGTTCGTCCTCGACTTCGGCGATGCGTGAGCCTGGTTTGTCGATCTTGTTGATAACAACAATCGGCTTGAGACCCGAAGCCAGAGCTTTGGTGAGCACGAATTTGGTTTGTGGCATTGGACCTTCTTGGGCGTCCACAATGAGCAAACAACCGTCGGCGAGGTTCAATGTACGCTCAACTTCACCTGAGAAGTCGGCGTGACCTGGTGTGTCGATAATATTAATGCGGTAATCGTCGTGTTGCACGGCGGTGACTTTAGCGGTAATGGTGATACCACGTTCGCGTTCCTGCGCGCCACTATCCATGAGGAGTGTTTGCGCCATCTCGGCCTGGTTATCACGAAAGGTTTTTGATTGCTTCAAAAGACCATCTACGAGGGTCGTTTTACCGTGGTCAACGTGCGCAATAATGGCAATATTTCGAATCTTGGTCGGGTCTTGTAATGTTTGTGTCATAAAAATAAGCGCTCCTCGCCTGCGCCCTCTGTAATATTGTAATTATTATAGCATATCTGAGTTTGCCACGCAATTCACATACTTGCATAAAACATTAAATTGTGATAAAATATACATATTATGCATGCAATTATTGAGTCACGCCCGGGTGATGATCCGGCATTATACCTGCTTGGCAATGAGCAACAGGTACAAGAAACCACCGAATACTTAGCTAACTTGGCTGAAGGTGCTCGGCTTTCCGGGTTTCAAACACCGAGTTCCGAGAGTCAAACGGAAGATTCCGCAATCATAGATAGTCTTCAGACTGCGCTTATAGATCCTTTCCGTGAACCAAATAAACTTCCAGGGGATAGCGGCGCTTTTGCCTTGAGTATGCTTAATCCTACCGAGAGAGCACGGTATGACAACGGTTACGTTGAAGCCTTGACACGCCGCATTGATAGCGAAGCAATTACTTTTGAAGACGCAGAAGAACGAATCACACGATTTGAAGCCATAAAGCCCGACTTTACAGTACTCGACGAGAATGGCTATGAATCAGCTGTTACAGATGGCCGAATAGAGCCTTTCGCTCGTACTATTATATGGGCCAACAACCGGGAAGAATTTTTGGAAGCTACAAGATATGAAGTTTTCGAGTCAGATGAGATCGATGCTGATACGACTCTAGGAGTAAAGGGTGATGAAGCCCTTACTATTTTGAATGCGGCAGTTGAAGCTGTGCCTCCTATATCAGCTGAAGCCGCATTTAGTAACGTAAAAGAGCGAGAACTTGCACAGTCGGTTGGCGCAACTGCATTTACCAAGCAGTTTGATATTAAGTGGTCAGGGAATGGCACACCCTCCGTTGGTCTTGAGCAGCCTCACATTATGCTATGGAAAGAAGGTGAAGATCCACGAGTACCGCTCGATCCCGTTGCAACTATTCTCTCCCCAGATCACCCTGTTCGGGCAAACCCGCCCTCAACCCCGCCAGCTATTATTCAATAGTTGACAAATATTTAACTCCTTGCGAGAGTAGTTTATATGAGCTCTCCTAGTCACGAATGGGCAAGTAATGCCGATCTTTCTTACGTGCACGGCACCGCTGCAGAGTGGTTAGAATTACATGGTGATTTAGAGGTAACGACACAAACAATACTCGGCACCCACAACGGACTGTCACTTATGGACAAACCGACCGAGCCCGTTGCGTATCACTTTCATATAGAAGGCGGTAATCTTATGGATATGGTCTCGCCGAGGAGTTCCCAAGTGCTGCACAGTGACACTGCGAGATTTACTTATACTCCCGCATACTATTATCGCGGCGGCGAAGAGATTGAATATCATCCGCCGGTAACGCGTTTTATGTTTGATAGAAACGGCGGAGACCCAACAGACATTTCCTCGCAGATGTTGGATATCAAAGCCGTGCCGAGCGTAAAGCTTGTAGAAACTTTGCGGAGACGCAACTACTTTGTTGATTCACCGGGAGCCATCGAAAGACGACGACATGATCCGTTTGAACATGCGGTGACACACGAAGAAGGAGTTGCACTCCGAGGAGTTGTTCGCAATTTGAAAGTCATCAAAAAAGTTCAACAGCAACAAAGTGGTCGGATACGCAGGCGCTATATCGGCGGCTAATTATCACACGAAGTCGCTAAGCCGACTTTACAACCCATAGCCATAACCCCTATAATATGGCTCTATGAACATACTTAACCACACTATTGCACGGGAAGGCACTGCCGCCTAAATGAACCCTGTTATATTCGTATTCGTTATACTTCTTTTAATAGGATTTTCGGCGTTATGTTCCGGCCTCAACATCGCGCTCATGTCGCTCGAAGTTGCCGATCTGCGGCGCAAAGCCAAAATCGGTAATCAAAATGCCCGTAAAGTACTGCCGCTCCGCAAAAACGCACACTTGTCGTTAGCCGGAATTTTACTTACGAATGTGGCCGCGGTTTCTGCCACTTCCCTGGTTATCGACGATAAGTTTAATGGTTTGATCGCCGGTATTGCCAGCACCCTGCTTATTGTGGTCTTTGGTGAAATTCTTCCGCAGGCGATCTTTGCGCGCCGCGCTCTGACATTTTGTGCACGATTCGCACCGGCGCTGCGGATCATGATTTTTGTCACATATCCCGTTTCAAAACCACTCCAACTTTTGCTCGACAAACTTTTCAGTGAACAAAAAACACCACTTCAGAGTCGCCATGAGCTTGGTATGATGATTACCGAACACCTCGGCAATACCGGTAGTGAACTCGATAACGACGAGGTCGAGATTATTCGCGGCGCTTTGCAGCTCAGCGAAAAACATGTGCGCGACATCATGACACCGATAGAAAACGTCTTCTGGCTCACTCCTGACACCATCATGAACGGCGCAAAAATCGACGAAATCAAAGCTAATGGCTGGAGCCGCATTCCTGTGCTCAATCGCCAGCAAAGCACCTGCTTCGGCGTACTGCTCATGAAAGATTTGGTGGACATTAACTTCGATGAAGAACATTTGCGAGTCGACGATTTACCGCTCTACCCTACGCAAATTGTTGGAAGTATGACCGCACTCGATACGCTGTTCCGTAAATTTATATTCGGTGGCGTACACCTTATTCCGATTGAACGAGACGACCGCATTGTCGGTATCGCTACGATCGAGGATTTGCTTGAAGAAATCGTCGGCCACGAAATTGAAGACGAAACCGACCGGCACAAACGTCGTCTCAATCCTTTGACAAACAAAAAAGCAGCCAAGAAAAAATAGCCGGCCTTTGACCAGCTATTTTGTAGTGCGTATCGAATATCTTATGAAACTTCGTACTTCGGCTTCTTGAAGTTCTGCTTTGCGTACAAGATAATTGAGCCGCTTCCGATCATGTAAACCATCACCGCAGCCATAAGGCCGATTTGCGGGAGCACATACAGAATGAGCAGAATGATTGTTCCGACTAGCATCATAAGCAACGAGTTTCGCGATTTCGACAGGATCATATTACCCAAGTAAAACGCAACAACCGGACCACTCAACATTGCCAGCAGCGCCCATATAATAAGTACAAATATGGCGGAGCCCACACCAATTACAATGGCGATTAACAGGAAGAGAACGACCGGCATAGCGAGCATCCACAGTAAACCCGCAAAAACAGTGCGGAACAGCTTTTTGGACGGAATTTTGACTACTTTATTAAGCGTCTGTGGGAACAAGAGCACGACCAACATCGAGAATACGAATAACATCGGGAAAATAAGCACCGAGAAGGTACCCAGGAATGCGATGTGACCCTTTTTGTTCACCGGTGGCGTGACGTGTTTTGTTTCGCCGTCAATTTTTGTCGAACCTTGTTTGATGATGGAATCGACACTTGTGTAACGTACATCGCGGTGGACATGCGCATTTTTAAGGGTCAATGTGGTGCCATTCATAACGACATCACGGCCGACATCCGCCTGAAGCGCAGTGGTTTTGGAAGCAAATGAAGCATCACGTGTGACTTTACCAGCAACCTCGGCAGCGGTACCAAACACGCTCAAGTCCCGGCCAATCGTAGTCTGGGGCTCGATTTTAGTGCCGATAGCACCAACAGAAACACTGCCGGTCACTGTTGCTTTAATATCAACCGAACCGCCAATGACGCGAACGTTACCCTCAACATGCCCATTGATCGCGACATTTTGCCCTAAACACAAAACATCGCCGTGCACGGTGGCATTAATAAACATATTCTGGCCCGAACAAAAGACATCGCCATTGATCGTGCCTTCAATATTGACGTTACGCCCGACACTGTACAGCGAGCCGTCCACCACTTGGCCTTTTGAGACATTCATCTTAAACGTCTGCGCATGAGCGACGCCAACTCCAAATAACGCGAACAGTATTCCACATAGGCCGGCAATCAGCGCAAATTTTCGTTTCATGAAACTCCCTCTTATCGTTCTATTGTAACAGACGTATAATGAAAGTATGCAACCACTTGCCGAGAGAATGCGCCCAAAAAGTTTGGCTGAAGTTATTGGCCAAAAACACCTTGTTGAACAGGGGCAGATTGTGCGCGAAATCATCAGTAAAAAGCAACCGACGAGCCTTATTTTATGGGGTCCGCCGGGCAGCGGCAAAACGACGCTCGCCCGAATAATTGCCGAGGAAACCGACGCTGAGTTTATTGAACTCAGTGCCGTTCGAGCCAGCAAAGCCGACGTCATGCGCGTGATTGATGTAGCGCAGGCCAACCAACGACTCGGCATGCGCACCATTTTATTTGTCGATGAAATTCACCGTTTCAACAAAGCCCAGCAAGATACCTTTTTGCCATACGTCGAAGATGGCACCATCATTTTGATCGGCGCAACGACCGAAAATCCAAGCTTCGAAGTCATCACGCCGCTGCTCAGTCGCAGCCGTGTGTTGGTTTTGGAGCCGCTCACCAAAGATGAAATTATTACGATTCTCAAAAATGCCGCCAAAGCCGAAAAGCTCACCGCAAAAAGATTGCCTGCGAAGAGCATTGATCTGTTAGCCGAGCTTTCAGGTGGTGATGCGCGCGTCGCACTCGGGAATTTAGAGCTCGCCCTGCAGCTTTCCAAAGGCGCCGTTACAACCGAAGTCGTCAATACCGCAGCGCAAAAACGCGTGCCGGGTTATGACAAGAACGGCGAAAATCATTACAACTTGATTAGCGCGTTCATTAAATCTATGCGTGGCTCCGACGCCGATGCGGCGCTGTATTATATGTCGCGCATCCTGCAAGCCGGCGAAGATCCAAAATTCATCGCCAGGCGGATGGTTATTTTTGCTTCAGAAGATATCGGCTTGGCTTCTCCGGCAGCGCTCACCCTAGCCGTTTCGACCTTTCAAGCGGTGGAGCGCATCGGCATGCCCGAATGTCAGTACAACTTGTATCACTGCGCGCTCACGCTCGCCAAATGTCAAAAATCGCGTGATGCCGCCCGCGCTATGTACGCTGCTCAAAAGGCTGCCCGCGAATTCCCCGACCTACCGGTGCCCTTGCATATCCGAAACGCCCCGACCAAACTCATGAAAGATCTCGGGTATCAAAAAGATTATAAGTGGGAAGCTGACTTTCAACACGAGAAAGGCTTTTTACCTCCTGAACTTCGCGACTTTAAGCTGTTATAATTCTTAATAGGAACTTTTCCAGATTAGAAAATAAAAGCGAAAGGAGGCATATTATGCCAAACCCCGATGCACTACACCAACGTGCAAACCAACTCCGCCGTGAGGCCGACTCGGTTGAGCGACAAGCTCGAGAAGTGGAATCACGCCTCCGTAGTCAAGAACAAACCATTAAGAACCTCGAACAGGCACGCCAAGATTGGCAGAACCGTCTGCATGCGCTTGAACAGCAAATCAGTAGCACGCAAGACCCGAACCAAACGAATGCGCTTAATAGTCAACTTCAAGACATAAATCGCAAACTTATGGATATGGACCGACAGATCCAAAACGCCCGTAACGAACGGGATAAAATCGCACATTAAAAGGCGCTCGTGATGAGCGTCTTTTTTGTAAAAACTTTAGAACGCGGCTAAGCGGCAGCGCATATCCCTTCAGGAACATGAGTTTGCGATGACTGCGTATAATCAAAAGTGTCTTCATTTAATCTTTAGACGCCGCAGGTTCACGTTCATGAAGAGATATGCGCTGCCGCTTAGCAGCTCTACAGTATAATTACACGCTTACCACTTTTTCCCATGGCAAACCGTCTTTACCGAAATGTCCGTAGGCGGATGTTTGCGAGTAAATTGGTCGTGCCAAATCGAGGCGTTCAATAATTCCCTTCACCGATGTGTCGATGAGTTTGTCTTTGAACGCGTGCAATTCTTCGTCACTCACGGTTGCCGTGCCAAAGGTGTCGATCGTCTGCATCAGTGGTCGTGGTTGACCAATCACATAGGCCAAGCCGACTTCACACTTGGTTGCCAGCCCAGCCGCTACGATGTTTTTGGCAATAAATCGTGCAGCGTATGCGCCAGAGCGGTCAACTTTACTCGGGTCTTTACCGCTGAACGCACCACCGCCGACGCGGGCATAACCACCGTATGTGTCGACGACAATCTTGCGTCCGGTAAGTCCGGCGTCAGATTCAGGGCCAGGAATGTGCCACAGGCCCGTGCCATTTATGATGATGTCTTCGTCATCAGGCAAAGCGAATTCGTATTTTTCGAGCACAGGCTTGATGACATGATCAATGACGTCTTTGCGGACTTGCTCTGCTGATGTTTCTTCGCTGTGCGCAACAGCAGCAACAACTTTTTCGATGGCAACTGGTTTGTCGTCTTCGTAACGAACAGTAACCTGCGCTTTACCGTCGGGGCGAAGCCACAAAAGTGTGCCGTCTTCGCGAACTTGGTCGATGCGACGCGCCAAGGCGTGCGCCAAGGCAATCGGCAATGGCATAAGTTCTGGCGTTTCATCGCAGGCATAGCCAAACATCATACCCTGGTCGCCGGCGCCGTCTTGATCAACACCAAGGGCGATTTCCGGTGATTGCTCGTGGACATCATTACTAAAGCTCGATTCCTGCGAAAAGCCCCACTTTGGTTCGTTGTATCCAAGTTTTTTCACGGTTTCGCGAACAATTTTTTCGTAATCAATCTTGGCGAGTGTTTTAATTTCGCCGTACAAACAGATCTGGTTTGCGCCGGCGACAGTTTCGATGCCGGTGCGCGATTTTGGATCTTGTGCAAGCGCCGCGTCAACGATCGCATCGCTGATCGCATCACAAACTTTGTCCGGGTGCCCGGCACAGACCGACTCACTCGTAAACAGACGAACATGTTTGGTTATGACAACATCGGTCTCGTCGTCGGTTGTTATTTGGGGCATAAAAAATATCCTTTCTGTCTCGCACCGACAGAAAGGATATCTCGAAGAGAAAATATCTTCCCCGCCGGTTGACGGGCTAGATGGAGCACCTTACGTGATAAAACGTAGGTTGCTGGCAGATCGACAAGCTAGATCTCTCCCTGCACTCTGTATACTTTTAAATTGTTAACTTTTTGATTGTAGCACACTAAAGCTGTATGCCAACTGGAAGTTTGCGGCCGCCTGCCTTATGCTTAGTATATGAAGATTGCAGTCATTGGCGCCAACGGAAAATCAGGACGAATTTTTGTTGAGCACGCTTTGGCCGCTGGCCACGAAGTGTGGGCTGGCGCGCGCGGCGAAAGCACATTGCCGTCGCATGCACGACTATTCACGGCACACTGCGATGTAACCGACCTTGCATCATTACGCAAACTTATCCGCAAAAAAGATGCGGTGGTGAGTTTGATTGGGCACGTTAAAAACTCGCCCGCCGATATTCAGACAACGGCGATGAAAAATATCGTTTCTGTCATGAACGACGTCGGCGTCACAAAACTTGTGAGCTTGACCGGCACTGGCGCGCGCATGCCGGACGACCGTGTGACGTTGCTCGATTGGATTTTAAATACTTTGGTCAAACTAGTCGATACAAAACGTGTTGCCGACGGCAAGGAACACATAAAAGTGCTTCAGCAAAGTTCCGTAGATTGGACCGTCGTTCGCGTGCTAAAACTCGAAAATTTTAAGGCCAAGCCCTTTGCGCTTCGTGATCACGGGCCAGCCAAAACGTTCGTGAGCCGGCATGAAGTCGCCGAAGCGATTTTGACCGTACTCGGTACAAAGCGCTACAACCACAAAACGCCAATCATCAGTCCAGACGATTATTAATCAACTGTGGTCAATCGCCGCATGGCCGAGTGCCATAAGGTGTTTCTTGCGGTGCTGCTCAAAACTCTTCTTGTCGAGCCCATTGCGATTCAAGAAATTACTCATATGTTCGCTACCAATAAAGTGCGGCAAAATGACGTACGCAGCGCCGCGCTCGTATAACTCCGCCGCTTGGTTGTAGTCGTCTGCATGGCAAATAAAATTCACGTTTTTATTGTGGTGCACCGCGTATTTGAGTAGCGCCATATTGGTCGGCTGATCGGTGATCGTACTCACCACCAATTGAGCTTTGGTCATGTGGAGTTCGGCGAGTAATTCGTTGTCAGTGGCATCGCC
>CAZRIO010000002.1:0-1949 GCA_964600185.1 uncultured Candidatus Saccharibacteria bacterium | reverse complement strand
TTGATCGCCGTTTTGAAACTCGTGCGTTTGGTGTAGCGCATTGCGCCGAGCGACGTCATAACGACCAGCGGTTTCACCAAAATGACGATTGCCGAGAAAATAAGTGCGGGTACGATAACCGCCGAGAAATCCGCGAATGCCAAGCCTTCTCCCAAAACCACAAAGAACAGCACGATAAAGAAATCACGGAGCGGTTTTAGCCGTGCGCCGATCTCGGCAGCATACGGCAAATGGGCGAGCATCACCCCTGCAAACAGCGCGCCGATTTCGATCGAAAATCCGGCTTTGCTGACGAGCGTCGCGATCCCGAATCCCCATGCAATCGCGAACAAGAACAGTAATTCCTGCGAGCTGGCGATAAATTTACTGAGTTTGGGCAGCACTTTTGCGCCAATTAGGATGCCAATTGCGGCCAGGCCGACGCCCTTTAAAACAAGCGTGCCGATCTCGCCCGCTGTCAACGAATGCCCGCCACCAGCCGCCACGAACAGCAGTGCGAACGTCGCCACAATGTCGTCGATCAAGATAATACCGATCGCCAATTGTCCGTGCAGCCGCGTCAGCTCGCGCTTATCGCTCAAAACTTTGGCGATAATAATCGTACTGCTAAAGAACAGCGAAAGTCCGATGATTATGCCTTCGTTGCGGCTAAATCCAGTCAGGTCAGCGGCAATAAACCCAAGACAACCAACCGTTATGAGCAGCGCGAGCGCCGTGAAAATCACGACTTTCCCCAGGCGTCTGATGACCGCCGCGTTCAATTCAAGCCCAATAATAAACAGCAGAAGCGCGATGCCGATATCACTGTAAACTTGAAACAGATTGTGGTCATCGACCAGCGACAAAACCGATGGGCCGACGATGATACCGGTGATGATATGTCCGATCAAAAGCGGCTGCTTGAGCAAACGCATAATGACCGAAATCACTGTCGCAAGCACAATTACGACGCTTAATTGCGCGAATGCTTCGCCGTGCACTAGTTTCCCACTCCGTTTTTTGTTGCCATTAGCATTATTATACGGAATGCGCGAGCCCTCAGCCAGACGAAATCAAGATTCTTTTACGATTCCTGCAGCTTGAGCGCAATGCGCGCTACGGTGATTTGCCAGATCATAGTCATGACGATCGCAATGCGGTTCATGTAACCAATAGTGTCGCCGGGGCCAACACTTGTGCCAGCTTGCGCACCTGAGCTCATGAAGAGGAACAGTCCAACGAGTGGCAATACAGTAACTGCGATGAGCGCTTTGCGTGATGGCTTCCACGCTGCATTTTTACGCATCAAGTTAAGATTGACGAACAAGGCAGCGATCGGCGCGCCCCAAATTTCGAGCCCTGCACCAATGGCGTGCAACGTACCGCTTGGTGTCATGTTGGCCTGCGGTGTGTTGAGCGGATCGGAAACACCGAGACCACCCATAATTCCACCGACACCTGCGACCAACAAAATTGCCAGCCCAATTTTGCCATAACGACTTTTAACCTGATGCTTGAGCGTCCAGAACAATGCAAGATGCGTAACACCTAACAGACAGTACGCGATTTGACCAATCCAGCCCCAATCGCCTCGCGAATAAATGCTGAGCGTCTGCCACGATGGCGTGACTTCTGGTTTAATAATATGCAGCAACACGAGAATCGCCACATAGGTGATACATGCCGCAATGGTGACTTTAGCTGCGGTCGCCGTGTGCTTTGTCGGCTTTGACATAGTTTTCTCCTTCACTATGATACTAGTTAATTTAACCTTCCGGTTAACTTTCATAGTTAATCATGCGGTTTGTTTCAAAACTTGCAAAAATACGTCACGAGTATTACGCCAGTATTATTAGTCCGGTTATTTATTGGCAAAACGCTCGATATTTGCTACAATTTCATCTGTTAATCAACCATTGGGGATTGGCCAAGTGGTAAGGCACCGGGTTCTGGTCCCGAGATCGGGGGTT
>CAZRIO010000001.1:8350-112992 GCA_964600185.1 uncultured Candidatus Saccharibacteria bacterium | reverse complement strand
ACCAGCCAGCTCCCTCCCAAAAACACCGCCCCACTCATCTAAATTTAAAAACCCCCCCCACACACCCACACACCCAACAACCACCATAGACCAGGGCCGCGGCAGAAGAAAGAAATACAAATTAACGCTCTTATGGTATAATAAATGATACGTGGGGCTGAATTTTAAGCTCGACATTGGACTTTATCGGTTGTATTCGCAGGTCGCTTGTCAGCGTTATAGGCAAACCCAAACAACTGCAGAACGCAATAGTTTGATTGCTGACTTGAAGACTCGTCTGTTCCCACAGACTGCTCCAGTCGCTATCGCTGCCTAATTTGGCAGCAAACGCCTGAAGTGACTCCAGTAGCCGAAAGGCGTTTCATATCTCTGGATGCTCGATTAGTCTTGTCCTAACTAGTCGCTAAGATTTGGACTGCCCGGACGGGATGTTTGTTTGTTTCGATCCCCGGCCGTTAAGATGGTAAAACGAACTAAACCTGTAGACGATCAACCACAGATAAACCGATGGACGCGGGGGCGGTACCCGCCAGCTCCACCAATTGTAAACGAGGCCTCAATGAGGTCTTTTTTATTTGGCTAAAATTTGGGCGACTAGTTTTTGTAACTCGGGAACGAGCTCTTGCTCGAACCATGGATTGCGCGTATGCCATCGAAAGTTGAGTGGCGAGGGATGTACGAGCGGCATATATTTGGGCAAGTACTCGTGATATGCGCGCACGGTTTCGGTGAGGTTTGGTTTGCGCGATTTGCCGAGGTAATATTTCTGCGCATATGTGCCGACCAAAACGATCAGTTGCACATCGGGCATTTGCATGAGAATCTTCGGATGCCATTTTTCGGCAAAGCCTTTGCGAGGCGGCAAATCGCCACTCTTGCCTTTGCCCGGATAAAAGAAGTCCATTGGTATGATTGCAAACAAGTCGGGGGTGTAGAATTGTTCATCACTTACGCCAAGCCAGCCGCGTAACTTTACACCACTTAAATCATTCCAAGGTTTTTCGGTAGCTTGGGCAATGCGACCGGGCGCTTGGCCGACCAGCACAATTTTGGCGCGCGGCGATGCGGTAAATAACGGCAGTTGACCCACCTGAACCATGGGCTGGTTTTCGGGATCGGCCATAATCGCCCGACGAATTTTTTCAAGCTCAGTCATACCTTTATTATACCGGCAATAGCTTGCCAAGGACGCACTCAAAATAACTCGTAACTTGTTAAGTAATTTTTTAATGAAAGTATTGTTTTTTTGACCCCAAAGGACTATCCTGAAAGCAAGCTTAATCTAAAACAAAATAAGAAAGGAATAGTATTATGACCCAAACTCACAAAAATCAAGACGGGTTCAGCGCGGTAGAGACCGTGCTCGTCGTAATTGTCGTCGTGCTCATCGGTGTTGCAGGATGGCTGGTTTACCAAAACAACCACAAAAAAACTGAAACCAAAACAGCAACTACAACACAAGCAACCCCAGCAAAAACAGCAACTCCAACTACAGACAATACACCAAAGGCCAAACTAGTTAAGATGCCAGAATTAGGCGTGCAATTTACTTTGCCCGCAAAAACGCTCACTGACTTCAAATATGTCGTCTCGAACGTAGAGTACCCACAATTCAATAATGCGTCGTACCCTACGGCATACTTAGGTACTAAGCAGCTCGATGACCTGGGCTGTCCGACTACCGGCGTAAAAGGTAATGCGCCAGCACTCGGCTTCTTTACTAAGACACCTGGTCAGTATCCTACAAGTGCGAACACTGATAACTCAACAGGTCCGCTCGCAAAGCAATTCTCTGATTTTTACATTTCGTATCGACCACGCGGATTTGCCTGCTTTGAAAGCAACAATCCACAAGGCGAACAGCTGATTATCGACGGAATGGCACAAATTAAAGAAGCTGCAAAGTCACTCGAGCTGATCAAATAGATTGCTACCTTGGCGAAAGCTTAAAGTTGGCTGTAGCCGTGCATCTAACGGTGTAAAACGTAATACCATGGGGTTCGCCTCATGGTATTATTAATCCGATGACAAAAAATGCGCATGCGGCTGCAGCCCAACATAGTTCTACTCGAATATTCGGTATCTCGGTTTTTGTAACGATCGCCAGCCTTGTCGGCGTGTTGTTCGGCAAAGGTTTTGCAGCGGCCATGACTACGCTTATTTTGATCGTGGTTGAGGTCGCTTTTAGTTTTGATAACGCCGTCATCAATGCACGATTATTGGCTCGACTTTCGGCCTTCTGGCAGAAGATGTTTTTGACCGTCGGCGTCCTGATTGCGGTGCTTGGTATGCGCATTGTATTCCCAATTTTGATCGTATCGCTTACGGCACATTTGGGCTGGGGCGAAGTGCTCAATCTGGCATTTCACCATCCAAAAGAATACGCGCACGAACTCGAAAGTGCACACACTACAATCTCGGCTTTTGGTGGCGCATTTTTGCTGATGCTCGCACTACACTTTTTCTTTGACGATGTGCGAAAAGTTCTGTGGCTCAAGCGCATCGAAGAAAAACTGCAAAAGATTGCCAAAGGCTGGGTCCCGACGCTTATTACTGTTCTGGTTTTAGGACTCATGACTGCCTTGCCGGCGAATCACCATAAATCTGCAACATTGACCGCAGGATTGTTGGGTGTGGTCGTGTACGGCGCAATGCACCTCGTAACAGTGGGCATGGAAAAATTTCGCAAAAAAGAAATGCGTGGCGATGGTCGCCAACACGGCATGGCGGCACTGGTTGGATTTCTGTACCTCGAAGTTTTGGATGCGAGCTTCTCGTTTGACGGCGTAATTGGTGCGTTTGCCATCACAAATGAAGTTATCTTGATCGCCGTGGGCCTGGGCGTTGGTG
Organism: uncultured Candidatus Saccharibacteria bacterium; assembly: GCA_964600185.1. GTDB lineage: Bacteria > Patescibacteriota > Saccharimonadia > Saccharimonadales > UBA4665 > DATASD01. The sequence goes on along the minus strand of CAZRIO010000001.1, from coordinate 110,142 downwards.
CATTGTGGGTGCGCTCGCTTACCGTGTTTATGGTCAAACGCCAAACGCTCGGCAAATACTTGTATCTCGAACACGGTGCGCATTATGCGATTTTAGTGCTGTCGCTCATATTGCTCGTGAGCTTGCTCGTTACCATTCCGGACCTTGTGGCGGGCGTGATGGGAATCGTGTTTATCGGCGCGTCGATTATTGCGTCCAAAAAAGCCATCGTCTAATTACTGTAGGTTTGCTGCGAGATAAGAGAACAGGCAGAACCTATCTGTTATGATGTAAGTAATGAAAACAGCTGACGTCTTATCTTTTAGCGACGAACTTGAGCGTTGGCTCAAAAGCAAAAGTCCCAAAACTATCGCCGGTCTAACTGAAGTTTTCGGTGAGAAAAGTTTTGCGATTATTATGTTGCTGCTCATGGCGGTTCCGGCTTTGCCAATTCCGACTGGTGGTGTGACGCATGTTTTCGAAGTTATTACGGTGCTTTTGGCGCTAGAAATGATTGTTGGTTTGCGCACATTTTGGTTGCCGAAAAAATGGCAACAAGTGAAGCTCGGTGCGGTGTTGCAAAGCAAAGCGGTCGGTATTATTCTGCGCCGCATTCGCTGGTTTGAGAAGTGGTCGAGTCCACGTTTGACAACTATTTTTGAAAATAGCTGGGGACTTCGGGCGCTCGGATTGCTGATTGTAGGGTTTACGGCAGTGGCGTTTATTGCGCCGCCCTTTTCTGGGCTCGATACGCTGCCGTCACTCGGCGTCGTGATTATCAGCCTTGCGATCATCTTAGATGACGCGCTCATACTTTTGATCGGAACGGTCATAGGTGCAGCGGGTACGGTGCTCGTTATTGGACTCGGGACCGCACTCGTTACATTTATAAAGCATCTTTTTTAGGTCTGTCTGGATTTGACTACAAATAACCGTGAGCGGTTTGCAACTTTGCGCCTTTTTTGAGACGATTTTGATATAAGTTTCAAAAAAGGAAAAATATGGACGTAGTTTTACGCACGCAGGGTTTGACCAAGCGATATGGTTCGCTTGCGGCACTCGATGCGCTTGATCTGGAATTGTACAAAGGTGAAGTGCTTGGCTATCTCGGCCCGAATGGTGCAGGGAAAACTACAACCATCCGATTACTATTAGGATTGATCGCACCGACAGCCGGCTCGGCGGAAATTTTCGGCATGGATGTGACCAAAGAAAAAGTCGCTGTACATAAACGGGTCGCTTACGTACCGGGCGAGTCGGCGTTGTGGCCAAGTTTGACCGGTGGCGAGACGCTGCATTTACTTGCTAAAATTCATGGCAAAACCGATGTTGAATATCGCGAAAAACTCATCAAACGATTTCGTTTTGAGCCTGATAAAAAAGTCCGCACCTATTCAAAAGGTAATCGTCAGAAAATCACCCTGATTGCGGCATTTGCAACCAAAGCTGATCTGTTAATTTTGGATGAGCCGACGAGTGGTCTCGACCCGCTTATGGAACAGGCGTTTCGCGAATGTGTGCTGGAGGCCAAGCAAAATGGCCAGACAATTTTCTTGAGCTCACATATTTTGGACGAAGTTGAAGCTCTGTGTGACCGCGTAGCAATTTTGCGCGCTGGAAAGCTCGTTGAGGTGGGTACGCTTGCCGACATGCGCCATCTTTCGGCGCTTACTGTGGAAGCAACATTTGCCAGCACACCGCCCGATGTATCGCACATTAAAGGCGTGAGTGCAGTAAAAGTGAGTGGGCATATTTTGACTTGCCAGGTGCAAGGCTCGATCGATGAACTTTTGACCAAACTTGCTGCGGCGTATCCCAAGACACTTTTGAGCCGCGAACCATCGCTCGAAGAACTGTTTCTGTCGCTGTACGGTGACGAAGAAAAACGTAATGGCGGCGATGGCAATGAACGCTAACAGTGGTGGACCGGTACTCTACAAACGCTCAAAAAGTGTGGTGCGTTCGTTCGTGGCGCGCCAAACTTGGCACGGTGCTTTGTTGTGGGCGGTAATTTTTAGTATTTTTACTGCTTCAAAAGCAATTGGTTACGCAGCGGCCTATCCGACGCAAGCCGGCCGCGCATTAATCATTAACACAATCGGTAATAATGTTGGTCTGGACGCCATTTTGGGCAAACCATACCGGCTCGAGACAGTTGCCGGCTTTACGGTCTGGAATTGCTTGGGGATTATGGCAATCGTAGGTGCGATTTGGGGAATTTTGGCAGTGACTAAAACATTTCGCGGCGAGGAAACGGCGGGCCGCTGGGAGATGCTGCTTGTCGGGCAAACAACGCCGCGCCGGGCAGCACTGAATGCTTTACTTGGTATTGGCCGCTCACTCGTGCTGTTTTATGTGGTGTTGGCGATTTGTCTAGTTGGCGTGGGCGCAATTCATACGGTGCAATATGGCGCAGGACCGGCGCTGCTTTTCGCACTGGCTGTTGTGGCGTCGGTGGCGCAATTTGTGGCAATTGGCGCGCTTATGAGTCAAATCATGCCTACGCGTAGTCGTGCGGCAGGCTGGACGGCCGCATTGTTTGGCATCTGTTTTTTGCTGCGTGCAATGGGTAATACGACCAGTGCGGGATGGCTGCGCGATATTTCGCCGCTGGGCTGGATCGACAACATGCACCCGCTGAGTGATCCTAATATGTGGTGGCTCATTCCGGTCGCTTTCGTGACAATAACAGCTTCTGTGCTCGCTATTTTCTTGGCAGGCCGTCGCGATTTAGGCGCAAGCGTTCTACCGGATAAAGATACAGCCAAGCCACATCTCGCGCTGTTAGGTGGGCCGCTTCGTGTAGCGATTCGACTTACGCGAACTTCGATGGTGGTGTGGCTGTTCGCGGTAACTGTCATGGCGACCTCTTTTGGATTGCTCACCAAAGCTGCCACGCAGTTATTTGCTGACTCAGCAGGCGCAAGCCAGGCAATTAATCGTATTTCGCACGATGAGACGCTGGGCCCGCTGACATTTTTGGGTGTGACATTCTTGATCTTGATGGTGATTATCATGTCGTACGCGGCAAGTGCAATCGGCGCTGTTCGTGAAGATGAAGCCGAAGGATATCTCGACAACTTGCTCGTACAGCCGGTGGATCGAACGCGATGGTTGCTAGGAAGAGTTGGCTTGATAATTATCGTGATTGCTTTGGCGGGTACGCTGGCGAGCGTAGGCGCGTGGGGCGGATCGTCGATTCAACAGTTGCATTTGCCGTTTCATACTATTTGGGTGGCGGGAATTAACGCGATGGCGCCGGCGATGCTCACACTTGGTGTTGCAGTATTCGGTTTTGGATTTGCGCCGCGCTTTGCTTTGATCGGCAGTTATGGCGTCATCGCCTGGTCGTTTTTGATACAGATGGTGAGCTCGGGTCTCAACTTGAATCATTGGCTGCTCGATACGTCCGTGCTGCATCATATTGCCTTGGCGCCGGCGACCGAACCGAACTGGAGTGCGGCGAGTATCGTAGCTGGACTTGGCGTGATAATGGGACTATTAGGCGTGTTGCGATTCCGAAGGCGTGACCTTGAAACTGAATAGTGCTATCATATGAGCCTGAATAAACTAATACGTCGGCTTGACGAACTGGGTGTCCATAGCCTAGGCTGGATTTAAGATGTTACGAAAAGCAAATCAAATCAAAACAGTTGCAAGCAAAACCGCCGCTAAGACGGGCTTCTTCTCGTTTGGCAAAAATAAAGACCTTTCAGCAGAGCAGGTACGGGTCGCCCGCGATTATATTGCAGCGTTTTGGCCGACGCTTGAACGTTTCCAACCCAAGGACGATGACAGTCTGCTTGGTTTGCCGAAGCCATTTTTGGTGCCTGCCCACGAAAAAGGTCACGACTTCGACTTTAACGAGCTCTATTACTGGGATAGTTATTTTATGGTCCAGTGCATGCTCGACTCGCAGCACAAAGAATTGGTCGAGGGTATTTTAGAAGATTTGCTGAGCTTGCTCAAACGGTTCGGTATTATTCCGAACGCCTCGCGCACCTATCTGACAGGACGATCGCAACCGCCATTTTTGACAAGTTTTATTTTTGACGTGTATCAAGTGTACGAGCCAGGCAAAGAATGGCTGGCCGAAGCAATTACCTTGGCGAAACAAGAGTATCACAATGTCTGGATGGGAACTACTAAGCCCAATGCGCGCCAAGTGTACCAGGGTTTGAGCCGATATTATGACATTAACATGACTCAGGACCTGGCTGAAGCCGAAAGTGGCTGGGATTACACGCCGCGTTTTAGCCGTCACGCGCTCAATTATTTGCCGGTTGATCTCAACGCATTGCTTTATAAATATGAAATGGACTTTGCGCGGGCTGCCCGAATTTTGAATCAACCCGAAGAAGTTACCAAATGGGAACAAGCCGCCAAAAAGCGCCAGCAGACCATGAATAAACTGATGTGGGATTCTGGTCGCGGGCTGTTTTATGACTACAACTTTGCCAAGGAAAAACGCGGCAGCGTGAGCTCGCTCGCAGCCTATTACACGATGTGGGCAGGGATGGTCGATGGCCGACAAGCACAAGAAATGGTCAAGGCGCTTCGTCGATTCGAACAAAAGGGCGGCCTGACGACCACTGATTTCAACCCGATCGGCAAATATATTCCCGGTGCCATGCCAATGCAATGGGGGCATCCAAACGGTTGGGCACCACTACATTTTTTGGTAATCAAAGGACTGCAACGCTACGGCTATCACGAAGATGCGCGCCGCATTGCTATGAAATGGCTGCGCACTAATTTGGAATGGTTTAACGAACACGGTGTATTCCTCGAAAAATACAATGTTGTTGCACCGGACAAGCCGCCACTCAAAGGTGTATATCCGTCGCAAACTGGCTTTGGTTGGACGAATTCTGTCTTTGAGCGATTGTGTCAAGAATATATCGACGGCACCGTACACCCAACTGACGTAAAATTGTAGCGAATAATGCTTGCGCTTTTTAGGCGCTGCCCGCTACAATACGCGTATGGATCCCGATTACTCTTTTGAAGGCGGCTCGAAACGTACCGTGTGGCTGATTTTAGCGGGCGCTTTCATTGTTATTGCACTTATCGCAGTACTTTTGATTTACTTTTTGCACAAACAAAAAGCCTCAAACAACACCAACACCAATCAAGCAAGCGCTAGCGTAACGGTTGGGGATTACGACTATGTCTATCCGTGTAGCGTTGCCACGATGACAGATTACGCTACTGCCTTTGGTTTGAACGATGGCGGCACGATCGGCTATCGCTACGAAAAAAGCGCCCTTCGTGGGGTGAGTGGCGATTTGACGCAGCTTGCGAATCAATCCGATGCCAGCGCGGGCTATTCTTCGAGCTGTGTATTGACTATGCCAAAGACTCCTTCTGCAACAACAGAAATCTCAACAACCGTTACGATTAAACAGTTCAGTGGCTCAAAAGGTGCCGATGATAGCCTAAACCGTGATCAGCTCACTGCGGCGAGCCTTTCGAGTAATCCTAACGTAACGCCACCAACACTGCCTTCATATGTGGCAAACAGTGTGGTCACTGCGCCCGTCGCGCCAAATAACGTGCTTGAGGCTTCGATCACTCACAAAAATCTGTACATAACACTAGATTACGCACTGCAAGACGGCGATACGATGACGACGGCATTACCGAAACTCGATGCGTTTGCCAAACAAGTCGTGGGCAAAACCGATAATAAAGCAATCGCCACCAAGCCCACTGATCTCACTGGACACGCAACCTTTCTTAACACGCCCTTCATTGATGTGTGCCGAGCGATTGATTTTCCGAAGTTAACAGGACTTTTTACCGATGTGCAGTTCCGACCAGATAGCATGACAAACGATAACCAGTACGGCGCGCTTGCTAATTTACCGAGCGCGGCGGATGGCGCGTTCTCGAGTTGTGGCTTGACGTTTAACACGAGCGCCGACCGAGCAGGGTTCCGTGCCTTCAACGCTTCTTCCGATGCGCAAGCTTTACGACTCGAAGATGAATATCCACAAGGCGTACATGTGGGGATGAACACCTATGCAAATGTCGATGCCGCCAAAGCTGCGCTCGCCGCCAAAAAAGCCGCTCAATCACCAAAGACGCAAGGACCGAAACTCGAAGACGTAAAAGGTCTTGGCGACGCGGCATATAGTTATCATGGCCAAAATATTTATCAGAAGTCAGCTACGCGACGATCAGCTGCCGGAACATTGATCAACTACACGTTGACCGAAGATGATTACGTGATTCTAACCGGTAATCGCATTGTAACAATCGCCTTCCAGCAGAACACTGAAGCCGATCCGTACACCACCGGTCCGCTCACGGTTACACAAGCATTGGCACAGCAGATATTCGATGTCTGCAAAAATATGCTCGCACAACGTACAAACACATAAAAATAGTGATGTGAATCGTTGCATACCGGTGTTATCTAGCCTACAATGAGGCTATAAAGAAGGAGTTCCCATGTCGGTTGTCGCTATTATACTGCTCGTAATCGTGCTGTTTATCATTGCCAATGGAGTGCGAGTCATTACGCAATATGAGCGCGGTGTCGTGTTCCGTCTCGGTAAGGTGCGTCCCCAGATCAAAGCGCCAGGACTGCGTTTGATCATTCCGATTATCGACCAGATGCGGAAGGTCAGCTTGCGTATTGTGACACTTCCTATCGAATCGCAGAAAATCATCACGAAAGACAATGTATCGATTGATGTTGCGGCGGTTGCGTACTATCAGGTGCAAGATCCAACTCGCTCGATTGTTGAGATTGAAAACGTCGTGTCGGCGACATATCAAATTGCGCAAACTACCGTGCGTAATGTGGTCGGTCAGAGCTCGCTCGACGAAGTGTTGAGCGAAACCGTCGCCATCAACGAGAAAATTAAAGTAATCCTGGAAGCTTCGACCGAAAAGTGGGGAATTTACGTAAGCACCGTCGAAGTCAAAGACATTCAATTGCCCGACAGCATGCAGCGTGCCATGGCCAAACAGGCCGAAGCCGAACGCGAAAAGCGCGCCAAAATTATCGCTGCCGAGGGTGAACAGCTCAGTGCTGCAAAATTGGGTGAAGCCGCCGACATCATCAGTGCACATCCAATCGCTTTGCAGCTGCGTAACTTGCAAGTATTGAGCGACATTGCTGTTGAAAAGAACAGTACCATTGTCTTCCCGGCTCAATTCATGGACACGGTCAAAAGCGTCAAGGACTTCATGAGTAAAGAACAGGCGTAATGCTTAAGTCCTATCAACAGCGAATTGACGAGATTCTACAGCAGTATCAAAAGCCGTATTGGCATCCGCTCAGCCAATTAGCGCGACTTACCGAAGAAGTTGGGGAAGTTGGTCGAATTCTGAACCATCAATTTGGCGACAAACCAAAAAAACCGACAGAGGCGCCCGATGATCTCGAGGAAGAACTTGCGGACGTGCTGTACACCGTAATTTGCTTGGCGAATAGTCAAAATGTTGATCTCGACAAAGCACTCGAGCGCGCCATTCACAAAATGGAAGTGCGTGACCGCGATCGCTTCAAAAAGAAATCCGACGCGTAAACCCCCGCTTGTAATTAAGATTACTGTGCTAAAAGTCGCTCTACGGCGATACGCGCACCTTTTATTGCGCTCTTGATACCGTATTGGGCTTGTATAATTTCAGGTGTAGACTTGCCAAGCTTTGGCAAGAGGTGGCTCCGCATGCTTGGCAGTATGTCTGGTCCGTTGATTGCAATAGTGCCAAATATGCTCAAGGCTGTCACTGGTTTGCCTATTTGGACTTCGCTGCGCCTCAAGGTGTCCGCTACGGCATCGGCGAGATCTATTTTGAAATGATTCCAAACGCGATCGTCCTCCGGTATGCCATTGATGGGTTGTTTTGTGGCGCGCCGGAGCGCATAGGTGGAGGCGAATGCTTCAATGCATCCATGCTTGCCGCAGGGACATTGGGCGCCATGTCTTAAAAAGTGATGCCCCAGTTCTGTTGGCAGTACCTTCGGCGCAAGTGCGTTTTCACGAAGATTTTCTCGCGAATACAAGCCGCCGCTAAAACTGCGGCCGACATTCAAGAAGAGGCCAAGTTCTGTATCTGGTCGAGCTGTTTGCTCGGCAATTACACCCGCTTCGTGTTCAGACAAAAGCACGATACGTTCTGCGGGTACACCCGTCTCTTGGGCTATATCTTCGACAAAAGGTGCGCCTTCCCAGTCGGGTTTTCGTATTTTGCGGGTTTGGGTAAGTATGCCATTCTCGGTACCGACTGGTATGGTAATACCCAGGCCATCTATGAACTTCCCGGACCCTCGGACGGTGTTGGCCATAAACCCTACTTGCTCTACCAAGGCATGGTATCTTTCGCTCGTTTCCAATGGTGGAAGGGTGTCGACACGAGAACTTTCAACATAAGTTTTTCCTCCATCTATGTCGAAAGTGACGATATTTGGTTGAGCTCCGGAAAGCTCGCTAGGAAATGTCGGGCCATTGGTCATGTACTTGATAGTGCCATAGCCGTACCGCTACTGCAAGTTGCAGTTGAAGAAAACCGGATAACTTAGTACAATAACCTCTGTCGCCAAAGAGTCGGCTCTTTAGCTCAGTTGGTAGAGCAGAGGCCTGAAGAGCCTTGTGTCCCCAGTTCGAGTCTGGGAGGAGCCACCAAGAATCGATTACAGATGTAAAAATCCGAGAAGCACTATCTCGGATTTTTATTTTGCAAATTTACCTCTGTAATTTAGTTCGAGTCTGATAGGGCTGCATCGCAAGCTAGCTTTAAAAATTTAGAACATTCCTGTCTAAACTTGCAAAAAGTGGCAGCTCTTTTTATACTCATCACAACTAAGTCATGACAAAAACCAAAGATTCTCGAACCGAAATCGAACAAGAGTTAGCCTATGAATGGATAGGTGAGCCAAGGCTTGTTAGCGGACTTTCAAATCTTGCAGATTGGAAGAAAAGTGAAGCAGAACGGTCACTTACTGACAGTATTTACGATACCGATGACCGTAGCCTGGGAAAGTACAAAATGGGCGTTCGCGTTCGTTCAACCAATAGTCAAACAACTTTAACCTCTAAAAAGTTTATCGAAAGTCGCCCTAGCGGTGAAAATATTTTTGAAGAACAACATATTGACTTAGAAAGTAGTAGTCACCCGGCGACGGTAGATAAAAAATATGGGCTTAAACTTCCAGTAGGCATCGACGACCTCCAAAACATCCTTACCTTTACGAATAACCGGCAAATCTTCACTTTTACAAAAGGTAAAAGCACTGTGCAGATTATCAACGAAGTTGTCTCGTATGCTAATACAAGTCGTGTTGTTACAGAGAACTTATTGGAAGTGGAATTTCAAAATGTTCCCGCCGAAGTAATTACAGCAGTTAAAAGTGAGCTCGAAGCACAGTACCGTATTAGACAAATACATGAGGGCAAGACAGATCGGGCGACCCGGCTCCTTAACCACGCTGCGCGCCAGCCCCTTATACAAAACGTCGACTTTTCCCTGGCAGGGCCCACCAAGAATTGATTACAGAGGTAAAAATCCGAGAAGCACTATCTCGGATTTTTATTTGCAAAGTTACCAAGTCCGGCAGGGCGCTAAGCAATTACAGGCAGTGCCGAATGATTTGCATTATCGTCTATATGGTGATATAGTACTACGCTTATGAGCAGGGAAAGTCTACGGATAACTTCAACGGTCGCTGCAACTTTTCTGACTACCGAGTTGCTTATGTTCGGCGTGGCTGGCGATAGCACATCGGCGCCCAGCACAGTCGAAATCCAAAGTACAGTTCATGAATGTCCGACTACCACTGCCGAGGAGCGGGCTGAAGTTGAACGGTTGTTTGAAGCGCCTCCTACTGACAGCCTTGGTCAAGGATCAGATAGTAACCAGGTATTCCAGCAGCGTCGATCTGATATTGGGCGAAAGTATGGTGTAACCATACCTGATAGCACGTTACAGGATGAACTCGAAAAACTTGACACAAAATCCAAGCCCTTCTCTTACTTTTTTAAGGCAACTCACGATTTCCTGGCTGAGTACGGCGTGGACTTGAGCGTGGCACGACCAGGTGAACTCGGACTACAAGATAACCAAATTCCTACTGAGGCAGACCTTGAAACGCCCGCGGCACGTTATGAAACGCGCCAAATTTCCCAAGGCTTTAGCGAACTGCCGATTGAATACTTTGCGGCCGCCGGTCTGAAACAAATTGTGCTGGCTAAAAATAGCGATGACTACGCTCATGCTCATCTCGGCAACCTACACGGAATAGTCGTATTAAATATCAGCTTGCAGCACCCCGACACTGGCATTGGCCCCCATGAGGTTACCCATGAAATGGACGAAGTAAACTGCGGCAGTCCGGAGGCTATGATGAATGATCCGGAGTATGCTGCACTTAATGGCGGTATGGATATTTATGATCCGGCAAATTACTCCAAAGTAATAACATATGAAGGTAAAATATGGGAAGACGTTAACAAACTCATTGATGAACAGCATAGTACTGACCGAGCGCAGGCCTGTGCCGATCAAAGAACGCTCAATCAAGATATGCAAAAGGTTGTAGCACAGTCTGAAACACCCGATATTGTTGAGGAGAAAGCAGAGATGGGCAAAAACATAGCCTTTCCCCAAAGTTATGGGTATACATTAGACAAAAATATGCCTGTGTATCGGCAGAAGTTTTTGCTGTTGATGACCCGACTGTATAAGCGTGCCCCTAATGTTGTACGATTTTTGGCGGCTGCCAGTAGCCGCACCTACTCATCCGACAAGGATGGTTTTGTGCAGAATTGTTAGGCCACAGGAAGATACGGAAAGTGCCAGATTTTATTTTCTGGAACTTTCCTGTTTTGCGTGACCTCTGTTATTTTTAGTTCGAATCTGGGAGGATTGAGGATCATACTGCTATAGTAGATAGAATTCACTACCGAGGAGAAAATATGCAAAAGATCCGAAAGCTCTCACCGTTTATGACCATCGCCATTATTTTACAATAAGTATCAGACAAGCAAAGACCACAAACCCCAGGAGACAAAGCAATAGCATGACCCCAGGTTTGATGCGCAGGCCACCTATCTTTACGACCGCGCCGTCAAAATAATCTTTTTCTAGTAAGTCGAAAGGCTGTTGTAGCGGTTGGTAATTCCAACTCGGCAGTAGTCTGCTTAGGTATTGTAGTTCTGCCTCCAGAGCCTGTAGGGCTACGGCCATAACCGAAGTTGTATAAATCGGCTCGCGGGTTATCAGCACTAATTCATCGCCATAAAACTCTACATCAAACATCGTAGCCGACTCCATGACTATCTGCATGAAGTTTGGCGCTAAGACCGTCAAGGTGTTGACTTGTAAATTTCGCGGCGCATAAAAATCGAAGTAATTACCGAAGTCTCCTTCAAGCTGAAGTTTCTGACTGGTTTTAAAAGCCGCCGGGATCGTACTAGTGTGACTTTTGTCATTTTTGTTTGAATCTAACACCATTTGAGGGAAAACCTTCGGTAACTTCACCCGAATAATACTTTTTCTAACCAAATCTGTAGATCGTATGCCGGGGCTTACGCTAGTGTTATGCTGTACGCTGCTTGGCGTGTAGGCTAAAAAGAACGTGACGTCATAGCCATGAAGTTTGCCACTAACCTGATGTACGCATAGGGGCTGAGTGGCCATGGATTGTAGACCCAGCCAGGCCGGTAATTTAGCGCCGTACTGCTCGGCATGTACGTCTGCTTTTGGACTATATGCGAAATTATTTTGGGCAGCAAAAGTCATTATTGTAGTTTTGTCTTGCTCGTCGATAGTGAGATTATCTTCATAAGCGCTATGACCAGTTGGAGTACTAAGTATTTTTAGTCCGTCACTGAGACTCGGTTGTCTTTTAACGAGTACTTTGTCATTGGGCCAGCGGCCGTCTAGGAGTTGGAGGGTTTCGAGTTGCATGGTTAAAGTATAGCGTTAAATAGCGCCCATTGCTTCAATATCTAACTTATCCAATCCCTCGGATTTTATTTTGCAATATTACTCCTGTTATTCGTTTGAATCTGGGAGAGCGAAGAAGGGATGAGTTATACTAAGGGCATGAAAACAATCCTCATCACCGGCGCTTCGTCTGGTTTTGGCCGTGCGAGTGCGCAGCTTTTAGCTTCAGATGGTCACAAATTAATTTTATTGGCTCGGCGCAAAAATTCACTAGAAGAGTTGCAGCAGTCCTTACACACAGAAGTACATATTGCGGCTGTTGATGTAACGGATAAAGAGCAAGTTGCAGAATTCTTTGACACTTTGCCGGAGGGCTTTCGAAATATTGACGTCTTGGTAAACAATGCTGGCTTAGCGCTCGGCGTAGCAGCCGCGCAAGATGCTAGTCTTGATGACTGGGAGCAAATGGTGGATACCAACATTAAGGGTTTGCTATATGTCACGCGCCCAGTATTGGACGTAATGAAACGGCGTGGCGAAGGACTTATTATCAACATCGGTTCGGTTGCCGGGCATTTGCCTTACAAAGGCGGCAATGTGTACGGCGCGACAAAGGCTTTTGTGCGACAGTTTTCACGAAACTTACGGACGGATGTATTTGGTACCGATATTAAAGTGACGAACATTGAGCCGGGTATGGCTGAGACTGAGTTTTCGGACGTTCGATTCAAGGGCGATACGGAAAAAGCTGCAGCCGTCTATGCCGGAACTCGTGCGCTACAGCCGGAAGATATAGCTAATACGATCGCCTGGGTAATTAACCAGCCTGGGCGGGTAAATATAGACAACATCGAGATCATGCCAATCGACCAGACCTTTGGCGGGGCGGCGATCAACCGGAAGAACGAAAACTAAGGCAATCTCTAAGACCTAGATTACATGGTTTATTTGAATGACTTCACCAAGAAATCAACACTGTTGTCTACAATCTTGAGAGCTTCTTTATAAGGCCAATTTCCATGGCTGTAGCCCTCGAGCATGACGACTTCATGCTGCGGTTGTGCATTGTGCGCGATAGCTTCCTGGTTGTCGGGCGTCACATATTGGTCATTCTCGCATTGAATAATGTACATCGGTGATTTGATAAGCTGTAGTTTCTCGGCGGCTTTGGCGTCGTGCGCTTCCTGCCAGTATGATGACTGCACGATTTGTCCAGCGGCTTCATCGTAGCCGCTTGGGTCAGGATTTGGCGGATTGATTTTGGGGTCAGGTACCCAGATGACTGATGAAGATAATTCAGGTACTTGAGCGGCTGCAGCGATAGCGGCGGTTGCACCCATGCTTTGTCCAAACAGTGCAACTTGGTAGCCTTGCTCGATGTACTTTTGTGCGATGGCGCAAGTGGTGGCAACCCAATCATCGAAACTAGAATCTTTGAAGTCGCCTTCTGAATTGCCGCTGCCATATTGATCGAAACGCAAGCTGGATACACCTTGCTCAGCTAGTTGCCGAGCGGCACGTACGAAATGCCGGCCGGGCCCCACGAGTGAACCCCAAAAACCATGACAAAATATAACAACTTTTTTACCGCCGCCGTCATGAAAAACAGTGGCAAGTCGGTGATTGTTGTGCGTTTCGAATTGTAAGTGTTCCATTTCGACGAGTTTGGCAGCATCTTCGTCGGTAAAATTCTTCATACGTCCAGTATACTTGGTTTATAATCTACGAGGTAAAAATCAGCGCCGAAAAACATAGGCTATACTAAAACCATGAAACTCTTACTCACCGCCGAAAGCATACATAACAAAACGATCGCCGATGCTTTACGCGGCTTGCTAGATAAACCTTCCAACGAATGTACGCTCGTGTACATCACTACTTCACAAAATGCCGCCGTGGGTGACAAATCGTGGCTTATTGAGAACCTCAACAATGCCTACAATGTCGGGTGGAAATCCTTCGAAATTATTGATCTTGCCGCCATGATAGATTTGCCAAAAAATATGTGGTGGGATCGTATCGAAAAAGCCGACGTTATCTTTGTGGGCGGCGGAGCGAATTTCTATTTGGGTTATTGGCTGGAAAAATCTGGCCTGGCGGAAGCGCTACCACGCTTGCTCAAAGACAAAGTATATGTCGGCAGCAGCGCGGGCAGCATGATACTGGGAAAGAGTATTGTGACTGCATCGCAGTCGATAAAACAGCTTGCCAGCCAAGAAGAATTCTCTTTGGAAGGACTAGGGCCGAAGGGTCAATCATCTCCTCGTTCATTGGAATTAGTAAATTTTGCGATCAGGCCACATTATACTTCGCCGAGCTATCCATACGTCACTGATGAGGTTTTACAAAAAGTGGCGAATATAGCGGGTCAGCAGATCTATGCTATCGACAATGACTCGGCCATTAAAGTTGTCGATGGCTCAGTTGAGGTTATCAGCGAAGGTAAGTGGAAAGTATTTACTCCAAAGAATTGAACTTATTCAAGCGCAGCTGGAGGGCTGTCGTGATTTGACAATGACACCCAGTGCTTTACAGTAAGTGTCATGAAACTAAAGCAAATTGATCACATTGGCATTATAGTAAATGATTTTGAAGCTGCGAAGCAGTTCTTTCTTGACCTTGGTTTTACCGTAATGGGTGAAGCCGACGAGCAGAGTGAGTTACTCGACAAAGTTGTGGGGGTAAAAAACGCTCATTCTAAGCTTGTCTTTTTGGAAGCACCCGGCGGCGGAAGTAAATTGGAACTTACCAAATTTCTCAATCCAGCCGAGGAAGCTGTGCCGGCCGAATCGGTTATGTATGGACATGGCTACAAACACATTTCTTTGTCAGTAGAAGGTATTGACGAGATTGTAGCAGACTTAAAACGGAAGGGTTTCGACATTTTCGTCGACGTCTATAACTTCCAGGATGTATATAAATTATGTTATTTCCGTGGACCGGAGGGCATTCTCGTAGAGTTGGCTGAAGAACTTTAAAACACACTTGTACATATAAAAACTCCAGGATTTGAGTCCTGGAGTTTTTGATTTTGTGCGTGTGATCTAATCAATTTGCCAATTAACGTGTGAATAAAAACATGTTCGCCAAACTATGCCAATGCGTAAGCACGAATAGTAGGACGCCGACCGCTGCGACGCCCCAGATCGCTGCAACCGTATTTTCGATAATCATTTCGAGGTGTGTTTGCTGTTTATTATCAGCTAATCGTCCGAAAGCGCGTGTAATCAAAAACATTGGTGAGGCAACCGCGAAGTAGCCCAAAATAAGCACAGGGTAGCGCCAATCGTGCAGCTCTGCCGGAATCCAGTCAGTTCGAGCGTTCGTGAAAAGTAATAGCCATAGCGATGTTAAAAATCCTGCGGTCAATAATCCAAATGTAATCGCACCGAGGATCTGGACGATAAGCCCGAACACTCGAGCGCCGCGCATCAGCAATGGTTGTGGTTTTGTATTTAGTATGGTTTCTTTGGTGTCCGTTATAATTTCACGGACAGTTTTTGGCTCTGACATGTAATCTCCTATTTTTTAATTGAGCGGATACAAAATTGGGTGAGCTCGTCGCTGTAATGCGTGGTATCGAGCGCTGGATTGTAAGCAATGTATGACGATGCGCCGTCGATGAGGTGGCGAATAGCGAGGGCGACAACTGCCGGGTCGAAAGCGGTGTTAAATTCGCCGTTTTGCTGACCGGCCGTGAGGATGTCGACGAGCGGTTTAACAGTATGCGTAGTTTGTTGAACGATCTCGGCCTGTATGTCTTTGGCTTGTCGTCCTGCGTAGTCCGAGAGAATGCGCTGTAAAGCGATGATGCTCTTCGGATGCGCAGCGATATATTCTATGTTTGTAGCGATATATGCGCATAGTTTATCTTGATAAGTTACGGCTTGCTGGACGCGCGGAGCAATCAATTCAGCACCTTCCGTATAGACAAAACCGACGACAGTATTAAGCAGATCCTGTTTAGTTTTAAAGTGATACAGAGCAGTACTTTTACCAATGTTGGCCTGTTTGGCGAAAAGCTCCATGCTACTTGCCGCATAACCATGTTCATAAATGACATCGATTGCGGCTTTAATGAGGTCTTGCCGGCGAAGGCTATGAATGCGGGAATGACTAATTTTCGACTGCATGGTCTAATAGTAGACTGCATGGTCGAAAAATTCAAGTACTTATTTTTGTAGCAAATAATGTTTCATTTTAAAAGGCACTCTGTGCTTAAATAAGCATAACCAAAATTTAAGTGAGGTCTATCCATGAAACTTGTCCGTCTGGCACTTGTTGTAGTATCCGTTTTTGCTTCCGTAATTACCTATTTCCAACCGTCAGTTCAGGCGCAGGCGCCAGCAAATTTGCTTGCCAATCAGCGCACTTTACAGATAGTCGCTCATGAAGACGACGACATTATTTTTATGAATCCAGACGTTACGAACACTATTGCTCAGGGCAATTTTGAGCGCACTGTGTACCTCACTGCCGGGAATCTTGCAGCTGGCGGCAGTGACACATCGTATTGGCAAAATCGGGAAGCTGGTGCATTGGCCGGCCACGCCAAGATGGCGGGTAGAAATATCTCGCAGTTTGTGCCGGGCGGCACAGGATCGCAAGATATTCGTTCAATATATACCAAAACTACCACAGCGTTAGCAGGCGGTTTTTATGAAGATGTGTGGACGCTAAACGGCACTACACAAGCTGGTCAGGTCTCGGTGACATTCCTGCGCTTGCCAGCTTCGGCGGGAGCCATCAATGCATATCCATCTGTTGATTTATGGACGGGTAACGTAAACCAACTCACGACTGTCGGTGCCATCAATGGTGCAAATCAGACATATACTAAGAACCAGTTAATTCAACTGTTATCGGCAATTATGGCCGATTACAATCCGACACTCATTCGCACGCAAGATGCGACCAATGCCTGGACATGGAGTAATGATGATCATGTGATGGCCGGTCGCTTTGCTGTCGAAGCTTTCAACGGCTACCGTGCAAGTCACGACGCGGCCGCATTTGAAATGTATCGTGACTACAACGTCGCCAGCGGACAAAGTGGTGACACGGCGGAGCCGGTGAATGTTTCATCGACTGACATGGCCACTAAACAGGCGGTGCTGAACGCTTACTGCGCTTACGATCCACCAACCGGCGGAGCGGGCTGCTACGCTGGCAACTGGGGTCCAAGACAGTATTCAACCCAATATATTTCATCATACAAAGGCGAACTGCGCTCGGGGAGTGAGGGAAATGAACGCTGCTTAACGGACGGTACGTTTATGGTGAGTCTTGGTTCTTGCAACGGCTCCGCATCGCAGGCATGGACGATTGCTGCAAGTGGTCGATTGATAGGTAGTTCCGGCAAATGTGTAACGATCGCTAACCCTAGTAATCCGGTTGCGAGCTTGGCCGATTGTAACTCGGCCACACGATGGTTATTTGGCGAAGACGGTTTTATGGTCGGTTCGGGCGGTTCGGTTTTAGTGGAGGCAAGCTCGACATTAAAACTTGACGACCTGTATCACTTCCAACTGGCAAGTAACCATACAAATGCCTACGGTGCCGTTACGCCTGACGGTGGTAATATTCCTGGTTCTGCTGCGCCTTCAGCGCCGAATGCACCACTTTCTCCTACGGCACTCCGATGGACATTTCATACTCGATCGTCCTATTTAGCTTCGTTCGGGCAACAATTTTCGGATGCGACCGGCTGGAACGGCAGTAACACCTATTACGGAACTATCAAATTAGCAGATGTGAACGGCAATGGCGTAGCTGATGTTTGCGGAAGAAGCTCTGTCGGAATTGTATGCGGTCTCAATGATGGCAACGGACACTTCGGAAACGCAACTACGTGGACCACAGGTTATAGCAATACTGCTGGCTGGTCGGCTCCGCAATATGGCACGACAGTACAATTTCCTGACATCAATGGTGACGGTAATGCTGATGTCTGTGGCCGCGGGGTAGATGGCATTGACTGCGCCCTTGGCGACCCGGCGCAACAAAGATTCTTAACCGTTCAACACGTTTCTTTTGGAAACGATTTTTCGAACGCCTACGGCTGGAATTCCAATGTGAGCTATTACGGTTCAATACGATTTGCCGATGTAAATGGTGATGGATTTGTAGATGTTTGCGGGCGTGGCGGCGGTGGTATCAGTTGCGGTCTCAATGATGGCAACGGACATTTTGGAGCAGCAGGCGATTGGATTACTTTCGAATTCAGCGATGGCGCTGGCTGGTCGGCTCCGCAATATGGCACCACCATGCAGTTTGCTGACGTAAACGGCGACGGCAAAGCTGACGTCTGCGGTCGTGGTCTCTCCGGCGTTGTTTGTGGACTTTCCACAGGGAATGCCTTTAGCCGCGTAAACCTTTGGAGCTTCAGAAATGATTTCTCTAATGCGCTTGGCTGGGATGCATCACAAAGTTATTACGGCAGTATACGTTTGGCCGATATCAACGGTGACGGCAAAGCCGACGTCTGCGGTCGCGCACAAACGGGAATCCGTTGCGGCTATTCGACGGGCTCGCACTTTAGCGTGGCTACAACCCTATTCGACAGTGACTTCACTAATCCTGCTGGCTATCAGGCTGTACAATATGGATCAACTTTGCAATTCGGCGTGCTCTCGGCAGATGCCAAGTCTGGCCTCTGTATGCGTGGCATCAGTGGCGTAATGTGCTCGCAACCGTATTAGACCTGAGCCCTGTCGTGGTTAATCAGTTCGTAGTTTTTGCTTATTGAAGCCGATGAAACCGACTGCCAAAAGAATACATAATAACAGTCCGCTACCCAAACCATCTACAGGTCGTCGAAATATAATCGCCGCGTAGGTTATAATCGGGATATGACGAAATATGTTGTTAATTCCGGTGGTATCAAGCATCAGCCCCAACTCAAAAAACAATTTCACCAAGAAATTGTAGGAGGGCTCGGTAGTAGTCCGAAGTTTTTACTTTGTGATTTTGCACAAGGACGGGAGTATTGGAACGTCAAGTTTCAGGGTTACACGAATTCGGTACGGGAAGATATGCCCGAAGGTATTACTCCAACGTTCGAACTCGCCATGCCTGCGACATTTGCCGAGCAATGTAAACGCGCAGATGTTATTTACATGCACGGCGGTGACGACGATCTGCTGCAATATTGGATGAAACAATTCGATTTAGATGATCTGTTCAACGACAAGGTTGTGGTGGGGAATTCGGCTGGTTCGGATCTGTTGGCGACGCATCATTGGTCGTGCGATTGGCGCGAATGCTCGGACGGATTCGGTTTTTTGCCCATCAAATTTATTCCGCATTATCAATCGCATATTGACGAGGCAGATAATCGCGGTCCGGTTGACTGGCAAAAAGCCTACGACGATTTAGCCGCATATGGCGACACGACCTTGCCTATTTATGCACTCAAAGAGGGTGAATTTGCGGTGTTTGTTGATGGCAAAGAACAGAAACACGTAACCAGGTAACGCTTATTCTGTGCCCGGCTGTGTTTGAGGTGGCGTCGGCGTTGCGCTGGGTTGGGTTTGCTCGGCTGGGGGCGTGATGCCCATTTCGCGCAGTGCACCTTTGAGTTGCTCGTGCAATTGCTCGGCCAAAAAAGTTCCGACCATGGCGCGCTGCGTGCCATAAGATTCGAGATCAAATTGGTTTGCCGGTGCTTCACTTTCACGTACAGTTTCAAGGGCTCGGTTCTCGGCTTGCGCTTGCTCAATTTGACCAATAATCGATGCGGCAAGTTTTTCGTGCCTTCCTGCGCGCCTGGAGCGACGAATGCCTTCAGCGACGTTGTAACCCGCCAGGCCAAGTTCGATAGGGATGCCGAGGCCATGACTGAGCGTATGGTTGCTGATTGCAGCGCCGGTTATGTCAACTACGCTCAATGCACCAAAAATACTGCCCCAGAGAATGTTATTCTGAACCCCTTGGTGTAGATAACCGGCAGAAGTATTTGCTTCGTCATAACGAGCCAGCATTGCCTCGTGCGGATCGTAAGGCTCAGGTTCTTCAACTACCGCTACAGTATCTTCTTCGGAAAATGTCTCTTCGGTGTCGCACTGGCATCGGTCCTCTTCCTGGATCTCAGGAGTATTTTCGGCTGAACCGGGTACTTCTCTTAATTCTACTTCGTATCTTGTATTTTCTGTGTGACTAGTTTCTGGCATTAAATCGGTACCCTCTTAGTAGAAAGGTACTGTACAAGACGACGACAGGAGGTGTCAACTCGTCAGCCTACCGGTTTTGCTGTTAAGTAATTTTTGTGATATAATATAAAAAATATGAGTACATCAGGTACGGGTCAAGGGCCCGAGTTTGCGCTTCCTCCGGATTTATATCGCCTTGCAGATATGCAGACGGTTGTTGGCCACCCCGATCTTCGCGGAGCAACCGCCGTTGATCATGAAGTCCAAATGGTGCTGCCGGCGTTTGTATCTTTGGGGCGCGTGGCAATTGCCGAGGGAGACAACGAAGCGTATGATGCCTGGCTCGAACATACCGAAACTTTTGTGCGTGAGGTGCAGCAGCAGCCATCGAGCGATGTCCCTGAACAACACGACCAGAGTATTGCGGCACTGCAGTTTTATGGTGCGATTCATGGCCGTACAGATGTAGCCGATCGTTTACATGACATGTTGGCTACGAGAGAGGATACGTATGGCATGAATAGCATTGTGCGTTTGTGCGCAGAGAATGATACTAACCCACGTGCCTGGATTGAGCGTCACCTCGATACTGCCGATAAGCGCGCTCAAGCCTGGAAGGACTACTTTGGGATGAAACGAGTGCATGCCGAAGACAAGGGTCAGGAATTCACTACTGAAGAGATGCGAATACCGGGCAGTGAACGAGTGCTAAAAGAGGTGATTGACGGTGCGCTCACCAACAGAGGTGTCTTGCAATATGCCCAAACGGCGTATGACTTGGCCGAAAACGTCAATGCCAAGAAGCAAGTTATTGAGCGCTATGATTCTGCACTGAGTGCGCGATTCGGCGATGAAGAAGCCGATGACACAATCTATGACCAAGAGGCCGTTTTCAACTTTGCTCGCCGCATTATGAACGATCCCGACATGGAGCAAGATGTAAAATTATACCTGTATAACCAAGCGGTGTCGCTCGTTGGTGGTTGGGGTGCTCAGGATTCTATTGGTGGTCGTGGGCGATTAGAAATCGCTCGCACCATAGAACTTGACGAAGATATGCAGGCGACACTTCAGATGCTTGAAGGTAAGGTGCGCGATTATAGCGACAATGAACACACGCGGCATCGCTATAAGCAAAACTTTACGCTTGCCACTGCTGAGATGTATACGGCGCGCGGCCAGTTTGCCGAGGCGGCCGTGCATTTGTCGAACCTGAACTCGCTCGGTAGTTGGTGGGGTGGTATTCATCAATATGCTCGAAAAGGTGGTGATATCCGCTTGATACGTCAAGCCGACGGCGAACGCCACATGTTTGATATGGCAATGTCCGGCGACATGCGCGACGTTGATATGTTCCCGAGCGAAAATCCGCAGTGGGATGCGCGGTTATTGATCGCTGAGTTTTTTGAACACATGGGCGAGACTCCCAACATCGAAAAGGCTCGCGAAACCTTGCTCGGCATGGCTGATGAGATCGGCGCTAACCCCGAACGCCTTGGCGACAAGATGCGTTCGAAAATGCTTTGTGAGTTGACCGAGCGCTTGCTGGAGCACGACTCGACCGCTCTTGAACTTGGCCCCGAACTGATTTCACGCATAGGGCAAAACGCCAATGTCGCGGATGTGTACCGACTATTTGCGCACCACGGCTCACAAGAAATGGCCGTTGGTGGTTGGAAACATGTGAATCGGGAACAGGAACGTGCAGAACGCGAATGGTATCTCATAGAATATGTTGGGATGCTGCTGGCCTCAAAATCACTCGGAACTTCGATATAATTTTGGCTTTTGCGATGACGGGTCGTTATTACATGATCTGTAAGTCCGAATACTTTGCCGTCTTTTTGCTTGATTTATAAGAGGTGAGCATGTACAATATCCTTCGTTACGAATGTGTAACGTCGCTGTCTATACAAGTTAAAATATCATGCGGGTCTAGCTCAGTCGTTTAGAGCGCGTCCTTGCCAAGGACGAGGCCAGGGGTTAGAGTCCCCTGACCCGCACCAAGTAGGATACATCATATATAACAGATCAGAATAGTGTTCAACTAGCTGGTCTGTTTTTATGTGAGGGGACAGACTTCGAACACCGATGTACCACGTAAGATATAAGTGGCTATCTTAGCAAGTTAGCTCTATCATTAATAACGTATACTATTACCGTGATGACGAAAAGAGGTCTTCGTATGTTACCTGATGTTCGCGAAGTTCAGTCATATCGAGTAACTTTGGAAAGCCGATCAACGCAACTCTTAATATTCAAAGTTAACCTTTTACAATTCTATGATATCTAAACTTAAAACATTTCATCCGCGCTTGCTGGTGTATATTGGTACAGTTCTGTTTTCAGCAAATATAATACTTGCTTATGTGATGTCTCCACACTGGGGTGCATTAAGCCATTTTGCAGAACATTGGTATACATTCATACCTTTTGCCGTAGCTATGATTATCGCCATGCTGGAGTTGGTTTACGCGGCAACTTTGCTTCGGCAAGCCGGTGGTCTAGCTGTTGGGTCGAATACACTGTATGCGAGCGCTGGGTTTATGGCACTTGTGGTTTGTATTCCGTTCCGTGGCAGTCCATTGCAAAAAGATCTTCACGATCTTGTAGCATTATTATTCGCACTTTCGATAGTCTTCGGATTTGCGGTAGTCGCCAAGCTGTTGCGGAACTATATGCTGGCTATGCTGAGCGTACTGTTATTTGTGATTTGCATACTAGAGCTTGTATTTTTGGCTCGCTACAGTACAGACCCAGTGCAACCGTGGGTGTGGACGATACTAGAGCTGGGAGCGATCCTGTTGCTAGTAGCGGGGCTAGATGTAATCGCAATTACCGCAAGCCACCTAAAGGATGCAAGGTAATTGACTAGCCACCACATCATATTAGTCTAAAGACTAGCAAGATTGCTAATCCATCTTAAAACAGATCAGAATAGTGTTCAGCTAGCTGGGCTGTTTTTGCGTTGACAGGACGCATTCGAGCACTCTCACTAAGGTAGAGTCTCTATACTGTTTATAAACCCACTAGCTCCACTTGACGTTTGCAGATTATCATATTAGAGTTTATTGATCATGACTACAGCTGAACGTCTCACTACCGTTATTCCTACCTATCGCGAGCCTCATCTACTTCGCACAGTTGAGGCTCTTGTGGATCAGACTGTGCCGCCTGACAGCATAGTCATAGTAAATAATGATCCCGAAGGAGCCTTGCGTCTTGAATCATTGAGCGATAGCTCTGTCCCTGTGTATGCGATTGACGAGCCGCGTAAGGGAACAGGTACGGCTTCTGCTACGGGTTTCCGTTATGCTATTGATAAACTAGGTGCGAGTATTGTCAGCCGTACCGATGCAGATGGCATACCTCGCAATAACTGGACTGAAACTATCCGCGATAAGTTTGGCCAAAACCCTGATATACAGTTGTTGGCTGGGCCAAGTGTTCCCCTGAGAGATGAGTATTTTCGTCGCGCCGATGTGCTTGGTTGGCCGTTATTTTGGAAAGTTTTTAAAGGGGGTGTGTCGCTTGCCGCCCGGAACCGGGGCATCATGCGTATTGCCCCAGGGTGCAACATGGCCATTCGCAGCGAGGCGTATGATATGGTTGGCGGCTTTGCCAACACCTCTATCCAGGAGGCAGATGAGGACGTGGAGTTGTCTCTGGCCGTTTATAAAATGCTTGGCCTGGACGCTATGGCATATGATTCAAATATGAAAGTTGAGACTTCTCTGCGTCGCTTGCGCAGAGTGGGCTACGTTGGACTAGTCAAATACTATATACGACCGGATGCTGCCTATCGGCAGCGTGCCTCGGGAGGCGAGGTAGATATCCGCTAGCCATCTCAAAAGGTGTTTGAAACAAAGCGCGTCGAGCGCACCAAGAAAAGAGCCTTGCTCGACAGAGCAGGGCTCTTTTCTTGGCCTGAGTTTTTGAGTTTCTAACGCCTGACCTCGTCAAAAGTCAGAAAGGGCCACGCCCAAAAAGGCGTTCAAAAAGAGAGTGCGTTATGCGTAACTAATGCGACCGGTATTCTAAAATGCAGCATGCTACACTGATAAAATGTCTGAAAAGAAGTGCACGCAGTGAATCGTCTAAGGAGAGCACGTCGGGATTTACTAAATACAGTCGGGTCGGATAGTGAGTACCCTAATACGGTGTCTCTTCCGAATAAAATTCACAATGCCGTCCTTGATGCTGTCGAGGAGACCGGACAAGATAAACGGGAGCGCAGCGTACATTTTCGATATCGGTGTAATACATGGCTGAGTGGAATTGCATTTAGAGGTTCAAGGTCGAAAGACAGCGTGAGCTTTTTGCACATGAAGCTCGCTGAAGTTTATCCGCCGGACATTCACTTCCATACCCATCCAGTCCTTGCTGTAGAAGCTTTCCGACAGGATGTGATGAGTGCTGCGGAAGGGCGAGGGGCGAAGATAAGCGAGAAAACCCGTGATCGCATGGCGGACATGGCAATGAGAGCCCATGCACTAACTACCAGGTTACCAAGCGCCCCGGATATGTATAGCAGTATCCTTAGACCTCTAGGAAATCTAGCACACTTGGTTGCATCAGATCATGGCAGTTTTTTATGGGTTCGTCGAGAAGTACCGTGGCAGCCGCAAGGCAACCGGGACGAATGGCGCGGATTCGTTAACAATGTCGAAGCGCAAACGAGCAAAGCAGATAACATAGAAATCTCGCTAACTAATCCAAGAGACTTTACTGCAAGTTTGCAAAACATGCTGGATACAAGAGTTACTATCCTTGATCCAATGTACGTATGCTATGCTTCGGACCACATAGACAGTCCTGAAATGCATAGGCTGGGTTAAAAATAGTACGATTAGGGCATGAACAGAACACAATGATTATTGTTAAAGCTTGAGTTGTCGGTGCGTTTTCTATACTGAAGGCACCGTCTGACTAATCCACGCAAACAGGTGTTCGAAACAAAGTGCATCAAGTGCACCAAACAAAAAACGCCACAATTGTGACGTTTTTTGTTTGGTCTGAGTTTTGCGTGTTCTAACCCCTGGCCTCGCCAAAAGACAAAATGGGCCACGGCTTCAGCCGTTCTAGTCGGCAATGGCCGGCTAGAGGGTTAGAGTCCCCTGACCCTTTCAATATGATACCTAGAAAAGCTCCTTGATCGAGAGCTTTTTATTTATTGATCGGATGGTCGGTTTCAACTTTAGTCCGTGAAGGACGTTTTTAGCGAAGATAAGCAGCGTATTCTCGCCAGCTACGAAACCTGCAGCTGGCTAATCTTATGACCCGCGACCAACGTTATAACGCTGATATGTGATGACACATTATCTAGACGCATCTACATCTGACCGGAGAAAATCTTTTCCTACCTGCACATGCAGTGCTACGCCATATTCGGCCATAAGCTGCTGCGACTGAGTAATTGAGTTGTCATACTCTGCCGAAGTCTCGGTATAATTGTTTGCGAGGAAGACCATGCTGTCTTCATGCGGAATGATCAATCCCCCGACATAGTCCAGGAAACTATTGATAGGGGCATGCAGTCGTACGCCTTCATGGTTATCCGAAGCAATATTCTCAAATTCTCGGATAAGGGCAATGTGGTAATCCGCGCTTGAACCTTCGGGAGAGCGAACCCAAGGCACTGTGAGGAGACTCCCCTCCGGATCGCGTGCAAAGAAGAGCGCCGCGAGTGCCAGCGACTTGTTTCGCAATCTTAAATCACCAACTTCATGTTTGTTCTCGTGTCCGAGTCGTTGGAACGCCATCTGTAACTGATGCTGTGCGCTGGCGTGCATGTTTCCATAGGTAGTAAAAGAACCGCCGTGATTTAAACGATGCGCCGTTTCTTTCGTAAGCTCGTTACAAACTTCACCTGGAATTAACATAATACTAATAATAACATATTTCACTAGAAATGTAAATATCATTATTCGTCGATAAGGTGGCTTGCGGCTAGTTGCTTCATATCACTTTTCGACCACAAGGCTGCGATTATGATGTCATCAAAAATTAAAATATCTTAAACCTCACAGCCACAAATTATTCGCGCCATAGGAGAAGATACACTGCGCATTGCCACACCAGCGTACCGGCGCGTATACTTTAAGTGTTATTCAAAATACAACAAAAACAAGGAGCGTCATATGACGACAAGCAAAGCAAATGCAAAACAGTCCAGTGCTCAAACAAATCGAATGTGGAAAATAACAGCACTGGTTTTCGCGGTTCTGATCGTTATAGCGATCATCTGCTGTTGGTGCATGAAAGCGTCCGCTGTGCAGGTCTGTAAAACGAACAATTTGAGTCTGACTGCCGGCCAGCAAAGTGGTGCAGCAGGTACGATTTATCAGCATATGATTTTGACCAATACAGGACATCGGAACTGTCATATGAGCGGTTTCCCGACAGCATTTTTGTACGGCAGTAACGGATATGCACTCGGCAATAGTGCCGCTGCTCGCGTTCAACCCGCGCCGGTTGATATTACGCTCGCACCCAACGAAAGTGCGAACACGGTGCTTGGTTATCCGCAGGCCGGCAACTTCGACCCCGGTGTTTGCAGCAACGACAAATCGGTGAGCGTAAAAATCTATCCACCGAGCTCAACGACCTCGCTTGAAGCATCGGTTGCAGTGGCATGGTGCCCGGGTTTTTCCGAAAGCTCAATGCAACCGGGCAATTAACCTGCGTGTTGGTGGGTTTCAGCTAAGACCTTTGGAAATTCCTCTGCCCCAAAATGTTCGAAACAAAGTGCGCCAAGCGTCGCGTGCGATTACAATAGTTAAAAGGGGGACCCACCATGCATTCTATTTCCAGAAAAACAAATGGCTACAAAATCTATGCGGTGAGCGGCATCAACAGCATTTCGTTCGCCATAGATTTTGAAGATGCGGATACGAAAGGCTTGCTTGGCTTCGCGGTGGAGCGGCATGACAAGACCGACAATGAGCGCTATTTTATGCGCGGCTTCAAAGTTTTTCAGAATATGATTCCTAATCCGGACGAAAATACGGCCGTCAGCACTTTTGAGCACCCAGTGCAGAGTTTTGTGTGGGATGATTTTACCGGCAAACCCGATCATGACTACGAATATTTTTTCCATCCACTAAAAGGAGCGCCGAGGAATATCGACCGATCGGCTCCACCCATCGCAATCACTGTCAAAACAGAGCCGCTGTATGATGCGACCGATGAACATGACGTGTTCTTTAACAGAGGCGTAGCGAGCAGCCAGGCTTATTTCCGAAAATTCCACAACGCCATCCCTGGTGACATAACCGATCCAACCAAGGCGAAAGAAGTCTTTGATTGGTTGGCTCGCGATCTGCAAAACGCCATGATGACCTTTATTGATCAAGCCAAAAAGGGCGACTCGTTGCGGGCTTGCTTCTATGAATTTCGCCATCGGCCAATCGTCCAGAAGTTGAAAGATGCTATCGACCGCGGCGTTGACGTGCGCATTATCATCGACGCCAAAGCCAATAAAGAAAGCTTTCCGAAGAGCGACAACTTGCAGATGATAAAAGCCGTCGGCATCCCCGCTAAGTACATTGTGCTGCGCCAGGCCAACCCCAACGATATTCAGCACAACAAGTTCATGGTGTTCTTGAATGGCAAGGATCCGGCAGCAGTATGGACGGGCTCGACCAACGTCTCCGAAGGCGGTATTTTCGGCCAAACCAACGTCGGTCACTGGGTGCGTAATAAGAAAACCGCCATACAGTTTTTGCAGTATTGGGACATTCTCGCTCAAGATCCTGGCGGCCAAGCGACTGACACCCGGAGCGAAAAGATCGCTAAGAATCAAGCCTTCAAGCAAAAAGTTGTAGCACTGCAAGGCGACATCGAAACAGGCGCTGTCCAGCAGGTACGCATAGGCATCACGCCCATCTTCAGCCCGCGCACCAGCCTGACTATGCTTAAGACTTATGCCGCACTACTGGATGACGCTGAAAGTTGTGCGGCCATCACGCTGGCGTTCGGCATTGCAGACGTATTTAAAGAAATTCTAGCCGACAACACTAACAAGGACCAAATCACCTTTATGCTGCTGGAAAAACGCGACCAGCCTGCGCTTGGCCAAACCAAAAAGTTCACCAGTCTAACCGCTACTAACAACGTCTACGAAGCCTGGGGCTCATACATAAAGGACCCGCTGTACCAGTGGACGAAAGAAATCAATAACCAAATTATTAAGCTCAATCAGCATGTGCTGTACATCCATTCCAAATTCATGCTGGTAGACCCGCTTGGCGACGTGCCGATCATCGTGACCGGTTCGGCTAACTTCAGCGGTGCTTCCACCACCAGCAACGATGAAAACATGATCGTCATCAAAGGCAACCGGCGCGCTGCCGATATCTACTTCACGGAATTTAATCGACTTTTCAATCACTATTATTTCCGCTCCGTCTACGAAAGCCGGCAAAAGCAGACCGACTCCACCGAGAACAGCTTGTTTCTTGTGCCGAACGACAGCTGGTTGAGCAAATATGAAAAAGGTAAACTCCGCTACAAGCGGGTAATGATGTTTCGGAAGCTTGCAACGTAAGCGCCAGTAGGCGAGCCAAATCATACATACTACTGGCTCATAAGTTGCTGATTTCCTGCAACTCAACAGGTGTGCGGAATAAAGTGCGTCATGACACTGCCCACGCTCGTGCTAAAATGAAACTATGAAAATCAAGAGAGCTGCGTTACTCTGGGCTGTCGTTATCTTGGCTATCGGCGTGGCCGCTTGGGCGGTTCACAATAACCAAAAACACAAAAATCAAGCGACGTCTTCATCGCAAAATGCTCAGCAATCAAATACCAATAGCCAAGGAAAGCCGCTGACTGTCACCGGCAAAATGACCTGCCTGAAGCCCAAGGATACTTCTGGCCCTCAAAATGCAATTTGCGCCATCGGCATTGTTGGAGATGACGGCAAGAACTATGCACTCAGCGCGCAGGATCCCACACTCACCGGAAGCGTACCGACTGGACAGCAAGTAAAAGTCACCGGACTATTCACTGAAAAAACGACACAATACGATATGGTCGGCACTATTTATGTCACATCGCTTGAGCGGCAATAACGAGCGAATATTTGAAGCAAAGCGCGTTATGGCACCAAGATTGACACACACAGAAAAGCTTCCTGTTCGAGAGGTTTTGTTTATTGATCACCGTTTTAGGTCAACTTCTGTTGTGCGAAGTAAATCTTACGAGACACAATGAGCCGTTCTCCTGATTGGTAAAAGGTTAAAATTGATCAATGATTACGCAATTTTGCGAACTACTACTAGAATAAAGAGATGGTGCAGTATTTATTCAATTCGACTGGGCATTGGATCGCATTTAAAATCGGTGCGTATGTTTATGATAAACGAGGGCAGTGGATCGGCTGGGAGCCATGGGATGACAATTATATTGTCAATAAAAATGGCCAGTATATGGGTAATATAGTCGGTGATAGGTTCTATAAATTCATCGGACAACCTTACAGAGGCTACCCCGGCTACCCCGGCTACCCCGGCTACCCCGGCTACCCCGGCTACCCCGGCTACGCTGGATATTCGGCGAGACCGGTAGGTGCCCAAGATATAGAGGGGTTGTCATAATGCCACAGCTCACGACTAGACAACCAAATATTCATGAGAACTGTACATGTGTTATGGCAGGTCAAATTTATGGTACTGGTACGAGTACATGCATTAATCTTTACAACTTGGCACAGTCTCAAAGCGCTAGTAAGGAGGATTTACTGCGTGCAGTACTTATCTTCGCCTGTTCAACTATTGATTCTGTAGGCAAGCAACTTACAAAAGATTGTCTGAAAGAACTTATTGATAATGATGAAGGCGCCCAAAAAACATTCGAGCAGTATATCTCTCGTCGCATTGATAAAGACCCTAAAAAGATACTTGCCCGGGCTCTGTCAAATCCAGACTATAGAGGGGAGCTTATCAAAGTGCTCCAAGAGTCTATTGAGGGAACGAGCCTTCAATCCTATGCACAAATCAGTGAGTTAACGGCTCGTTTCGGTATTATTACTGAAAGTATCGTAACAAGGGCGGAAGCTGAAAAGATATTTGATATACGACAGAAAATTATTCACGAAATGGATATTGAAGTATTGGCTACTAGTGGCACCCAAGCCCAGAGGCGAAGTAGGGCTGAAAATGAACTCAAAGATCTTACGGAACAGATACTGGAGGCATGCTGCAAGCTACTCGAAGCTGTTCACAATAAAATTCATGAGCCCAGAGCCAGACCTTAAATATCAAATCAGCTACTGATAATGCACAGCATTCGTCTAACCTTACGCGATGCTAACCCGTGGCCTCACTAATCAAAAATGAGCAATGACTCCAATAGTTCCAGCGTACAGCCTAATCACAAATGCTGAATAGCGTAATCTGCCTCTGCCGGAGTAAATTTCTCTCCATACTGTGAGATTAGTTGGTCCCGAATGGCAGCTGGCGACATGTGCATCTCGCTCTGGTATGATTTTGCTTTGGCTAGGGCATTTGTGCCCCAGTTTGTTTTTACACTGTCAATTGCATATTGTGCCGCCGGAGCGCTAAACTTTTCCCCATAATCGGAGACGAGTTGATCATACAAGCCCTGCTTCGACATATTCATGCTATTTGCGTAGGAGTTAGCTTTATAGAGTGCCGATGTATATTCAGGTGGTACGCTTGGTGCCTGTGGTTTTGGTTGTTCGACGGGTTTAGCCGGAGTGGGTGCCGGTTCTGTGGAGGTATCTGTTTTGCTCTTTGTTGTGCTTGTTTGTGTGTCAGTGTTGGATTTTGTTTGTTTTGGTGTATCCTTTGGCACGGCAGCTCCCACAATAACCAGGACGACAATGACAGTCCAAAACCATCTTGTTTTGTAAAATTTTTGCTTAGTTTGCGCTGCGTTGGTCGGTTCTTTGACAGTCATAGGTCCTCGCATGGGTTAGTGGCACCAAGCCTTATATCGTAACTATATCACTTTTTCATATTTGCTTATTTCACTAGGCCACAAGCTTACCTGACAGATTGAAGTGACGTTTATGATCTAGTGAAGCTATTTCACGCAACTTGATAATACATTCAGGCGGTTGCATACTCAAATGTATGATGAAGTCAAAAACCAAAGTGAGAACAAGCAAAAAGGATTTGATTCGGTGGTTAAATATAAAACCGTTTTGGACTATGCTAACCGTCCTGGGTGCTTTACTGGGTATTATCACTTCATCAATCATCATTTCGCAACTGTTAGTCAATGCTTATAAGCAGCATATAGGCTGGAAGCGTGTGGAGCAGCATAAGATATCTCTACTGGCACCAATGGAGACAAATGAATATATCGAAACTGTTTTAGGCAAACCTATCCTCCGTGACAAAGTTGGCAGCTATACTAAAAATATATATAAAGGTAAGAATTATTGGATAGTTAGTTTTATCGACTCTTCAAACATTGCTCAGGCTATTGGTATAACATCGTGTGGAGAAGATGGTTTTTATCCGGCGATAACGAATAATCCATTTGGTCATACCATTAATCTAGGTAAAGACATGATGTCGAAGGGTGCTTCTGGTGTATATGTAAAGAGAAATGATGTAGATGAGGGGCACTATTATTTTGTAGGCGGGGCATCAAGACCCCAATATTTTTATGATTTTTCCTATACAGGGGTCGGTTATTATCGAGATGTAATTACTGGCAATAATTCTTTCTGCCGCAAAACCGCAGCTTATCAGCTTGCCCAAAGGGACAGTCGTATCAATAAAATTATTAGTAACATCTCCCCTTTGGGATCGGATGAAGTGTCCAAAGTATGGCCGGCATCTGATATAAATTATCTAAGAAATAACTTGACCTTGAATACAATCGTCCTAGAGTCTCCCGACAGTAATAAAGATTTAAGCACTATACTCATGGAATCGGATCTGGCATCGCTAACAATTGACTATCGAGTAGTGAGAGGATTGGACGAGTAGGTATATAAGTTTTATTATACCTCCAAAAATTTACGCAATAAGAAAATACTCTGTCTCCGAGCATCTCTTTGCCTGTAGTTACTAACTACAACCCTATTATTTATCATGCACCCATGATCGTTATTTCAGAAGTCATCACCAATAGAAGTAACCAAATGAAACATTTTATTTTCGATTACTGTGGGACACCTTAGTCTGAAGATCTACTTCCGGCAAATAGCTGCAGGCTGCTAAAATAGACACAGAACTAATTCTTTTCAAGGGGAATCTACACGGCATCTATTAATCCTTATATTAACTTCACGGAAATGCCGAAGAAGCCTTCAACTTTTACAAATCCGTGTTTGGCGGAGAGTTCGAGCGCATATGAGCAATAAAAAAGTCGAATAACAAACTCACCAAACAACATGGACTACCAAATACAATCATTCCAAAACCAAGCAGCCTTTCGCGAATGGCTTATGTCTCACGGAAAAGATACGCAGGGCATCTGGCTTAGAATATACAAAAAAGCTTCTCAAGTCCCTTCAATTACCTACGATCAAGCCCTGGATGAAGCACTGTGTTTTGGCTGGATTGACGGACAAAAGAAAAGCTACGACGAGCTTTCGTTCTTGCAGAAGTTTACGCCCAGGCGCTCTAAAAGCATGTGGTCCAAGCGCAACATTGAGCATATTACTCGGCTCAAAGCAGCAGGACTCATGACGCCAGCTGGCCAGCTAGAAGTTGAAAAAGCGCAGGCAGATGGACGATGGGAGGCGGCCTATGATGCGCCGAGCAATATGCAAGTTCCCGATTACTTTCTAAAGGAGCTTGATAAATCTCCGAAAGCCAAGGCGCTCTACGAGACGCTCAACAAAACAAACAAATACGCAATTGCCTGGCGCTTGCAAACCGCTAAAACCGAAGCGACGCGCACACGGCGCACAGCAAAAATTATTGCCATGCTGAATGCGGGTGAAAAACTACACTAGTTCGATTTCTGCTCGTTTCGTTTGGCCTGATCTCTCGCCAGTCGCGTAAGTAATTCCGCTGGAACTTTCTGGTCGTACCGTATTTGAAAATTTTTGCTTCCCGTTTTATGACCGAGTGCCTCGAGTTCTTTTCGATCTTTTTCAGACAAGCCATCCCATATTTCGACGCCCAGATGTTTCGTATATAACGTTACGCCGGTCATCCAGCCATGGTGTTTATAGTAAGGTTTGCCATACCCCATTGTCTCTTCTACTTCAGGGACGGCTGCTTTTATAATTGTTCTAATTTGCTCCAAGACCGCGCGAACCTCAGCGGGAGCTTCGGCGACGAAGGCGTCTACAGTTTCTGCTTTGCTAGTTTTCATGATTGTACTATACAAAAATACGTAGCAGACCGAAACAATAGATGCAGTAGCTATTGGCGGCTTTGCTGATCTCTCGCCACTGTCAAAGACCTAAACACTAGCGCTTAACTCTCTAAGTCATCTATACTTAAAACACCAAATAAGGAGCATACTCACATGAGAAAAATAATCGTTCAAGAATTTATTACTATGGATGGCGTTACGCAGGCGCCGGGCGGACCAGAGGAAGACACATCGAGCGACTTCAAATACGGCGGATGGACCGCACCATATTTTGCCGAGGTCGACGAACAAGCCGCTGACTTTATGAAAAGATGGATGGAATCAACCGACATTCTTTTGGGCCGAAAAACATTCGAGAATTTTGCCGAATTCTGGCCAAAACATGCTGAAATGTGGCCGGGTATTATGGAAGTCAACAAATACGTTTTGAGCGGCACTTTAAGTGATGAAGATGTGCAGAACTCAGGTTGGGACAACTCACACTTGCTGAAAACCGTTGACGACCTCAAGAAACTCAAAGAGTCAGACGGGCCCACGCTCAAAGTTCACGGCAGCAGCAAATTGGCGCAGACATTATTCGAGCACAATTTGGTCGATGAAGTATGTTTGATGACGTTTCCTATCATCCTCGGCAAGGGCAAGCGTTTGTTTGACGACCGCTCGATGCCTGCAGCTTTCACCCTGACGGACAGCCTGATTACGACCAACGGCGTGATCTTTACTTACTACAAGCGCGAAGGGGGCGTCAAAACGGGTACCATTGGAGGCTAAGCAGATCGCTTTTTAGTCAGTTTGGCGTAAATCACAAATGCTCCATAACCCGTCATAACTCCGAGCGCGTTCAGTATAACGTCGTCAACATCAAACACGCCAAGGTTGAGCACGGCTTGCATAACCTCGAAAGAAAGTCCGGCGGCAAGGGCAAGAACAAGTGTCTTGCCCCACGTAATTTTCTTGAAGACGAATGGGATGAGCACTCCAAGCGGCACCAGCAATGCAATATTACCGAGCAGATTAGCGCCGCCAATAATCGATCCTTGGTCACCAAATAAATAAGGCACGATGGTGGCGAACGGCACAAAGTTAGGCGGATGACCACCATCCGTGCCACCGAATTTGAACATCAGGTGGCCTAATCTAATGGTCGGCAGGTCTTTAAAAACCAGCACCCTAACCATGAGGGCGTAATATGCGACCAGTAAAAATGTTGGTATAAATCGTTTCATCGGCAATTACTTTCAATGTAGACGAGATTGCTGAGCATTTGCTTAAAGCCAAAGCGCCGCAAAACATGGGTACGCGATGGTCTTGTAGTGACCCGTCAACTAAGCTATAGTGGGCAACATGCTGCAATTTTCCGAAATAAAAGGCGTGATCTTTGACCTTGATGATACATTACTCGACAATGGCCCGGCTGATAAACCAGAACTATGGCTTCACTCGCGCTCACGCCTGGCGGCGGTGCATGAAATCGCAAGTGAACATGATATTCAAGTACTTCGCGAAGTGACAGAGGCAGAAAATGGACGGGCGTTCGTTACGTCACCGGTTCACTCATTACAAGGCGCGATATGGAACATATTTTTTATGAAAGCGCTGGTCTCGAGTAATGAGCTGGATGCTAACAGCCCCTATTACGACCTTGTACTCGAGATTGCGGATAGAAAGAATCAACTCCATGAGTCGATCATCAAAGAACATGGCAAAGAGGTGGTGGGCGCCTCGCGTTTTATACGAAGATTGGCTTCCAATGGAATAACAAAGTTTGCTCTTGCAACAAACGCCATAGAACGTGATGTTGATGTGTTCCTGGACAAGTATGATCTGCGGCAGTATTTCCCAGAAGATCGTATCATCTCCTTTGAAAAGACGAGCAAACCAAAACCGGATCCCGAAAGTTTTGATCTGGCGTTTCGGTCATTGGGTCTTCCAGACAGTGCACGGCCACAGGTTGTAGGCTTTGAAGATAATCCGCGCGGCATACAATCAGTAAAAGCGGCAGGCTTGTATGCGTGCGCCATAACAACGCGACTGTCGGCTGAGGATATGGCGGGTCTTCCTGTGCAACCTGACCTTATTGCAAACTCCTACGATGAGTTTGCAATGCTCTTAAAAGTACCTGCGTCTGTATAGAGTACCTGTGTTTTGTCTATCAGTTATATACTGTACCTATGTGGTTCGCCCTCTCATTGCTTGCGTTATTTATGTTGTCGTCGCGTCGCGTCGCGGAAAAGCAAGCGGCGACCGGTATCGACAGCATGGCGATGGCGTGGTTACAGCAAGCGGTCGCGTTGCCGCTCATCGTGGCCTCGTTGTTTTTTGCTAGGTTTTACCTGCCTGGCGATTTGCCTGCTTTCTTCTGGGAATTACTCATTCTTTATGTGGCCCTGCAAGCAATATATCTGTACTGTTACTACCGAGCGATCGCGATCGCAAACATTAGTTACGTTGCTCCACTTATAACGCTGTTTTCAGTTTTCAACATGATCGGCGCTTATTTTATTCTGGGCCAGGTGCCGTCGGTGTTTGGTGTGATTGGCGCAGGATTTATTTTGCTGGGTGCATGGATTGTCGCGCGTGCCAAGCAACACCGTGACCAAGCTTCGGTAGCTGTTCATAAAAAAGCATTTGTTTTAATCATGATCGCGATTACGGTTGGCAGTATTTTCTCGAACATCGAAGTTAAAATGCTCCGCATGAGCAATCCAACGAGCTACAATTTTTATACCTCACTCCTCACGGTGCCGTTTGTGATCTTGGTGAGCATGATAATTCTGAAGGGTCGCCGACAGAACGGCAGAGCGTATTGGAACAAAGTGCACAAAAGCGTTCGTGCAAATATATGGCCGCTCGTGATTGTGGGCGTAACTTACACGGTAAATATGCTGGCATCGTACCAGGCCAAAGTTATTGCCCCAAACCAGGCATATGTCAGTTCAATCAAAGCGGCGTCGGTGTTGCCCGTGGTGATTTTGGGCGTATTATTCTTCCGCGAGAAGGTGACGCAGAAGCAATGGATCGGTATTGGATGCATGCTCGTGGGGCTCATAGTAATGGCGACGAATCTGTAGACGGTATATCGACTTCAAATCCAGCCAAGCCGGCCATCAACATGGTGCTCAGTTGTGCGCGCACCCTTCACCCATTCGGTGCGCCGACCAATCCGTCGTTCATAGGTGGGTAATCATCGGTTTCTTTGACTTACCGTACCGTAAGTTTCTACACTAGGGTATGAGCACTCAAACTGACAATGCGCGAAGATAAAGTACGTGCCTTGGCGCAGACGCTCAATTCAAAGAAATAAGGGGATTATTATGAAAGCAACAATTTTCAAGGGTAAAGGAAATGTGGAAGTCGGCGATCGGCCGGATCCGAAAATTCAAGATGCTACTGATGCGATCGTGCGCGTGGTTCGCGGCTGTGTTTGCGGCTCTGACCTCTGGTATTACCGGGGCATCAAAGAACACAAAGTTGGCAGTATCGGACACGAATACATCGGGGTTATTGAAGAAATCGGCGACGATGTAAAAGACCTCAAAAAGGGTGATTTTGTCATCGCACCGTTTAAATTTAGTGATGGAACCTGCCCGGCATGCCAAGCTGGATTTCAGTCTAATTGTGAGCATGGCAGCGCGTTTGGCAATGGCGAAATCGACGGCGGCCAAGGCGAGTTTGTTCGTTCACCATTTGCAGATGCTACCCTTGTGAAAGTGCCCGGCAGCAATTTTACCGATGAACAACTTGCGTCATTTACCGCATTGTCGGACGTTATGTGCACAGGGCATCACGCCGCTGTGAGTGCTGGTGTCAAAGAGGGCGATGTTGTCGCGGTCGTCGGTGACGGAGCGGTTGGTTTGTCTGCAGTGTTAGCCGCGAAGCGTCTGGGCGCGAAACGGATTATTGCACTGAGCCGTAATCCTGCGCGTCAGGAAGTTGCCAGAGAATTTGGCGCAACCGATATTGTTGAAGAACGCGGCGATGATGCAGTGGAAACAGTCATGAAGCTGACAGATGGCGTTGGTGTTGACGCGGCGCTCGAATGTGTGGGAACGGACCAGTCAATTGCAACCTGTGTGGGTATTGCTCGGGCTGGCGGTATGATCGGAGCAGTCGGCATTCCAAATTACAAGGAATTCAAATACGAAAGCGCCTTCTGGAAAAACGTTGGCATTCGCGGCGGCGTCGCACCAGCTCGACAATACATCCCGGAATTACTCGAAGATGTTCTGGCTGGCAAAATTAATCCAGGCCGCGTCTTTGATCTCACCGTTGGACTAAAAGACATCAAAGAAGCATATGCCGCGATGGACGAACGGCGCGCCATTAAATCGCTCCTCAAAGTTAGCGAAGTATAAAACGATCCCGTTGCAGCAGGCGGGCGCGTCCTGTGGTTTATTCAGACGGGATATTGTATAGTATCAGGATGACTCAACCGAACCGCACGCCTAGACTCTATATCACCTCTGAATTACTAGAAAAAGCTCGCGACGAGCGAGTTACCGGTGCTACGGCACACAACAGCGCTCGCGAACTTATCGACCGCGCAAGTCAAGATCGTTTGCGCGGCCTTTCGGTAAGCCGTCTCGTTTTGCACACATCTGGCAATGTCGAAGATCGCGGGCTCAAAGTGTACCGCGTAAACACGTACGAAAATGTACCGCGATTTGAAACAAGTACTCGTCCCGCGACACATCCCCGTGACTTTCTTGGCGATGGTTTGCCGGAAGTTCACTCATTGCTTGTTCCGGTAAAAGAATTTGATTCCACTGCAACCGCTTGGTCGTTGCACGATGCCGCTGCGCGCTATGCAGATAAGTTGGGTTTGCCCGCTGTTGGTGAGCCTGAACTGCGTGTGCCAACCGAAGGTTTTGGCCATAAGGGGTTAGATCAAACTTTAGATTTTGCGCTGCAAGGTTTAGGTGGAATAACCAGCAGAGCCCAACCCGAGGACCGACGCGAAAGTCCTGAATCGCTCTCCGAAGAATTGGGAAACTTACTCAAGCCGTATATCGGTCGCGCTGCCGATGTATTCCAAGCGATCCAGGCTTTGCCCGACAATCCTAACGCTGCGGTGGCGGCGCAATTCATGCCAAACGAAATGGCCCCATTTGTTGAGCAGACGCCGCCAATCGTGTTCCATCAAAAGTAGCAATTCGCCATGCTCGTAATCTAATCTATTGTTCGGCTGGAACGACTATAATGCCGTTCGCGCCCCCAGATCCATCGCTGTTAAAGGCGAAAAACGTCTCGCGGTTGGCGGGGTCTTCTAAGAATGCCGCAACTGGTGCGAGATCTTCGGGTGTCACTTGAATTGGCTCGATTGGGGGGAGTTCACTTTTAGCTCGGGCGACCGCATTGGTCTCGAGTTTTTGGGTTATGGCGCTAACGACAAAAGATCCCAAAGGCTGTGCAAGTGTTGCAAGCATGTTTTTGCCATGGTTAGTTTCGTATGCAGAAACACTGACTTTGCCACTTTGATGCACTGAAAAGTCAAAACTACCAAAGTTTTGGCTGACACCGTCCTCGTTGGTATCACCATTAAAATAGAAGTGAACTGCGTCGGTGATTTCGCTGTTCGTATACGAGTAGCCAGCGACATGGATGCCATATGGATCTTGGCCCTCGGGCGTAATTTGTCGACCGAAGCCGCTGTACAATATTTGAGAAGTATAGACCACCCTTGGTAACAGTTTGTGCATGACTTCAGGAGGAATCATTCGCGTTCCATCAGGCTGATTTGCTGGTTTTTCACGCTTACTGAGATCTCGAGCCATGGTTCGTAACATCTCTGCGCCCGTTTGTGGATTAGACATGAGGTCAATAGTAATATTATCTGTTCAATATTGCAAACTTAGTACAAAATAAGATCTAATGTTTTAGAAGCCATTTGCTATAGTTGATTCATGACTTCAGATTTCAAAATTATAATTGGCGGCGTTGCGGTCGTTATTTCGATTTTGGGATACATTCCTTATTTTCGGGACATCATTTCTGGCAAAACCAAACCGCACGCTTTTTCGTGGCTCGTTTGGGGTGTGCTCAACGCCATTGCATTTGCCGGGCAGATTCACGGTAAAGGCGGAGCTGGAGTGTGGGCTGTTGGTCTCACGGCTGTAGCACTGCTTGCGATTTTTGTTTTGTCGCTCATAAAGGGCGAGAAAAATATCATGCTTTTTGATTGGTTGTGTCTGGCTGGCGCGGCGCTCGCGCTGGCGTTGTGGGCGATCACCAAGCAGCCGCTCGCTTCTATAATTTTGATCACAGTTGTTGATGCGTTCGGATTTTTGCCAACAGTCAGAAAAGCGTATACCAAACCACAGCAAGAGACACTCATTACGTATGAAATTAACACCTTAAAATACTTTCTTATCGTGTTGGCGTTACAGAATTATTCATGGGTGACGGTGCTTTTCCCGTTTGCCGTAGCGCTGATGAATGGGTTATTTGTGGCAATGCTGATCGTTCGCCGACGCCAAATCAGCTACGTAAAGTAGTAAGCCAACAGCTAGACCTGCCGAATACGCGAGGCATTGAATAATACTCATAAATATGTTATAATTACAGTATGTTTTCAAGTAGTTTTGAGATGCGAGAGCGTGCGGCGGTATTCGATCAGATAATCGAACAAACGGACGTTGCTTTGCGTGACTCTGTGGTTACAGAAGCGCTCGGTAGTCTCGCAACGGAACTGATCGGCATTAACGACCGACTCTTTTTGCCGAATATGCGCCACGGTCAGGCAATTATTCCTGAAGCCGAAGAAAATACGGCCAACCCCGCACTATTGCCGGTCGACAAACACGAAGCCCGCATCATATCCGAAGTGCTTCAGCCAATACTGAGCAGGCGTGATTTATCATGGACAATAACTGGAGAAATGCATTCTGATTGTTATGGTGTAAGTATGGATCTTGCATCAGTTACCGAGCATATGGAAGGGAATGCCGTACCGGCTGCCACTTTCGATGGGGAGAATATTGATGAAGATATCCTGCTCGAACCCATGCGTACTCAAGCAACAACATTCCAGAGAGTAGGCATAAAGGGGGATCATTTTACTGCGAGTCGGCCGGTAGTTGCATTCAGTAAGCGGTTGGCAAGACAAGCGCCAAGAAAAGTTGCGGCATCTCTGGCGCACGAGGAGGTCCACGTACGAGATGCGCTGGAGGATGGTCCCCTAGCGATGGGTCTTACCTATGAGGCGGCAGGCGAATATCGCGCCTATCATGTGGACAATACTATAGATAATGGCAAGCGCTTTTTCGCGCAGCACCGATATCAATACCAAATTGAAATGTTTCGCCGAGAACATGCCGACCCGAATCATCCCTTTCGTCCAACGCAAGAAATGGTGGACATGATGGTCAGCAACGGTTTTGTATATTCAGCGAAGTAGTTTCGAAATTCCGCACGATTCGAATACATTATATACGCGATTCGATCTGTAATTCTAACTATCCAAACCTGCATTCTTGTCCTAGCGCAAATCCTGCTATAATAAGCTTATGGTAAGAAGAGTATACATCGTCGCGATTATCTTACTCTTCTCTGTTTTTGCATCAGTAAATGGGCAGGTTTTGGCTGCCAAAACGATCATTTTTCCGCTGATCGGCAATGGCCAATTTTATAACGACTTCACCGAAATCCACAATGGCGTCGTGCACAATGCGATTGATATTTTAGCGCCAAAAGGCACGCCGTTAGTTGCAGCTGCAAGTGGAACGATCGATTATGTGAATTCCCCGCAGCCAAGCTGGGGTTACAGTGTCGGCATTAAGGACGCGGATGGCTACGAATACAATTACTTGCACATGAATGACGACAATCCGGGAACGAATGACGGCCAGGGCGGCGAGATGCATGCCTATGCGCCCGACATGAAAAAAGGTAATCATGTTGAAGCGGGTCAGCTACTCGGTTGGGTTGGCGATTCTGGTCATTCCAATGGTGTTTCGCACCTGCATTTTGAAATGTACGCGCCCGACGGATCGGTTATGAATCCGTACACATATTTAACCCAAGCGCCGCACACGCCTTCGCCAAGCCTGTACCCGCCGCTCACCGGCGAGACATTGCCATATTGGGTGCAATATGGCGGCGGGCTCAACCTTGCGATGGGAGATTTCAATAATGACGGCGTTTCGGAAACTGCAACAGCGGCGGGCGCCGGCGGCGGTCCGCACATCAAAACATATGCCAGCAATAACACCTATCTGGGCGAGTTTTTCGCGTATGACCAAGGTTTTAAAGGCGGCGTCGATATCGCACTCGGCGATACAAACGGTGACGGTGTTGACGAAATAATCACCGGGCCTGGTCCGGGTGGTGGGCCGTGGGTCCGTGTGTTTAACACGCAGGCGCAACTTTTGAGCGAATTTGCGGCATATGACCCGGGATTTACTGGCGGAATTCATGTGGCAGCTGGCGATGTAAACGGTGACGGCAAGGCCGAAATTATCACCGGTCCGCAAGCCGGCGGCGGGCCTTGGGTGCGCGTATTTGACGCCTCGAACGCGCAGCTTATCAGCCAATTTGCTGCCTACGACCCTGGTTTTAAAGGCGGCATAGACGTCGCAGCCGGCAACACGACCGGTTCGATAAATGACGAAATCATTACTGGTCCGGGTGCAGGCGGCGGCCCTTGGATCCGCGTTTTTAGTGCTTCGACCGGCCAATCCGTACTCGATGCCCAAGTATACGACCAGAATTTCAAAGGTGGTGTACGCGTAAGCGCCGGCAATGTTCGCACCGCCAACCCAACCGACGAAATCATGACAATTCCGAGCGACTACGGTGAATCCCGCGTGCGATTACTTTCGAGCAGCGGCGCTAACATCACCGATTATCCGTATCTCGAAACATGGTGGCGCGGCTATTACGATGTCGCGGCAGGTCATGGTACCTCACGCGTGGGAACCGGGACGAATCGCCGTGCCTCCATGCGCAATGGTCCAAATTAACCTTTGGGCTTCAGATCTGGTATAGTGTAGGTTTTAAGAGAGATTTCCATGACTTACGAAGCACGGCCGGGCGTTGATTACCTCGTCGACTATTATCGAGCCGCCGGTGTTGCCCCGGATGCGACTCCAGAAGACGTTAATAGTGCTCTGAATGCACGGCTGCGCGAATATCATCCTGACCGACTGGGAGATTTGGCGCCGGAATTCCAGGAAAAAGGCGAACACATGACGCGTCTTTTGACGACGGCCAAAGGGCTGTTGCTGGATCCGGCAATGCGGGCGGAATACGACGCGCTGCTTGCATCATGGGACGGACCGATTAGCACAGATGGCACGCCAGTTATCAAGATGAAAGATTTCATTCGTGCCGAGACAGCACAACTCAGTTCTAAAGCGCTCGAAGAGAGATTCGACATCATCAGAGGTGAAATACGGCAACTTACCGGACACAATCAGAAGCAACAAGATTTATTTGAGCGATTATTTACTGCTGCGCCGGCTGATAGCCGCGAAACATTACGGGACGCCTACGACGAAGCGCTGCTTAAGGAAGATCGAACTTTGGCGATTGAAGCAAGCCAACGAAGTGATCTATTAGGCATTGAAACCACAAGTTTTGACGTGACAATTGGGTACGAAGCAGCGACGCGTACACAAATTGAAGCGGCTCGCGCTGAGATTATTGAAACGCAGCAGCGTCGAACGATCGGCAGCAAGGGATTGCGGCTTGCGCTACTCTCCGGCCAAGTGGCGGCCGACACAGAAGAAACACCAACAACTGAAGTAAGTGCGGAGGTTGGCGTACCGCCTTATTTTGAAACGCAGGCAGAAAAAGTCCAAAATTTTGCGGCAGCCCGCGAGGCCATCCTCCAAAAACGATTGGGAATTTTTGAGCCGTCTTATCCGATAGCCGAACAACAGACAGAAGCACAGACCGCAACGGTCATAGGTGTTGAAATTGGGCGCAACACGCAGTGGCTTGGTTTTGAATTCGATGTTGAAAATGTTGATTTTAATGGCGTGGAACTATCTGAAACGATAGCGACAGCGCTCGAAGCTGAGGACTACGCGCAAGTCTACGGCGAGGGCTATAATATTCTACGCATTACGCCGAAAGAAAATATCCACATCAATGCGCTCATCGAAGAAGCTCTCAGAAAGTATATTCTAAAATTTTATCCTGAGCTGGTATAACAAACGCCTCGCAAGCTATTTTGCTGTAACTGGATGCGCTCGGTACGAGGCTAAAAACCGACTAGCATCCTGCTGTTCTGCTTCGGTACGATGAGCGATGGCCTCGATGCGCTCAACGAGTATTGTAATTACATCTTGGCAGGTTGTAACGCCGCTTTCTTCCATCAAAGTTTTTGCGAGTTGTGCGCGGCGAATAATTTCCGCGTCGATCTCGTGTAAGGTGTACTCCCAAAAATGTCGTTCCATAATTGGCATGAGTCGCGTGAGCCGTTTGGGACCGGGTTTGAGCTTCATATCTTCGCACATGCGCGCAATAACATAGGTGATTCGGCCGGTACTCAGATCTTCTTTCCAATCGTGGAGATCATCACTGAGCTGTCGAATAACGAGGTACTGCCGAAACGCCTCGTGCACTTGACGCGATTGTTTTGAACCAATCGGAACGCCAGCCGCCACCAATGTTCCGATAACCGGCAAACTGTGGCTGAGCGACCGCTGAAACAGCGCGTGCAGATCACCATAATCCGGAAGATTACCAAAATAAACTACGCCGTCTTTGGTGAGGAATTGGCAGTTTGTAACTTCCCAGGAATTAATCTGGTCCATGTTGTCGAAAGTAGTTCGTACAAGTGCATGGAAAGCCAGATCATCGACCGCTTTTTCAAAAAGAAGTATGCTTTGACGCATGGCAATATTTGCGGCGGGCAGGAGGGGCGGCATGCTCTCGCCGTCCAGGAAATCGTCATAGACCGTGTACGCCACCCACGCAAATAAATTGGCGATGCCGAGCGCTTGCAGCACGCTCTCCGCGACAGACGGATAGGTTTGGGGAAGTGTCGCAGAAAAGCGTGTAGCGAGCGGGCCGATCTCTTGCCCAGTATCGGCCTGGGCGATGCGGTTGAGTAAGGTTTCTAAAGTACGGTTTACAGATCCAGGGTAAGCTTGCGCTGCGATTTTTGCGGCTTTAAGCTCTATCGAATCGCTGGGTGGCTTGTCGTATTTGGGGGTGGGACTTGCAGAAACTTGGCAAAGAAGCCGCACTAAGCGAGCTGTCGCCAG
Organism: uncultured Candidatus Saccharibacteria bacterium; assembly: GCA_964600185.1. GTDB lineage: Bacteria > Patescibacteriota > Saccharimonadia > Saccharimonadales > UBA4665 > DATASD01. Next base: position 65,591 of record CAZRIO010000001.1, on the reverse strand, counting down.
CAATGGTGAAGTTTCCCATGAGGTTTGTGCACTGCTCGGTGTATCAAACCAGCTACCATCATCATTTTGCGTGTCGATGACTACAGCTAGTTCGGTTGCGGTAGGTGTCGTATGTCCATACAAAGCCTGTATGTGGAGGTCGAGCAACCAATCAGTCTGAGCGGGCTTAGTCTTTTGTATATATGTTTCCAGGTTCGGCAGCGGGTCGGCGACATGGCGTAAAAAGCGGGTGATTACCAGATTGGTGGCAAAATCTAGTGCGGCATTTCTTTGCGCGGCGTTGTGGTATGGGCCGCCGGGCTGCGTCTCTTGTGCTACCAAATGGTGAATGGCGGCTACGATGAGCGTTTGGTCAACGTTTTTTGCACTGTATTCGTATAAAACGGTGAGTGCATAGAAAACTTCATAGGTGTTTTGACCGGCGAAGGTCTGCGCTACGTTTTGCTGTTGCAGGTGCGTAGTAATCCATGGTATAAGTTTTTGGCCGATGCGCTGCGCGGTCGCATCCGGCACATTTTGAAGGCAATCAAGTAAGACAAGGTGGGGTAAGAATGTGTCGTTGAATGCGTGATTTTTTTGCGTGGTTTGTGAAGCGGTCTGTAATACAAATGTGCCATCGGCTTGCTGTTGTTTGGCAAGGTAGGTGATCGCACGTTTAATTGTTCGCTCGCAGGACTCGGGAGTGCTACTCACGACTTTCCCCGCGTAAGGTTACGGTGAAGATCGTCTCCCTAGGCTTGCTGGTGAGTTTAATAGTGCCGTTAAAATGATCCTCGACGATCTGTTTTACAGTAAAAAGGCCGATTCCCATACCGGTATTTTTAGTGCTATAAAAGGGTTGAAAAATAGCGGCTTGTTTCTCTGTGGGGATGCCCTTGCCGTGATCTTCCACGACCAGTGTTACGAGCTCGTCTTTTTTCGACACGTGGATCATGATTTCTTTAGGGTCGTCAGCAGATGTATTTTCATAGGCATCGATTGCATTTGAAATAAGGTTTGCGGCAATCTGTCGGAAGCGGTTGGGGTCGCCATGTAAATGGATGGCGTGCTTGTCGGGTGTATTGACGCGATTTATTTGAACATGTGCGCGCTGCGCTTTGTGACGGAGCATTTTGTTGACTTCATTAATCTCGCGCACAACATCGAATTTGCTGCTTTCTACCTCACCATTCAAGTGGTTGTAAGCCCAATGCACCATGTTGTCGATGTATTGAATTTGGCGGCGAGCACGAACCATGAGCCGTGACTGTTTGCCTGCTTCCATGCCTTCGATATCAAGACTGAGTGTGGAAATGTGATTGGCTAAATCGTGCATGAGGCTTGTACTAAACTGTCCCAGCTGTGCAAATTGATAGAGCTGCTGCATCTTTTCCATTTGCGCGGCTTGTAATTCGCGGGTTCGTTCTTCGACCTTAGTTTCGAGGAGTTTCTTTTGCCGTTCGAGTGCAGCTTCCGCGCGGAGCGCTTGATGTAATGCTGTGTCGGTCTGCTTATTAAATAGCCACGACGTTATACCTAACATCGAAAATATCAGCGAGTAGCCGATGATATCTCTAAAACTTGAAGCTTGTTGTCGCCAGCTAGTGTCGGGGTGTAGCACCTCGCTGGCGGTGCCAATCTGAATCCACACAATGATCAGTACGCTCACTGTCATTGCATATAAGGAGTGCTTTGCACCCAATAACATGCCGGCCAAAACGATGATAACCGCAAATAATAAGATACTCATCGGCAGGCCGATACTCCATCTGATGGCTGATCCGGTCGCCAATAGACCATACATGCCGAGTAGTCCGCATGCCGCCGCATAATAATGCCCGACCCGTGAAAGTACATACGAAATACCTATAACTGCAGCGGCCATGCTAATGGGAAAAATCCTTGTCAGGAATAGCTCATTCTTGGTGGCAATAAAGACAGCAAGCAAAATTATTATGCTGAGTAATAAAAAACCGAAGGTTGCGAGCAAGAGCGCGTGGAGGACGAGCTTGCGACGACGGAGGTTGTCGTCTTGTTGACGTGCGTTAGCAAATAGTTTGCCGAATGAATGAAGGGTACCGGGCATGGGTTATGTTCGTAGCGGGCAACCCGCGGGGCTGCCCTGTACATTCCTAGTCTTGTAAGTTACTTTCGTTCGTGTTCGTGTATGTTATTTTTGATTTTAGAGCCACCATTGCCCTGCATTGATCGATTTGATGAGCAACTGTTCAACCGCGGTTTCGGTACGTGCCCGTTCGTCAGTTAGTATGGTTGTTACAACGCTGTTCATAAGCGTGCCCTCCTTAAGATTATTAATTTACCATGTCATCAAGGACATAGCCAATACCGTAGGCCGTTTTTATAAGCGGCACGTCGAATGGACGGTCAATTTTATCTCGTAAATGTTTAATATGCACATCAACAGTATTGTGCCAGCCATCCTTGCCTGATTCCCAAACATGGTCAAAAATCATGGCACGCGTTACCGCTCTACCACTGTTTCGGGCTAAATATTCAAGGATATCAAATTCTTTGCGTCGCAATACGACTTCTTTGCCGGCACGTTCAACACGGCGGCGGTCGATGTCGATAACGAGATCGCTCACTTTAAGAATGGTGTTGTCATAAGTATTTGGTAAACGACGCATGACGGCGCGAAGGCGGGCTCGGAGTTCGGCAAGAGCAAACGGCTTCGCCAAGTAATCATCAGCACCGGTGTTGAGAAGTTCAACGCGGCTTTGGACGGTGTTCACGCCAGTTAAGATAATAATGGGAGTCTTGATTCCAGCATCACGGATCTGTTTACATACCTCACTGCCGAGCTTGTCGGGTAGGCCTAGGTCTAGTAAAATCGCGTCGCAATTTGAAATAGTTGCCTGGTGTAAACCTTCTTCGGCGGTGGATGCGGTGTCGATTACAAAATCTTTCCGCAGATGCTCTTTCAAACTACGTGTTAAAGCGCGATTATCATCAATAATCAATAATTTCATTGCGCTCCCATTCCATGCACTCCCATGGTACCAGGAGAAACATTAAATAGTCATTAATTTTTTATAATCTAGCGTTATATGCACAGCTTACAGGATATCAGATCACTTGTTTGTATGAATTATCACTGCGCACAAAAGCCGGATGGGTTATCACTGCCGAGAAAAGGACCGGGAGGTATAACTACTTCTGGCTGTGATCCTGCATGTGCAGCATCGAGCGCGTTGTTGATGCTGTCGTAAATTGCGTCGAACTGATCACGTCGGTAACTTTCTCTGCAAACGTCGCCCTCGGCTGCCACCAACGCTTTACTGCTTTCAGAAACACCAGTTGCTGCTGATGCGACAATGGTAGGCAAAATGGGTCCGGGTAACGCACTGCCCAACTTACTTGCGACGACTCCAATATGTTGCCGAGATTGGTCGAGTGACGCGAAGTACGCAGTTGGCGTATTCATATGTTCTGTTGCTGGTATGTGCGGACCGGTAAATAACTTAACTTGTCGTACATGTTCGGCGAGCGGGTTGTCGAGTTGCTGTGGCGCAAATGTTTCAATCTCCAGCTCCCACCTATTATGAGACGCGACGACATCGTTAAAAACGTTTTGGTCGATCACGCGTCGGGTTTGTGTAACGGTGCCTTCCGGCGGATCATTGAAGAGCTTTAGCGCCCCTTCGGCAATCGTGCGGAACTGTTTGATGATGCCGGGGTCGCCATCTTGCGTCTGGGTAGGTGTGGGCGGCGGGGTCTCTGTTGTAGTGCAGCTGGCAAGTGCTAACTCAATAGCGGCGCTCATAGCTAGTAGTTTTGGTGCGTGGCGGGGACGGCTACGTTCTGACATGGCACTCCTTATGTAAAAGACTAATGAAATATCACTCCGCAAGTTTTTACAAGTCCTAGAGATAAATATTTGCTCCGATTGCGTCAGCCGTATCTGTTACGAGTCCGCTCTACATACTTCTTTAATTGACGTGAAAAATACAAACAAATCGTTTGCAATTATTGAACTGCTTTTTGGGCGTGGCGATTGTCGGCGCCAAAGCGTCGTAAGAAAACTCAGGCCTATGCTACAATAGTGTCGTCAAGCGTAAGCATTACTTCTTGACAAGAGGTGATCCAATGCCGGGAAATATTAAAAAGTAAGTAATATTGATTAAAAGGACGGGCGCTTTTATGCTTACAAAACTACAAGAAATTCGTAATGACCGAAAAGGTTTTACGCTGATTGAAGTCTTGCTGGTGGTTGCAATAATCGCGATTTTGGCCGGTATCGTAATCCTGGCGATTAACCCAAGCAAGCAGCTTGGCGATTCACGTAACGCACAGCGTACTGCGGACGTAAACACCATCTTGAATGCAGCATATCAGTACTCAGTCGACACCAACACGGTTCCAAGCACCATCACCACCACATCAACTGAAATTTGTGCCACGGGTGCAAGTAGCTGTACTGGTTTGATCGACTTGAGCGTGTTGAGCACTAACGCAAAATACTTGGTTTCGATTCCAAAGGATCCACAGTGTAATGCGAATTGTGCAACCTACGGCACAGGTTACAAAATTAGCAAAGATGCCAACAACCGTATCACCGTTACACCGGTAGCAACCGAAAATAGCAAGACGATTAGCGTCACCCGATAGGCAGGAAATATGGCAAACGCCAAAAAGAAGCCGGCGGCCAAGAAGGCTGTCGCACCCAAAAAAGCAGCAGTGCGGACCCAAAAGTCAGCACCCAAAAAATCGAGCACCACGCGCGCTGCAGCTGCTCCTAAAAGGACAGTTCCCGCGTCGCAATACACCACTCGCGTACAGGCCTTAGTGTATGTACTCGTGGTTCTGTGTGTGCTCTTTGCTTGCTTAGCGTTTTATCGCTATCCATAGAGTGAATGGCTCGTAAAAAGCGTCGGTATATAGGCCGGCGCTTTTTAATATGAGGAATTTGCTTTGCACAGGGGCAACCACAAGATATAATCAATCACATTGGCGCCTTGGCGGAGTGGTTACGCAGAGGTCTGCAAAACCTTTTACACCGGTTCAATTCCGGTAGGCGCCTCCAATATAAAAGGGATATATGAAATCGGTAGCTGTTTGCGGCTCAAAACGGTACAAAGACGAAATTGCTGCTTTTTGTGCGCAACTAGAGAAGCTCGGCGTGTTGGTATTCGAGCCAAACATTCAAGAGCCCATTCCCGAAGAATCGTTCTTTGGATCCGAACATGTGACAGCGACGATCTTTAAAGGATTGACGCTTGAGCACTTTGACTGGATTCGCAAAGCCGAAGTCTGCTATGTGTACAACAAAGACGATTACGCCGGCATTAGTGTGACCATGGAAATGGCATACGCGAATGCCCTCGGCAAACCGATTTTTGCGCTAACGCCAAAAACAGGCGAACCGCTTCGTGACACGCTGATTGACAAAGTCATCCCTTCGGCAAAAGAGCTCGCAGCTCTGTTATAATTGGATCATCCACTCGGGCGAGTGGCGGAATTGGTATACGCGGCGGACTTAAAATCCGCTGGTCTTAACAACCTTGAGGGTTCGAGTCCCTCCTCGCCCACCATTTGCAGTCGCAAATGACTGTCAACAGACCAAAATTGGGGTTTTAGGTAGATTGCCTAGAACCCTTTTTGTTTGGGCGACTCCGTAAAAGAGTTCGAGTCTCCTCAGGCACCTCACTGGTCGTTACTAGAACCCTGTAGGCAATAACACAACATATGTGAATGAGTTACAAGCTATATAATTACAGGTATGGAAATTAAGGAATTTATATCCACAACTATCTCGGAAATTATTGCCGCCGTTGAAGGTACTGGTACCGCCGAGCACGAGGTAAATGTTGCCTATGGAAAGCCTGTTATTTTTGATCTTGCTGTTACTGCAACAGAGGCTGAAGGGTCACAGAAAGAGAAGAAGGGTGCAGGGTCTATACGGATTGCACAGGCGCAGCTTAGCTCAAAGACTGATAGTAGCTCTCGGCAAGAAGCTATTCAGCGTGTAAAGTTTGAGATTTTGATTAGCGAATCCCCAGGCTCGATTAGATAAAAAGAATCGTGGTGCAACTACCGTGGAAACTGAGAATTTCTTCAATATATAAGCTATGGGTATTAGTACTTCGCACACAGTTCGGATTGGAAAAGGGCACGGAGCTCCGGAATTTTATAAGTACGATAAGTTCCTCTGGCTTGTATCGTCTGAGAGCGCAATGAGCGGTCGGCTCAGAAATGTACTGCATGGACCATTTTGTAGTAAGCAAGGTTGCCGTTCTAATCTCGATATAATAAGCGATTCAGACGCGCCTTCTGTGGAACTGACCTGTCCACTCTGTAACAATAAGTATAGTTACAACGGCGAGCATGAACAGCTTAGGCGTAAAGCGCTGCTTTGCTATGAAGCAAAGTCCAGAGAAGCTTGGCCGGTCATTGCCTTAGACCAGCCACCCGCCGATTTACAGACTAAAGATGAAGATGAATCTTACTGGCTAGCAGCTCGAATTGGCACAAAAAATGGTAAAAAAATCGGCGTTGTTTACTTTGGTGAGAAAAAGTCTGAGCAAGGCAAAAAAGACTATGCTCAACTCTTTCTAGATTTTGATGATGAGCAGGTTCGTCACGATCCCTCAAACATGACGCCGTCTGATGTCATGTCTAAATTAACAGTAGAATTTAAGGACACCCAACATATTAGAGCGCTGAAGCCTTTGCAAAAATAACCTTGTTTTTTCGGGGGGGGGTAATATCCACCCGTAACGTAATACAAGGCTTCCATAGTGTCTACTACAGCTACCTCGGCTCCTGATCTATCATTTGACGATGACAAATACGAAATAACTCCAACTACCTGGTCATACCACGAACGCCAACACGGCCAAGTAATGGCTATAGGCGTCCACGGTGTGAAGTATAAAAATCCTGACATTGACTTGCTGGTCCAGGCTGTTCTCGCCATGCAGGAACAATTGCTTGATAATGAGGCAAAGTGTGATAGTCTATCCGGGGACTAACTGATTTAGAGGATGTTTTTGCGCTCGCACGTAACGCCGTGAGATTGTAAAAACACCCGCGCGCATGCTAAATTATAAGTAAACGTAAGCATTCAGGAGGGCATGAGATGAGCGCAATCGAGATCCAACTACCCGGTCAAAACATCCCTATCAAGAGTGTTGATGTTAAAACGGACGTACCTCAACTTATCAAAATCCTAAAGTCTGTTTCAAGTGGCAAAAATTGACAAAATCATACTCGATACAAATATTCTTCAATACGGCGTCAGTAGAGACCTGAATGCGGCAGTTGCCGATCTCCTTAAAAAGTTATCAGATCAAAAGTACGGACTTGTAATCTCGGACTTTACCGTCTTCGAGGTCTATCGAGGGCTCAACAAGCAGAAGATTCCTATTACTCGTGAGCTTGTTGGCTCGATAACTTCCCTTGAGGTGGATAACGCTACGTTTAGAATTGCTGCCGTTCTGTATTCTTGTTATCAGAACCATGATGCAACGAAGAGCAAGAACAAAAGCGATGACGACGGAGATGTCGTCATCGCCGCCAATTCCATACGCTACAACGCAGCGATACTGACAGCTAACGGAAACGACTACCCGCGACCCTTCTTTTTAGAGGTAGCCACATTCACACTTAAGCGCTCAAGTAATAAAGCTGAGATTGTCGTTCACCTTCTAAAGCCAAACATTCCTATATTCAATGCCAGCATGCAGAAGTATCTCTGTTAGCTGGATGACCTCTTTACCAATCGTTCCACACTGCTCAAACTAATCCCATATTTCTCGGCTACCGCTGCATAGGTCATGGTCCTGCTCCGTGCTTCCTGAACGATCTGCTCCAACTCCTCAGCAGTAAACCGCTCCGTCAGCGCCACCGGTTTCACCCACGGCTTCCGCTCTCGCTTCGGTGCTGCTACGTTCTGTACACTCTGCCTACTCTGTGTTACATTTTGGGTTGCGTTAACAAGCTGGCGCTGCGCTTCTTGCAGGTCAAGCAGCGTCGTGGGTGTGTTGGAGTAACGTTTCAAGAGGCCCACCAACTGAACGTTTCGTAACTCCGGCAAAAGGCCGGTTTTTATATTCATATGCAATTCGAGAAGAAAAAACCATCCATTCCAGATGCCATTCCCGTAAAGTTCACTACCGCAGAAATTGAATGGCTGGATTATCAACCTGTGGCGGAGGAAAACGAGCTGGCTTATCTGGCTATGATGCGCAAACTGATGCAAGCTCGGCGTGACGCGGTGGGTGATAGGTTGCCAGCAAGTGTGGCGGCGCTACCCCTCATCTCTCAAGATATGCCTCCTACTGCCCCTGATTCACCCTGGCAGGCAGGTTTGAACTGGATTATGGCTATGCGCCCACTTGGCGCTATTGAACGCGAGGCTCAATCTGAAGATCAGCCTATGCCGCACACGGCGACAGCCGAACTTACGCCGCAAGAAATTGATTTGATAGCCATAGCTGCTGCCAACGAGCTAGATCATGAAGGTCACAGGGCACTAGATAGCAAAGAGAACCAAGCCGAGTTTGAAGAACTAATTGGACATAAGCCCACAACTTTCTTTCCGGATAAGGCAGAATATGAAGAGGTTGGGTTTGGCCTAGACCTCTACCACAACGATATTGCCGCCGGTCTTATGGATGCCGTTATTACTTATAGACAAGAAGACTTAACGCAGCAATAAGGACTTTTTATGCAATTCGAGAAGAAAAAACCGTCCGTACCAGATGCTATTCCTGTTGCCTTTACCGTACCTGAAGTGGAGTGGCTGTCGAGTGAGGCGGCTATTGGTAGTGGAGCAACAGCTTTCGATGTATTAGCAAGAGAGACACGAATGGCATTGCTCCGTAAAGTTATGCAAGCCCGTCGGGACGCAGTCGGTGACAAATTGCCTGCGAGTCTGGCCTCGCTCCCCCTGATTAGGCAAGATATGCCCAAAGGTGAGGGCTTTCATGGTGGACAGATGCCATGGAACATGGCAATGATCGAATTGAGCTACATAGATTTGTACCCGCTCGAGCCCGATAAACCAGCCCCACACACGGTGGCCGTAGAGCTTACAGTGCCTGAACTGGGTATGGTAATTGATATGGCCAAGTTCGCGGTCCGAGCAACCAGTGAGCATGACCCACTGGAAGAAACAATGACTGAAGAAGAAAGGCAAATGCTTGATATAGAGCCTGAATCGCCGGAATCGGTACTGCGCAATCAAGTAAAAGACCATGGAGAGAATGTCAGCCGCAATGACATTGCCCGTGGTGTGCTGCATGCCTTCGCAGAATATCGGCAGTCCCCACCAGAACAGGGGTAGAGTTGTGTATATTACACGCAACCGCCATATCTTACGGCACTCACTGGCGATACCTACTATGGTTCTGTAGACCCTAAAGAAATGGCTTGTGCCGAGGAAGCGATTACTGGCCGAATTGCGGATATTTTTAATCAGATAACTTCACAGCCAAATATGGCAAGTTTGCCAAGACTCGGGGTGCCTATCTATAAAAATGGTTGCGGGGAAACAGTTTAATTTCGTTATACTAGGTGTATGGCGGAAGCAAAATTCACTCCAAAACCCGACCAAGTTGATTACACAAATATTCGCTACGCGCCAACAATTAACTGCGTTATAACAGATGGTAAGCAAGTGTTGTTATTACAGCGGGGCAGCGAAATGCGGCTCTATCCTGATTACTGGAACGGTGCCAGCGGATTTTTAGATGATGCGCAAGACCTCGAAGACAAAGTGCGCGAGGAGCTTCGGGAAGAGCTTGGTTTTGGACCACAAGATATTGTCGAAATTACGCGCGGCCGTGTGGTGCTTCAGGAAGCGCCGGAATATAACAAGACCTGGCTCGTCGTAGCCGTCCTCGTAACAGTAAAAACCAGGGATTTTGTGCTCGATTGGGAAACGAAAAAAGCCGAATGGATGTTGCCCGAAGAAGTGTATAGTCGTCAATTACTCCCGGGATTTGCCGAAGTTTTCGAACAGTTCTTCCCTCGCGCCAACAAGTGAGTGTATAATATGCTCGAAATGAGTACGAAGTCCACAACTACAATGCGCATGATGCCCCGGCGGGCATAGATTTCTTACACTCAAATTATTATCTTTTCACTATAAAAACAGGTAGACTAAAATCATGAACTATTTCGTAACGACCTCTATTCCGTATGTTAACGGAGAGCCGCACATTGGCTTCGGCATGGAAATCTTATATGGCGATGTTTTAGCCCGCGCCGCTCGCAAACAGGGAAAACCGACAATTTTTAGCACAGGTACCGACGAGCACGGCACCAAAATCGCCGAAAAAGCACAGACTTTAGGTTTAGAACCGCAAGAATTCGTTGACCAGATTAGCGGCAAGTTTCGTGATCTTGGCAAACTGCTAAACATTAGCAACGACCGTTTTATTCGTACCACCGACAAAAGCCACGAACAACGCGCGCAACTGATCTGGAAAGCGCTTGAGCACGACATTTACAAAAGTACTTACACGGGTTGGTACGATGTCCGCCAGGAGGAATTTGTACCCGAATCACAAGCTGATCCCGCACGCATGCAGCCCGATCATCCACAGGCATATCAACGCCTCGAAGAAGAAAACTACTTCTTCAAACTCAGCAAATACACCGCACAAATTCGTGATGCGATCGAAAAAGAAGAGCTTAAAATTGTCCCTAAAACTCGCCGTAACGAAATTCTGAGCTTGCTCAAAGAAGGTCTGGACGACATCAGTATTAGCCGACCAGCCAACAAATTGGCGTGGGGAATCCCTGTGCCTGGCGATCAAAAACAAGTTATGTACGTTTGGTTCGAAGCGCTCATGAACTACATCACGGTGCTTGGCTATCCCGAACACGAGGACTTCAAAAACTATTGGCCCGCAAATGTGCAGATTGTTGGTAAAGATATTATTCGATTCCATGCGGCGATTTGGCCGGCAATGCTTATGAGTTTGGAAGTTCCATTGCCTGAACTTTTGTATGTCCACGGCTTCATCAATGTTGATGGTCAAAAAATGAGTAAATCCATCGGCAATGTGATTTCTCCCGAAGAAATTGTGCGTGAATACGGCTTAGACGCATTTCGATACTTCTTTTTGCGCCACATTCCGGCATATGAAGACGGCGATTTTACCTGGACGACCTTCGAAGCTGCATATAATAACGAACTCGCAAACGAACTTGGTAACGCGGTACAGCGAACGACTGCCATGATCGACAAATATCAGGGTGGAATTGTTGGTGATATCCCAGAAGCTGAGCACGACACCGGTCATATCCAAGAATCAATCGAAGCGTGTCGATTCGACCGTGCGCTCGACCAAATTTGGGAGCAGGTTCGCGGCCTTAACCAATATATTGACGAAGAAAAACCATGGACCATCGCCAAATCGAACGACATGGACCACCTCCGTGAGGTATTGGCATATCAGGTGAGTTGTTTGCTGGAAATCGCCGATTTGCTCGAGCCATTTTTGCCTGACACCGCTGCCAAAATTCAAGGAATTTTCCGCGAGGGGCTTGTGACGCCAATCGAAGGCACATTGTTCCCAAAAAAAGAATCAACTAAGCCCGCGGTAGCATAAGATGGCCCCTTATAAAGCGAATGCATTGCGCCGTGAAATTGAGGAGTTTGCCGGGGTAAAAGGGCTCAATCCGCTCATTAAAGACCTTGATCATCCTGCTTGGGACATGAGTCTTGGAGATAATTCTGTGCGATTCTTCGACGAGCTTCCGTCATATTCCAGCGGTCGACGAGATCCGCAAGCAGAATTGCGGCTTGCAGGTGTTGGTGCACCTCGTGATCTTGCACAAATAGGTGGCGCTAAACTTGCTGCTTGTCTGCCCGGCTTTGGTCCTGATATTACTTTTCACCTCTGGAAAAAGATGCGGGAGTCGCCTTCGCCGATAGAACTTCCATTCAACCCTGATATCGCAACAATCGTACGTTTAAGTGGCGGTGACTTGGGGAAGGTTCCGGTCGCTGCAGCACTTAAACAGTGGCTTCCAGATTTTGCAGTACATCATTTTACTGATAATCGTCCTCAAGTGGCCGAGGCACTCACCATTATAAACGATGGCGATTTAGCCAAACTGAATTACGTTCCACATGCTCAGCTCGCGGTTAAAGAGGACCTACTGATGTTTAAAGAACGGTTTGAAACAGCAGCGAGTGAATTGGGCTAGGTTTGAACGTTACGCTCACCGACACGCATTGCCATATTCATGAAGCCTTGCCGGCGGCTGCTGATTTAGGCGATGAAGGCGTTCACAAAGTTTGGGCGCGCGACGGCAAGAAGCGCAATCCGGACACAATGATCCGAGAAGCCAAAGAAGCGGGCGTGGACCGGCTTATTTGTGTTGGTTGTACAGTGGAAGATAGCGCACTTGCGGTTGATTTTGTGGGTTCGCGTGCTGGAACATGGGCGAGCATCGGTATTCATCCGCATGAAACGAAGCGATATGTTGACGATAAAGACGCTTTGGAACGGTTTGCGGCACTTGCAAGTTCGCCGAAAGTCGTAGCAATCGGCGAATGCGGACTGGATTACTTTTATAATCATTCGCCGAAAGCAGCGCAAGAGCAACTTCTCTGTTTTCAGCTAGCGCTTGCCCAAAAGCATCATTTGCCGGTGATTTTCCATGTACGCGATGCTTTCGAAGATTTCTGGCCGATTTTCGATGAATTTAAGGGTATTCGAGGTGTTATTCACAGTTTTACGGCGACTGAGCGCGAACTAGCGCAAATTTTGGCGCGTGGTTTGTACGTCGGACTCAATGGCATCATGACATTTACGAAAAATCCTGCGCAGCTTGCGGCCGCAAAAGCCGTGCCACCAGATAGAATCTTGCTTGAAACTGATGCGCCGTTCTTGACACCAGCGCCCGAGCGTGGTAAAGTGTGTGAGTCAAAGCACGTACGTTTAACAGCCGAGTTTTTAGCCAACCTGCGAGGGGAATCTCTCGAGGCGTTGGCCGTTAGCTCGACGAGAAACGCTACGGCTTTATTTAGTTTGGAGTAGAGGACTTATATGCAATTTCTTGGATTGCGACATCACGGCGAAGCGCCGAAAGTAACTGCTGAAGAGCGGATGCACGAAGACCGCCTCTTTATGCGTATCGAAAGTAGTCAGGACGCCGACAAAGCAGCACTGGCTAACTACCCGGGTCTCTTGGGAAAACTCGGAGATTTTGAAGTTGATCCAGCTTTGGCTGCACAGCTCGAAGCGCGTAATACGACCGACCAAACTGATAATTCTACGAACACGAATGGCGAAGTAACCACTCCTGAATATGGAACCGCGCAAGTTGCCGGCTTGATCGCCAACGTCCCAACGACCACCATCGATATGCCTGCCAACGATCAGCCTGACATGATCCACGAACCACAGTCAGCACAAGTAGACGGAGCTTACTATGAGTCTATTAGCTAAGTTGTTTTTGCAGCACCAAGACGAGCGTAATGCGCGTTTGTATCGTGAAATTTTAACGCGCGAAGCAGAAATCGGCGGCAAATTATTTGGTGATGTCAAACCTGGCGCTCACCGCGAGTTTTTCTGCCTCGATCGCTACACCTGGATGTGGCACGAAGAGTGGACTGATGTGCAAGGCAATCGCCATTTGGTTACAACTCGCTATGATATTCGTCCAAACGGTATTTTCAAAGCCCAGGACAATCAGCCGTATCAGTTATTGACTGAACTCGAAACGATTCACTTTTGTAAGGCAATTAAAGCCTACAACAAAGAAGTCAACGCTGAACTCTACGGCCTCGCAGCGTAAGTCCCGTATACTAATCGTATGACACACACAAGTCCGGCGCTTTATTTTGATTATGCGGCCGCAACTCCTATGGACCCGGCGGTATTTGCGGCTATGCAGCCGTATTTTACCGATATTTTTTATAATCCCTCGGCGACATATTGGCCAGCGCAAGGAGTCAAGAAAGACATACAAGCGGCGCGGGCACGTGTTGCGAACTGGTTGGGTGCGAAGCCAACAGAGATTATCTTTACTGCCGGCGGAACCGAAGCCAACAATCTCGCCATTCACGGCGTTCTGCGGCAATTTCCCGAAGGAAATATAATTGCGAGCGCGATTGAGCATGAGTCAGTTTTGCAACCAGCGGCGCAATATAATCACAAAGAAGCGCCCGTTACGTCGGCCGGCAGTGTTGATGTGGAGAAATTACAAGCGTTAATTGACGACCAAACCGTGCTCGTAAGTGTTATGTATGCCAATAACGAAGTCGGTTCGATGCAGCCGATCCGACAATTGGCGCAGATTGTCGAAAAAGTCCGCCGCGAACGGCGCAAAACAGGCAATAATATGCCGATTTATTTACACACCGACGCTTGCCAGGCGGCTGCATATTTGGATTTACACACGGCGCGCCTCGGCGTCGATATGCTTACCCTCAATGCTGGTAAAATTTATGGACCAAAGCAATGCGGCGCATTGTTTGTGGCGAGCCATGTGCGTTTGCAGCCTGACATCGTAGGTGGTGGTCAAGAGCGAAACTTGCGCAGCGGCACCGAAAATGTAGCGGGAATTATGGGTTTTGCAGCGGCACTCGACCTCGTGCAAAATCGTCGTCACGAAGAAGGCGCGCGGTTACAAAAACTCCAGCAAATATTTTTTGAAGCACTCGAAAAAGCGATTCCCGCGGTGGTCGTAAACGGCACGCAAAAAACGCGTTTGCCTAACAACGTACACATTACGGTGCCCGGTCAAGATAACGAACGACTGCTCATTGCGCTCGATGAAGCGGGCATTTTATGTGCCGCGGGTTCGGCTTGCAGCGCAAGTAACGAAGAACCGTCCCATGTTTTGCGGGCAATGGGAGTTTCCGACGAAGCCGCCCAGGCAAGTCTGCGTTTTACGATGGGTCATTTTACCGACGAAACCGCAGTTCGCACCGCCGTTACTGAGCTCGCTCGTCTGATTTCGTAATCAGCGTTGCACGTTGCCGCAAACCGGTTATACTTGAGGTAATGATTAGGCACAAGCGCTTCTTAAGTTCACTGCTCGTGTTATGCGGGTTAGTGCTCTTTTCGGTTGCCGGCGTACATGCTCAGGGGCAAGAAGTTCCGCAAGGCTACGGCAGCGACCAGACATTGCAAAAAGGGCTGATCGTAGCGCTTAAATCAGGTGCTAAAAACAAAGTAATCGCGCTCGCCCAGGATAACGTAAACGCCATGTACGGCGTGGTGGTTTCTGCAAACGATTCGCCGGTAAACTTGAGTGATAACAATACAAATACGCAAGTTTATGTAGCAGTGACCGGCCAATACGATGTGTTAGTAAGCACGCAAAATGGTTCAATTAACAGAGGTGATTATATTACTATTTCGGCACTTGATGGTGTCGGCATGAAAGCGGGCGACAACCAGGCATTTGTGATCGGAAAAGCGCTCGAAAGCTTTGATGGCCGAACAGGAAGCGAAAGTACGGCGCAGCTCAGGGACAGCACGGGCAATAACAAATTAGTAAGTATCGCCCGCATTCCGGTGACTATCGGAGTAGCGCGCAATCCGAATCTAAAAATTACGGTGAGCAATTTACCGGGGTTTTTGCAAAAAGCAGCGCAAGCCGTTTCGGGTAAACCGGTGAACGACAACCGCATTTATGTATCAATTATCGCACTGGCAGCCAGCGTTTTGATTGCCGGCAGTTTACTTTACGCTGGGGTTCGGAGCAGTATTACCGCAGTGGGACGTAACCCACTCGCCAAAAATAGCATCACCCGAAGTTTGCTTCAGGTGAGCATACTTGCACTAATCATTTTTCTTATCGGCATTTTTGCGGTATATTTATTATTGAAGTTATAAGCGTGAGCATCTTGAAGAAGAGGGTGGATACATGACAATTTGGTGGCTGGTGCTTATCCTGGGTTATTTAGTAGCAAGCGCAGCTGCTTTTATTTGGGTTGTTATGCATGTTCGCGGTGGCACCGGCGGCAAGTCAGGCAAGCCGAGCGCGACCGCCGAGTTCCAAAAAGCGGCCGAAGAAGACGTCGAACATATCTTTAACGACGAATTCCGTGAAGAGCTCCGTAATCGCGGACGATTGCACTTCGAGAAAATTATTGGCGAGAACGCCATGTTCCTCCAGCAAGACTTGCGCCTGACAACCTCGCAAATGAACGAGTTCATGAAGCAGGAAATTACTCGTTCACTCGAGGATGCTTTCAAGAACTACCAAAGTGCGATCGGTGACGCCAAACAGATGGCGATCGATTCGATCGAAAAGACTAAAACTACGATTGATGAGCAGCGCAAAATGCTCACCTTGCAGCTTGAAACCGAATTTACGCGAGAAAAAACGGCTCGGCTGCAGCGATTTGATGAAAAAATGGCAGAAATTGTTAACCACTATATTTTGGGCGCCATCGGCAACCAGATCGATCTGAGCGACCAGCTTGAATATATTTTGAGTCAACTTGAAACCAGCAAGAAAGCAATTTTGGAGGATATTCAAAATGGCGCGTGAGGTGTTGGTTTTGCCTCCTACGATCGTTGGCGTGATTGATGTGAACCGTTTGGGCCGGGAGCTCGAAGCATTTGAGGATTATATGGAGCAAGCGAAGGCACGTAAATCTGCGAAAGCCACGCCTCCGCGCACAAGTCGTTTGCTCGATGAACTTGCCGAGGCGAACCAGCTCAATCTGTTGCAGGATGCCGACCGGGAACGGTTGCAGGCGTTTTTGGGGGCACTCAAAGATGCGCCCAGTGTGCATATCAGTTTTGCGGCCGACCCCTCGGCTTTGTTTACGCAGAAAATTGTGGCTTGGTTTCGTGAAAATGTTCACCCGAACATCATGGTGCAGGTTGGTTTGCAACCAAATATTGCAGCCGGCTGTGTCGTACGCACGCAAAATAAGGTGTTTGATTTTTCTTTGCGCGAAAACTTCACCCAAAACCAGCAGTCGCTTATCAACGCAATTAGCGGAGGCAAGCAGTGAGCGATAATCGGCATTTTGACAAGCTCGTCAGCTCCGGCAATCCTGTCGGCGAGGTAATTAGCGTTGATCACTTTTTGGTAAAAGTGAAGGGCTTACACCCGGTGAGTATGCATGCGCTTATCATGTTTGAAGACGGCAGTAAGGGTTTTGTGCAGCATGTCATGGAAGATCACGTGGTGGTTTTGCAGCTTGGAAGCAGCGCAATCACGATTGGAATGCTGGCCGTTATTCAGCACAACGAGCTTGTGACGAAAGTCGGCAAAGACTTTATCGGGCGTGTGGTTTCAGTGACGGGCGACCCGCTTGACGGCAAAGGGCCGATTGCGGCCGATGCTGTTTGGCCTGTGTTTTATGATGCACCGATGTTGTACGAGCGCGAGTTGCTCGACAAGCAGCTTGTCACCGGCGTGACGGTAATCGACGAACTATTCCCTATTCTGCGCGGACAGCGTTTGGCGGTGCTCGGCGACAGTAAATCCGGTAAAAGTACACTGGCAACTCAACTGGCAATTAACCAAAAAGACACCGATATCGTCGTGATTTATGCGATGATCGCCAAACGTCGTACCGATGTTGACGCTCTCTTGACGCGCCTCGAGGCAAATGACGCCCTCAAAAATGCCATTGTGGTGGTTTCGACGATGGCGGACTCGCTCATCTTGAGTTACTTGGCGCCGTATGTTGCGTGTGCCATGGGTGAATATCTCTGGCAGCAATGCGATACCGATGTTCTGGTCGTTTACGACGACCTAACTAACCACGCGCACGCCTATCGTGAGATCGCGCTTTTGTCGGGCATGAGTCCGGGCCGCGACTCGTTCCCGGGCGATATGTTTTATGTACACTCATCACTGTTGGAACGTGCTGGAAAGCTGGAACGCAATCACAAAAGTCTTACCGCACTGCCGTTAGTGCTTGCGGCGAGTGGTGACATTACAGCGTTTTTGCCGACCAATGTCATGTCGATTACTGATGGACAGTGGGTGCTCGATATGGATATTTTCCGTGACAATATGCGTCCGGCGGTGAGCATTGGATTGAGTGTGACGCGTGTGGGCGGCCGTGGCCAAAGTACGCGGCAAAAGCAAGTTGCCGGACAGACATTTAAAGTGTTAACGGCGTATTCTCAGGCGCAAGAATTCTCGCATTTCGGCTCGGAATTAGCCATTGCCGCACAGCGTGATTTGGCGCGCGGTAAACAAGTTTATAAAATTTTGAACCAAGCGCCGGGCGAGAGTTATTCGCTGGTGGCGCAAACGCTGATGATGGATATTGCGCTTAATTTGCAGGACAACGAAGTGTTGGACGTGGCAAAGCTCAAGGCGAATGTTGCTGAAATCGCCCAGACAGTGACGAAAGATGAAGAATTTGAGTCGGCGCGTGACCAACTCAAGCTTAAGAGTCTGGAAGAGATCAAGCGATGATCCGGCCGCAAGAAATCCTTCGCCAGCGCGACTCGATGAACACAATCGTGAATCTTACGAGTGTGTTTGAAGGGCTCGCCAGCATGAAAATCGCCCAAACGAAAAACCAAGTATTGCAATCACAGAAATTTTTTCAGGAATTGTGGGAAATTTATTCGCAGATTCGAGTGGACAGCATCTTTCGTTTTGGACGCACCGGCAGCGAGACGGCGGTTAACAAACAGCTATTCATTGCTATCACGAGTGAAGGTGGGTTTAGCGGTGACATCGACCAAAACCTCATTACCTGGATGCTTGAAAATTACGACTCAGCCAAGCAGGACATTATTGTGATCGGCCACCACGGCGCCACGCAACTTACACAAGCCGGCGTGCAGTATAAAAAATATTTCAGTCTGCCGAGCAAAGACCAAAATATTAACGTGCAGCCGTTAATTCACGAGGTACGAAACTACCAGAGTACGACGGTGTTTTATCAGACTTATACTTCGCTGATGGTGCAAGATGTGAAGCGTATCGAGCTCAGTACAGCCGTCCAGCAGCAGGCGCGTCACGCACAGGGAGCGAGTGACGAAGAAATTTCGGAAGCCACGTATATTTTTGAACCAAGTACTTTTGATGTGATTGTGCACCTGGAACGCTCAATGCTGCAAATTGCGCTCAGCCAGGTGATTTTGGACTCCAAACTCGCCCAATATGCGAGCCGATTCCGCGCAATGACCGCCTCTAACGAGCGCTCCGATGAACTCTACAGTGAACTCAATATGAAATATCACCGCGCAAAACGGGCAGCCAACGATGAACGCCTCAAAGAGATGATTAACGGCTTAAAAACAGCGGGGAAATTGCAATGAGCCAGGGCGTTATTCGTTCCATTAAAGACTTGATCATCACCGTCGTCTTTGACGATGACATGCCGCAGCTGCACGAAGTTCTGCAAGTCCAAGTCAGCGATCAGCATCAAGTACCACTGCTCGTCGACAGTTTGCAGCCCGGCAATCGCGCGGAATGTTTGAATATTCAATCTGACCGCACAATCCAAAAGGGCATGTCGGTCAAACGAACCGGCCGAAGCCTGGAAATTCCGGTTGGCAACGAACTGATTGGCCGCGTGGTTGATACGCTTGGTTCACCTATCGACGGCCTGCCGCCAATTCCTGAGGGCTTGCCTCGGCGTAATATTTTCGTTTCTGCTACGCACGATGCGTCATTTGCGTCACGCACGCCGGAGATTCTCGAGACCGGCATTAAAGTGATCGACTTTTTCGCGCCATTCGTGAAAGGTCGCAAGATTGGGATTATCGGTGGTGCTGGTGTGGGTAAAACCGTGCTTACCATGGAACTCATGAACAACGTTGCCCAAGGCGGGACCGGCTTTAGCTTCTTTACCGGTATCGGTGAGCGCATTCGTGAGGGCCACGAACTGTACCAGACCTTGAAGGGCAAAAACTTGCTCGACAGCACCTGTATGTTCTTCGGGCAGATGAATGAAAACCCGGTGCGGCGAGCCTTGATCGGCTTATCGGCTGCAACGCTGGCGGAATATTTCCGCGACGAGCAAAAGAAAGACATTTTGTTTTTTGCCGACAACATGTACCGCTATGTGCAGGCGCGCAACGAGATCGGCACCATGCTTGGCCAGGTGCCCTCCGAAGGCGGTTACGAGCCGACCATTTTCTCGGATATTAAAACGTTGCAGGACCGCCTGAGCTCAAGTGCTCAGGGCTCAATCACTGCCGTACAAACCATTTATGTGCCTGCCGACGACCTTAGCGACCCGGCAGTACAGATGATTCAGCACGAACTTGACTCGGTTATTGTATTGAGCCGTGCGGTGGCTGAACAGGGAATTCGCCCGGCCGTCGATCTGATTCGTACGACTTCATCACTTTTGACGCCAGAAATCGTCGGCGATCGCCACTATGTTTTGAGTGTCCAGGTGCAGACTTTGCTCCAAAAATACGAATCACTCAAAGGAATTATTGCCATTATTGGTGAAAACGAGCTGAGCCCTGGCGACCGCAGCGATTACGCCAAAGCTAAAAAACTTATCAATTACTTCTCGCAAAACATGTACGTAATGGAAGATATGAACGCGCTGAAAGGCGAACGATTTACGCGTGACCAAATGCTGAAGGGTGTCGAAGAGATCATCGTATGAGTGAGATTAACCGCGTTCGCAGTCCCGAAGAAATCGCGGCTGATAACGCCAAGGGCGCTGCCCCCGCGAAACCTGCGAAAGACAAAAAAGCTTTGCCGGAAATGCACATCAAAGTGTATTCGCCGTTCAAAACCTATTTTGATGATCAGGGATATAGTATTTCGGCCGAAAACGAAACTGGTCCGTTCGACATTTTGCCCCATCACCATAACTTTATGACACTGTTAAAACCGTGCGAAATCGTGGTACGCACCGCATCTAAAATGAGCAAGATTCGTATTTCCGGAGGCCTGATGCACGTCAAAGCCGACCGGGTGATCGTATTTCTCGATATTTAGCGGTTGTTTGTTGAGTATGTGTGGTTGCTGTCTGATTCTCGGAATTCTCTGCGGGGTGGGGATGAGTGTCTGAATTCGAGTAACTCAGGCGAAGTGCAACCGGAAGCTGATCTGACGAGACCTTAGGCTCGACAGGCAGCTTACCGCGCGGTAACGGTTCCGAGAATCAGACACTCATCCCCCGAAAAGCCCGCTCAACCTAATCGAAAACAGCGTAATCAAACGTGATATTTTGGCCGGCGGCAGCGGGCGAAGCGGTACAAACACTAAAATTGGTGCCGCTACGGTTGACATAATATGGCAATCCGGCCGCGGCGCTACTTGCTGGAGTGAGCAATACGCGCGGTGATCCGCTAAAAGCTTGGGCAAATGCGACATTCACGAAACATCCTGCAGCCGGGCTTCCACCGGTGTTAATAGTGATGGTGCCTGCCGTGTCAGAACCACTCAATGAACTCGTGCCGCCCGAACCAAGCGCGTTGCCGTCGCTTTTGCGGGGTACAGGACCGCCAGCGGTAATATGACTGGTGAGAACGAGTGCGCTGTTGAGTTGCAGCGATCCGACGGATAATCGTTGAGCTGATAAGTTCCCAAATGAGCCGGTGCCGTTGACGTTGAGATTTCCTTGCGTTGTTAGATTTCCCTGGATTGCGGTGTTCCCCGAGATGGCAATACTACCAGCCTGGAGTTGTCCGAAGGTACCGCTTCCGCTCACGCTGATGCTTGGAATGGAAAGTCCGCCTCCGACTTTGATGGTGCCGGCAACTTCGAGATTGCCCCGGGCGATGACTTGACCGGCGAAGACGGCGTTGGACTGCACATTCAGTGTTTGGCTTGAGGTACCGACTGTCGCATCACTGTTTGCGAGATCTTGTAATGCGCTTTGTGAAAGCGATTGGTTGCCGATTTTGGCGGCTGTGTTGTTGCTCGCCTTGTGCGCTTGAAATGCCGCTACGGTCATAGCAATCGCAGCGACCACTAAAAGAAGAATAAATAGCAGTAAATAAATATTAAATCGAGCGAAAAATCCTCGAATGCCTGACTTTTTATCTTTGGGCTTTTTACTGTCGGGGCCGCCAGAAGGAGGGGTAGCGAGGCCGCCATCGTTACTTTCGAGTGATTCGGGGGTAGGCGCCGCGTCTTCTTTGGTCGAAGTTGCCGTATTAGAAGATGATGCGCTGCTGCTCGAGTTATTGCTTTCAACAACCGTATCAGGCGTCTCTAAAGAAGCTGCCGTTTCCGGCGTTGCAAGCGAAGGTTCCTCATTTTTATCAGTCGGAGTCATAGCAAACAGCGGTCAATCCTTATATCTATCATACATAAAACAGTTGAAAAGCGTAAGCACAAAGTTTTACATAAAAAGCATATGCAAAATACTTGCACCGTGTGATATTATGAGGTAAACATAGTACGTTAAATAAACATTAGTAGTTAAGAAAAAATAAAAAAGGAGAAAACGACAATGCAGGGCCTTACGCACCTCATGAAAAGAATAGGACTACTCACTGTAGCCCTCAGCTTTGTCGCTGGTTTATTAGTTGTAGCGCTCAGTACGTCGCCAAAGGCTGACGCTGCCTCGCTGGCAAGCCGCAGTATGGCGATTAGCAGTTCGTCTATTGGATCGGTCACAACAGGTGCAGCCGGGAGTGGTTCGAACGGTCAAAAAGCCAAGTATACCTTTACGTTTACTCCGACCACTGCTTCTATTAGTTCGTTATCCATCATGTTCTGTACGACGCCAATTCCATCCACTGGTAGTTGTACGACGCCAACCGGATTTGACGCTACGCATGTGGCTAGTATTCAAAGCACTACACTGGCCGGCAGTCCTTCGCTCGACACTACCACTGCCAACCCTTCAAACACGCAAGGTATTTGTAACGGTGGTACAAGCACGACTCGTACCAACTGTATTTTGTTGAAATGGGCATCTGGTACCGCGCAGACGGGTAGCTCCGTTACTGCTGTATTCGGTGGTGGCGCATCAGATTACATTACTAACCCGACTTCGACGGGAACCTTCTTTGCGCGCATTACGACATACTCAGATAACGCTTACACCACAGCAGTTGACAGCGGTACAACCGCCAGCTCAACCGCTACCCAGGTGACGATTACTGCTAAGGTCCAGGAAGCACTGAACTTCTCAGTTGGTACTGCTTCGACAGCTGCAGGAGGCACCTGTACTCCATATAGTGATGGTGGTACTTTGGCTATCGGTGATCCGACGAACGGCTTGAGCTCGACGACTGCATATACCGGGTATTCCTTCTTCCGTGTCTCTACGAATGCCATAAACGGTACGAAGATCTATTATTCTGGCGATACGCTCAAGAGTGGATCGAACAGCATTGCGTCCGTGGGCGAATCTGCCGGTGGTACATCGAGTACGCCAGGAACGCCGCAGTTCGGTTTGGCAATCGACACGACCGATGCAACCAATTACAGCTTTACCAGCCTTGCACCGGTTGCGAGCCCGAACAATTACGGACTTGGTAACAGTACTTTGGCATCGGCGAAATTCCAGTACAACACCTCGAGTGTTACTACGCCAATTGCGCTCGCTTCCACGAACACGGTCATCACCTGCGACACAGGATCGGTCCAATATGTCGCAAACATCGCCACGAACACGCCTCCAGGTATTTACACTACCGCAGTCAACTATATTGCGGTTCCGACCTACTAATCTGGGACGAGTTCTCGTACAATCATAAGCATGAAGCATGCTGGGCAACCGAAAAGACTTGGGAAGAGTTTTGTTTGGCTGCTCAGTTTTGTTGCAATGTTCGTCACCATAGGCGCATTACAATCAGCGAAAGCTACCGCTGGGCAGTTGACGCAGCGTAGTCTGCTTATCGCTTCATCGGTACCTTCGGCGACTACGAACCATGAATTTACTTTTACATTCGAGAATACAACACCCGTAGGGTCGTTGAAGTTTGAATATTGCACCACGCCTTTATTC
The DNA here is from genome assembly GCA_964600185.1 of uncultured Candidatus Saccharibacteria bacterium. Taxonomy (GTDB): domain Bacteria; phylum Patescibacteriota; class Saccharimonadia; order Saccharimonadales; family UBA4665; genus DATASD01. The sequence continues at coordinate 41,761 of CAZRIO010000001.1, read as the reverse complement.
CAAGAGCCCTGTACGGCGCCCACAGGTCTTGATGTGAGCGGAGTAAATTTGCTGGGACAGGGCGGTGAAACGGGGTTTAGTGTGTTCTCGGCAACCGCCAACGAAGTAATGCTCAGCCGCTCAGCTGCGCCAGTTAGTCAGACTACCTCCCAATATGTGCTTGGGAATGCGATTAATCCCTCGATAACCAGTACGTTTTTCGTGCGAATTTCATCATATGCAAGCGCTGACGGAAGCGGTACCTACACCGATGCCGGCACAGTTTCCAACAGTACTACGCAAACAATTTTTATTAGCACCGAAGTCCCGCCGATTCTCAATTTTTGTGTCGGTCTAAAAATTCCTGGTGATTGTTCTACGGCCGAAGGGGATTTTGTGCAGCTCGGAGACCTCAACAGTAATTTTACGGCAAGCGGTACCTCGCAAATGTGGGTCGGCACGAACGCGCTAAACGGCTACTCGATTGATGTTTTAGGGACGACGATGACCTCTGGTAATAATGTTATTCCGCCGCTGACTACTCCGACGCAGAGTGCAGCAGGTAACCAGCAATTTGGCATGAATTTACGTGGCAATAACACGCCGCCCGTTGGTAATGATGTCCAGGGTCCGGGCACGGCTCAGCCAACAGCTGATTACAATATTGCAAATAAATTTACATTCAAAAGCGGTGACTCAGTGGTGGCCGCCGGCCACTCATCGGACTGGCAGCGATTTACGGCGAGCTACATCGTAAATGTCAATGCTGCGCAGCCGCCGGGCGTCTATAGCACGACGCTCACATACATTTGTAGTGCAGCATTTTAATTGATACACTTAACGGTAAAGCTTAAGGTTATGATGAGGGAACAATGATACACATCCTGAAAAAATTGGTAGCATCTATTGCTGCTGTATTACTGCTGACTGTTATTCCGATGCTACCTGTCCACGCTGCATCCAACGGACTCGGCATTACACCACGGAAAAATTACACGCTACAACCCGGCGCTCATGTCACCGATACGCTGTACATCAATAACTTGAACAAAACGCAGGCTCTCACGGTTGCGCTGCGATTAGTTGATTTCAGCGCTAAAAACCAAACGGGCGAGCCCAAACTTGACCTGCGCGGTGATGCTCCGCAAACGGCCTGGTCAATCAAACCATTTGTTAAAATACCTGCCAGTGTTACAGTGCCTGCCGGTCAATCAGTAAACGTGCCTGTCACGATTTCGGTGCCCGCCAGCCAAGGTGCAGGAAGCTATTACAGTGCCGTAGAATACACCGCGCAAAATACGCCCGGTCAGCAAAACGTGACGCTGGCTGCCTCAAGTGTTTCTTTGATGTTTGTCACCGTGCCAGGCCACGCCAATGAGCATATGCAGCTCGAGCGGTTCGGTGCGTTCATACCAAATACCGATGGTGTAGATGGAAACTTCAGTTCACTCTTCTTTACTTCCACGCCAAATACTTTGGCGTATGTCGTGCAGAACCAAGGGGATGTAGCCGAGCAGCCAACCGGCAGCATATTGGTTAAAAACATGTTCGGCAAGCAAGTAAAAGTGATCGAACAGGCGAACCCCAAGAATCAGCTGGCGCTTATCGGCCAGACTCGACGTTTTGAGTCTTGTGTACAGCAGCAAAATAAAACAACCAAAGCAGTCACAGGACAAGAGCAAACAAATGTCGTTTGCGAATCCCCACACCTGATGCCAGGTCGTTACACCGCTGAACTCGCTGTCTTTTATGGCTTGAACGGCAACACCAACCAAGAGATTGTCGGTACCACGAGTTTCTGGTATCTGCCGGTTTGGTTCCTTATCGTTGTTCTGGTGGTTCTTGTTATTATCGCTTTCGGTATCTACAAATTGCAGCGGAGAATTCGTCGCAGCAAGTCGACGACCACAAGCAAAAAAGCTAAAAAATAGGAGCATATATGCAGTGGCGACAGGCGCTTTCACCGGCACGCATCGTGAGCCTCTGCTGCCTTTTGTTGCTGATTATTTTCGCGAGTTTGTCGGGTACGGCATCGGCGGTCACGCAACCGAAAAATCCTCAGAACGGCTCAGTTGGTATTGAGGGAACGATTCCAACTGCCGCGCCAAAACAAGCACCAACCATTGCAGTGCCCGGCAACGGGCAACGTTTTACCGGTACGCCGATAACAGTGAGCGGGCTTTGTCCGAAAGGTTTGCTCATAAAAATCTTTTCAAACAATGTGTTCGTGGGGGCGGTGGAGTGTACGAACGGAAGTTACTCGATAAGAGTAGATATTTTTAGCGGGCGGAACGATCTCGTGGCACGAGCGTATGATGCGCTCGATCAAGCGAGCCCGGATTCAAATATTGTCACTGTGACCTTCGAGGATCAACAGTTTAATAATTTCGGCAGTCATATGTTCTTGACGAGTGCTTACGCCAAACAAGGTGCGAACCCCGGTGAAACATTGAGTTGGCCGATTGTCGTGGGTGCCGGCGCGCCGCCTTATGCGATTTCCGTTAGCTGGGGCGACAACAAACAGGAAGATTTGGTAAGTGTGCCTAACGACGGGACATTCATCGTCAAACACATTTATGACAACGCAGGAGTTTTCAACCTGACGGTCAAAGGAGTAGACCGCAATGGTACGGGCGCGTTTTTGCAGCTTATTGGTGTGGCGAATGGTGCGATCCAGACATCGACAAAACCAAAAGTCGATAATACCGTGGCGAACGAACAAGCAAAGAACGTTATTTTTAGGGCGATTGCTATCTCGATGGCCATTGCAATTCCGCTCATTTTAGCTTCATTCTTTATCGGACGGAAGCATCAATTGCTCTCGTTGCGACGCCATCTGGAGCGGAGCGCCGAACATATGAACGAAGACCGTTGATAAAACACCCTAAAATTTGCTAAAATAATCAGGATATGGCAAAAAAAGTCTTTGTTGGTATGAGCGGCGGTGTAGACAGCTCGGTAACGGCCGCGCTTTTAAAAGAGCAAGGTTATGACGTGACCGGCGTCTACATGAAAAACTGGAGTCAGGATCTCCCGGGTTTTGTGTGCCCATGGAAAGAAGATTACCAAGACGCCAAACGGGTCGCGGTGCAACTCGGCATTCCGTTCATGATGTTTGATTTCGAGAAGGAATATCGCCAAAAAGTCGTGGATTACATGATCGAGGAATATCAGGCTGGCCGGACGCCAAACCCGGATATTATGTGCAATCAAGAGGTGAAGTTCAAGCTGTTTCTTGAGACGGCTTTGGCGCAAGGTGCGGATATGATCGCTACGGGACACTACGCTCGAATCGATCACGGACTAGCGGGTGGCAGTCCTGGGGGGACCCCCAGTGCCCGCAGCTTTAGCGAGGACAATGGGGGAAACTGGACTGACAGGACCCGCAGCATGGTCGCTGACGTGGGGGGTCCTGTCGCCTCGTCCGCCCCAAAAGATAAAAGTGGCGGGGCCGCACCACTTTCACTTTCGGGAGCTGCCCCGCGAGGCGCCACCCCACAATCTGTATTGTTGACAGGCTTGGACAGTAACAAAGACCAGAGCTATTTTTTGTATCGCGTAACCGAGAAAGCACTCTCGAAAACCCTCATGCCCATCGGCGAATACGAAAAACCGGCGGTGCGAGAGCTTGCCAAAAAATATGGTTTGGCGACAGCCGAGAAAAAAGATAGTCAGGGCATTTGCTTTGTTGGTAAAGTGGGGATCAAGGAGTTTTTGCAGCAATTTGTGACCACAAAGCCGGGTAATATTGTCGATCGAAATGGCAAAGTTATTGGCGAACACGACGGCGCGCTGTTTTATACCATTGGTCAGCGGCATGGACTTGATGTGGGCGGTGGTTTGCCTTATTACGTCATCGGCAAAGACATGAGCAAAAATGAAGTGTATGTGACGACTGATCTGCAAGATGAGGGTTTGTGGAACACAGCACTCACACTCACCGACATGCATTGGATTAATGGCAAACCCGAAGCCAATCAAACGCTCAAAGTGCGCACGCGTTACCGCGCACCGCTTGTGCCCGTGACGAGCATCGCACAAAATGAGGACGGCACTTGGCGCCTCGAACTTGGCGAAGACGTCCGTGCACTTACGCCCGGACAGTCGGCAGTTATTTACGATGGTGAGCGCGTGGCTGGCGGCGGAATCGTTATCTAAATCTATACTTGCGCGTGAGGAGTTGTCGAAACAACGTTACCCCTGGTATTATTAACCTCATGACAGCACAAGAAATCCGCCAAAAATATCTCGAGTTTTTTAAAGCACGGGGACACGCGCTAGTTCCGCGGGCGCTTCTTGTGCCGCAAGATGACCCGACTACACTGTTTACTGGCTCGGGTATGCAGCCAATGATCCCGTATCTTTTGGGCGAAAAACACCCTGAAGGCGTGCGCCTGGCCGACAGTCAAACCTGTTTACGTGCGCAGGATATCGAAGAAGTCGGCGACAATCGCCACACCACGTTCTTTGAAATGCTCGGTAACTGGAGTCTGGGTGACTACTTCAAAGCCGAACAACTTCCGTGGATGTACGAATTTTTATTGGATGTAGTTAAACTAGACATCAACAAAATATATGCAACATGTTTTATAGGGGATGATCGCTTTAATATTCCGAAAGACACCGAAAGTGCTGCATTGTTAAAGAAACTTTTTGCTGATCGTGGCATAGACGCATTGGAAGCTGACATCAATAGTGAAGAAGACGGCTATAAGCGTGGTATTAAACCAGGCGAGCGAATTTTCTTTTACGATGGCTACAACAACTGGTGGTGGCGCGGTAAAGGTGTTGCCGAAATGGTTGACGGCGAGCCGGGCGGCCCCAGCAGTGAGATGTTCTATCGATTTGATGACTCTGAACATACTGAAGCAGAAAAGAAGGCATATGGCGAACACTGTCATCCAGCTTGTGATTGCGGCAGGTTTATGGAGATCGGCAATAACGTGTTTATGGAGTATGTGCGCCGCGGAGAAAACTTTGAAAAGCTGCCAAAGCGAAATGTAGATCAGGGCTCAGGGCTAGAGCGTATCGCTGCAGCTTCGATCGATAACCCCGATGTGTTCAAAATTAGCTTGATGTGGCCAATTATCGAAGAGCTTGAAAAAGTTTCGGGCAAAAAATACGACAGCCACACCCAGAGCATGCGCGTGATTGCTGACCACTTGAGGGCAGCAACATTCCTCGCAGTAGACGGCGTCGTGCCCAGCAACAAAGAACAGGGTTATGTGATGCGCCGCCTCGTGCGCCGCGCGATTCGGTTTGCGTTTGATCTGGGAATTGAGCAGAACTTTATGGAGCACATTGTGCCGGTGATTGCGAACCTGTATCACGAAGATCTACCAGAAGTTGCCGAAAACCGAGATAAAGTGATCGAAATCCTCGTCAAAGAAGAAAAAGTCTTCCGCCAAACTTTGCGCAAGGGTTCACGTTACCTTAGGCAGGAGCTCGAAAAGGTCTTTCAGAAGGTCGAGATTAATAAACCTGAAACACATAGCGGATCGTTTTCAGTGCCCGGTCCAGATTTTTTTGGCCGGCTACTTTTTGTTCTCTATGATACTCACGGGTATCCATATGAATTAGGTCTGGAAATTATGTACGAGGAGCTAGAAAGGCTGTGGTCTGAAGGCTATATTGCCACCGAACCCTGGGATAGTTCGTTGATAAAGGCAGAGTTTGATAAGCTCATGCAAGAGCAACGCGAGCGGTCGCAGACCGCAGCTAAAGGCGTCTTCAAAGGTGGCCTCGGTGGTCAAACCATGCAGCACAAAAAGTATCACACTGCCACGCACCTCATGTACCAGGCGCTACGCCAAGTTTTGGGTGATCATGTCATCCAGCACGGCAGTAACATCACCGAAGAACGGTTGCGTTTTGACTTCAGCCATCCCGACAAAATGACGCCGGAACAGATCAAACAAGTCGAAGATATCGTCAACGAACAGATCCAAAAAGACCTGAAAGTAAGTTTCGCAGAATATCCAACCGATGTTGCGCGCGGCGAGATGGGCGCTTTGGGTGCCTTTGGCGACCGCTACGGCGACACCGTAAAAGTCTACAAAATGATCGCAGACGGTGCCGAGAAGCCATTCAGCTTTGAAATTTGTGGTGGTCCGCATGTCGATCACACCCTACAACTCGCCGAAGACGGCAAACATTTCAAAATCCTCAAAGAGGAATCAAGCAGCGCCGGCATCCGCCGTATTAAAGCCGTTTTGCAGTAAATATTTATGTTCGGTCCTCGTCTGCAGATAGAAACGGAACATTCCGCTCTGTTGCTTCGCGGTATCGAGCCGCAAGATCTCCAGACATTGCCTCCCCGTGCAGACGCGGCGATCACGGAATATCTTTCTTTAGATACGCAGAGAGAGATCGCCGACTTGTTTAGAAAACGCGAAAATAGTGATGAATATCTCTGGTGGAAAACGGGCCGGGACAGGGTGGTGTGGGGGATATTTAATTGCCAAGACACTGTCGAGCGGCTTGTGGGACATACGGGTTTTAGCGGTTATACACCTTCTCGGGAAGCGCGTGGCTGGTACGAAGCCGAATCATATAGTATTTTGTTCGAGCCGGAACATATGGGTAGGGGTATTGCAACTGCTACGCATCCTTATCGCACCGCGTGCGCGTTTACTATGGGACTTAACTGTTTGCGCTCGTCAGTGGTTGTCGGTAATGAGCGGTCGGCGCGTGCCGTTTTAGGCGCTGGCTATGCACTCCTTGGTACTGATTATCCTGATGCGGAAGGACGTGAACGGTATGAGTTTCGCCAATATAACCCCAAAGACGGCGCCATCGCCACTGTAAGTGCACTGGCGGTTACGAACGGTCTGGCGATACACTCGCTTGATGTGACTGCCGTCAGCCTTTCTCAGCAACATGTTGCGCGCTGCATGCAAACACTGCCCACTGCTGTCGAAGCGACAAAAACTTGGATGGACGAGCATGGTTCGCAACTAATATATCTTCCAACAGAGGTTCCGGCCACCGAGACATAATGCTTGCGTTTAATGCGTTGTGGCATGTACAATGGCGCTATGGCACAAAAACGAAATTCCTCCAAAAAACCTGCAGCTAAAACTGCTGCAACCAGAACCAAATCATCAAAAAATATATTGCAAGCCACTTCGCGACACATGCGACACTTACCGGTGACCTGGATTTCACTCGGGTTGAACGCGGTGTTGCTGGTTACGATGTTTATACTGATCGGCTGGACACATATGCATAGTTTCTGGTTTGCACAGCGGCTGAGCGGCTTACATCGTGATGTTTGTCCACAGGTTATTGCTCCGAAATTTGAGACCTCAAAAGATGGCAATACCACGACCACGACATTTTATGTTTCTAACGACGCCGTTTCGTCTGGCTGTGCGAAAGATCTCATGGAGAGTGCGCGTCTTACCGATTATTTGGCACACCCTGAACACGCGGCAGCTGACGCCGCCAAAATTCGCACAATCGGTGGCAATAACACTCTCTACATTACGCAGGTGAAGTCGCTGGAGTCGGGCGAATTACTTTCTCCGCGATCCTATTAGATTTTAGTGCGGTTTCAGGCGTGCAACCCAGGCGTGGCGTGCTATAATAATTACGATTATGCTTGATAAGATGAAAAACCTCAGTCAAGTCGTTGCCTCGAAGGTCGCCTCAGAGGCGTCGCGGGTTAGTGCGAAAGCGACGAAGACTGGCCGCACCAAGAAAACACCCCAAGAAGAGCACATCGTTGCGCTCGATATTGGTACTGAATTTGTAAAAGCACTTGTCGGGCGTATAACCGATGACGGTGTTGAGATTATCGGTGTAGGCCGAGCTCATCAATCATTGAGCGACATGCAGGCCGGGGCCATTGCCGACATTAGCAGTGTGGTTGAAAACTGCGACAAAGCACTTAGTCAGGCAGAAGACCAGGCCGGCATCAGTGTGCGCACCGCAATTATCGGCATCGCTGGCGAGCTCGTAAAAGGCACCACGACCACTGTTCGTGTATCGCGCAAGCAACCAGACAAAGCACTCGACCTACCAGAGATGGAACGCATCATTAAGCTCGTTCAAGAACGTGCGCAGTCCAAAGCAAAACAACAGCTTGCATGGGAACTCGGCGGAAAAGAAGTCGAAGTGCGTCTGGTAAACAGCGCGCTGGTCGGGATCGAAATTGACGGCTACAAAGTGACCAATCCTATCGGTTTCCAGGGTCGCGATGTCGTCGTACAGCTGTATACGGCTTTTGCGCCGATGATTCATATCGGCGCCCTTGAACGAACGGCGCAGCAACTCGATCTCGATTTATTAGCAGTTGCGGCTGAGCCATTTGCCGTTGCTCGATCAGTAATCGGTGACAACGCCAACGCAAGTATGAGCGCGGTTTTGATGGACATTGGTGGCGGTACGACAGATATCGCAGTCATTAACGATGGCGGCGTACAGGGTACCAAGATGTTCGGCATCGGTGGACGCGCATACACACGCGCCGTTGAACGCGAATTGAATGTTGAATTTGATGAAGCCGAAGAATTTAAACTTGGTCTTGCCGACGGTCATATTCCTCCACAAAAAATCCCTGCCGTCGAAGGTGCATTAAGCAAAACGCTCGATGTTTGGATGAGCGGTGTTGAACTGGCTTTGAGTGAATTCGACAAACTCGATCATTTGCCATATCGCTTGTTATTGTGTGGCGGCGGTTCGAGTCTTGATATGTTGATGGACAAATTGCACGAGACGGATTGGTACACCAACTTGCCTTTTACGCGTAAGCCAACGGTGCAGCACATTCAGCCCAGTCAGGTTATTGGCATCGTTGACAAAACGGGCTACGTCACCGATCATACCTTTATTACTGCGATGGGACTCTTGCGTGTCGGCCTCGACACCATGCAGTTTTCGGGTTCGGCCACAGACCCTGCCAGTTCTATGCGCGACAAACTAGATAGGATGCTTCGAGTATGAGTACAAGCCCAAGTTTAGCCAACCCCAACAACGCCGGAAAAGAGACGATTTACGTTGATGTCGATGACGAGATCACTGCAATTATCGATAAAGTTCGCGGCTCTTCACAGAAAATTGTGGCCTTAGTACTTCCGAAGCGCGCAACGATGCTACAAAGTGTCGTCAATATGAAATTACTCAAGCGCACTTCTGACGAAGCCAAGAAACACCTTGTACTTATCACGAGCGAACCTGGATTGTTGCCGCTTGCTGGTGGTGTTGGTTTGTATGTTGCTAAAAACCTGCAATCAAAACCGGAAATCCCTGATGTGCCACTTAGCAATCGCGCTCCCGAAGAAATCGAAGAAGCGCTCAGCATGGAAGACGACACGCCCGCGCAACTTGACGCCGCAAAACCGGTTGGCGATCTTGCTGCTGGCAGCATTCCGGCTTCAGCGGTTGATGAGACGATTCACATGGGCGGTGACGAGCCGCGAGTTGGTAATATGCCGGGGAGTGGAAAAGGCAAAAAGGGCGCCAAGGCTGGCGGGAGCAAGTTTAAGATCCCTAACTTTAATCGATTCCGTTTATTACTGATTTGTGGTGGTGCCGGTATTGTCCTGTTGATTTTGGCTTGGATTCTTTGTTTCGATATCTTACCAAAGGCCACGATCACGGTAAAAACGAACGCCAGCAATATTACGAACAATCTTAACGTAACGCTCAGCAGTACTGCGAGCGGTGTAAAGGGAGCTACTATTCCGGCCCAGATGCAGCAGACGCAAAAAGCCATGACGCAACAGTCACCGGCAACTGGTCAAAAAGATAATGGCACCAAGGCTTCTGGTTCGGTGACCTTCACCGCTAAAGAGTGCGGCGCAGTGGCCCAAGCACCCGATGTTCCGGCAGGTACCGGTATTAGTGCCAATGGTCTAACCTTCATTACGCAGACGGCGACATCGTTTGGTTCGCCACAGATTAAGGGCAATTGTATTAACTTTACAGCGCTCGGCTCAACACCGGTCATTGCACAAAATAACGGTGCGCAATACAACATCGGTTCAGCGACCTTTACCGTTGCAGGCCGATCGGACGCTTCGGCAACATCGAGCAATACCATGACTGGTGGTACGAGCAATATCGTAAAAATCGTGCAGCAATCAGATATCGATAGTGCCAAGCAGAAACTTGCAAGCCAAGACACCGCGGCCATCAAACAGCAGCTGACGAGCGCCTTCCAAAACGTCGGGCTATTTGCCATTCAGTCGACATTCCAGGCAGGTACGCCGGCGATCACTACAACAGCGAATGTCGGCGATCAAGCAGATAATGTGACGGTAAACGAAACTGTTAATTACACAATGTTTGGCGCCAAAAAACAGGATCTTCACCAACTTGTATCGGATAACGTCAATAAAAAGATCGATACCTCAAAACAAGTCTTATTAGATGACGGCCTTGATTCAGCGACCTTTACACTTCAAAGCCAAACAGGTAATAACGCTGTAGTGGCGCTGCAGGATACGGCAATCGCCGGTCCGGATCTTAAGGTTGACGCACTGAGAACCCAAGTGGCAGGCAAAAAGGCTTCTGATGCGCAAAGCATCATTAAGTCGAATCCGGGAGTTACAGATGTAGATGTCTCATACAGTCCGTTCTGGGTGTCGGCTATTCCGAAGAACACCAGTAAGATTACGATTGTCATTGAAAAGCCCGCTCAAAATGCCAAAGGATCCTAATGCTTCGATAATGGCGCTTGATGTTGGCGGTCGCCGAATCGGCGTCGCACTTGCCAGCGTTGCAGCACGTATTCCACTTCCACTTACCACAATCGACGCAGGCGACACCGCACAACAGGCTATTCTGGACCTCATACGGCGCGAATCCGTCATCATGCTCTGCATTGGTCTCCCGAGAGGCTTAAACGGCCAGGAAACGCAGCAAACCGCCACCATTAAGGCTTTTGTTGCAGCACTCCAAAAAGCCATAGATATTCCTGTATACTTACAGGATGAGGCGGTGACTTCACGCCAAGCCGAGGCTGAACTACAAGCTCGCGGCAAACCATATGTCAAAGGAGACATTGACGCGCTCGCAGCCACCTACATCCTCGAAGATTTTTTGCAAGACCATAAGGAGATTATTGCTGCATGAAATACGCCTACGAATCCCGACAAAAGCGCCGTCGATGGCCTCGCCGGGTACTTTGGGTTATCGCAACAATAGTTATCTTACTCGTAATGGCGACTGTGGGTGTCCGCGCAATATATAACCAAAACCTCAAGCCTGTCAGCAGTAGTTCTCAAGCGGTTTCAGTGACAATCAATTCGGGTTCTTCGTCAAAGGCAATCGCCGCGAAACTCAAGAAATTAGGACTTATCAGAAGTACCTGGGCATTTCAGTGGTACATTAGCACCAAAGAGGTTCGCGATGCTTTGCAGGCCGGCACCTATTCGCTGCGTGCTGACCAGACTACGCCACAGATCGTAGCTGTGCTCACCCATGGGAAAATTGCAACTGATCTCGTTACTATTTTGCCAGCTCAACGTCTCGATCAGCTCAAGACGGCATTTGAAAGTGCAGGCTACACCAAGGCGCAGATTGATGATGCGCTTGATCCCGCGCAGTATGCGGGTAACCCCGCGCTTGTTGATAAGCCGGCGAGCGCAAGCCTCGAGGGCTATTTATATCCTGATTCCTTCCAAAAAGACTCAGAAACAAGCTTGCAGACCATCATTAAAGAGTCCATGGCCGAAATGAGCAAACACCTTACTCCGGATATTCGCGCCGCCTTTGCCGCGCAAGGCTTGAGTACGTACCAAGGGATTATTCTGGCTTCGATTGTCGAACAGGAAGTTTCTAATTCAACAGACCGTGCTCAGGCCGCTCAAGTGTTCTTGACGCGCTTACGAACGGGTATTTCACTGGGTTCGGACGTGACTGCATTTTATGGTGCGACTTTGGCCGGCCAAAAAGCCTCGGTCACCTACGATTCTCCTTACAATACGCGTCTGCACACCGGTTTGCCGCCGACGCCTATCAGTAATGTGAGTGCGAGTTCTTTGGGCGCGGTTGCGCATCCTGCGGCGACGAATTGGCTGTTCTTTGTCTCGGGTGATGATGGTAAAACCTACTTCTCTCAAACAGTTCAGCAGCACGAGCAGCAAGTACAGCAATACTGCCACAAATTGTGCCAACAATAAGCGTATTAACAGAGGTCGACAGGTGTTACAGCGACTTGCCATAACAGGTATATTTGGTATACTTGTAGCGTAGCTTTCGTGTGCGTACGAAATGACCACTGTTAGCTACTGTTTTACCGACATGTTTGAAAGTCAAGAATGGTCGAACTTTCTTGGAAAAATAGCTAAAAAACGGTAAGATATGGCAATTTGCCAGGAGAATCGTATTAGTCAATCAACGTCTCACACTCTAGCGGAACAGGCGGAAAAACCACTTCGTTCCGGTATTATGGCGCGCCGAATGCGCAAGTTATTCGGTAACGCAACTGCCCGCCGACGCACTATTCGTTACAGCCTAGTCGCTGGTAATGTGGTCGTCCTCGGAGCAATTATATTTTTTGTTTTTCAAGGCTCTCACAATGCATCACAGAGCCCTATTTCTAATGCGGTAGCGACCAACACCGCCAAAAGTGCTGATCCGCTTGATCAATTATCTTCGGCCGATATCGCCGTAAGTGTTGCACGCATGACAAGCTTGCCGGAAGCGGGCGAAGTCGCCAACCAAGCAATTAGTGCGAATACAGTTATGACACTCAGTTCAGCTGATAGTACTGTAGTTGCTAAACCGCAAGAGGTGTTAACGGCGCTTAAATCGCGTAAAGATATTCGTGTGTATAGCACGGTCGCCGGTGATACCATCGAAAGTATTGCACAAAAATTCAACGTTACTTCTAACAGTATCCGTTGGTCCAATGGCATTAGTGGCAACACGGTTGCGGCTGGCACAAAACTGAATATTCCGCCAGTTACGGGTATCGTCTATACGGTGTTAGCCGGCGAAACCCCGGACTCACTGGCAACAAAATTCAAGGCTGACAAAACTCAGATTATTGCATATAACGATGCTGAAATTTCTGGTTTGCACGCCGGTGAGCAGATTATTATTCCAAACGGCCAGCAAGTAAGTACTTCTCCTTTTGGCTCGTCGGGGGGCTACAGCTTAGGTTACCTGGGAAGTTCGGCCACTTACGGTTCGAACGGATATGAACCTGGTTGGTGTACGTGGTACGCGGCCAAACGACGTGCGCAACTTGGTATACCAGTGCCCACGAACCTTGGTGATGCTTTCACCTGGGCAAGTCGTTCCGCAAGCTTCGGTAACCCGACCGGCAGCGCGCCGCGCCAATACGCTGTGGCCGTAAAACACAGCGATAGGCCAGGGCATGTAGCGATTGTCGAAGTCGTCAATGCCGATGGTAGTTTCTGGATTTCAGAGATGAACTCGTATGGTCAAAAGAGCATGACAGACAGCACGCCGACCGGTGGTTTTGGTGTCGTTGACTACAAACTTATTCCAGCCAGCGGCGCGAGCGGATACACATTTGTTTACTAACAGTGGTAAAACTGTGCATAACTCTCTATAATAGGGCGTATGAACTTTATTGACCATGTGAGCGTGACGCTTCAAGCGGGCGACGGCGGCAACGGTGTCGTTAGTTTTCGCCACGAAAAATTCGTTGATCGCGGTGGTCCTGACGGTGGTGACGGTGGTGATGGTGGCAGTATTATTTTGCGTGCGAGCCGCAACCAGAACACCTTGTTACAGTTTCGGTATCAAAAAGAAGTAACAGCAACCCCTGGTGGCAACGGAAGCAAAGTACGAAAACATGGCCGAAGCGCCAAGAATGTGTATGTTGATCTGCCTGTCGGCACCGCTGTTATGAATGAAGAAGGCCAACTGTTGGCAGATCTCACCGTAGATGGCCAAGAAGTAGTTATCGCCAAGGGCGGAAAAGGTGGCTTTGGTAACGCGCACTTCCTTTCGTCGCGGCGTCAGGCACCTCGAATTGCTGAGCGCGGTGAGCGCGGTGAATTACTCACCGTGCGGCTTGAACTCAAGATGATCGCCGACGTAGGGCTCGTGGGTTTGCCGAACGCCGGAAAATCAACGCTTCTGAGCGTAGTAAGCAATGCTCGGCCAGAGATCGCCGATTATCCTTTTACAACTATTACGCCGAACTTAGGCGTGGTGGACATCGATAAAACCACCAGTTTGCTCATGGCTGACATTCCTGGTCTTATTGAAGGTGCGGCAATGGGTAAGGGCCTTGGCGATGAATTCTTGCGCCATGTCGAGCGAACAGCGGTGCTTTTGCATCTTGTCGATGCCTACCAATCAGATATCGCAGAGGCCTATCAAACCATTCAAGGCGAGCTCAAAGCTTATAAAATCGATCTTTCGGTGAAGCCGCAGATTGTTGCGCTCACTAAAATCGAAGGTCTCGACGACGAAATTATCAACGATCACCTTAAAGCACTCAAAAAAGTCGTGCCAAAAGGTACCGAAGTCTGTGCAATTTCAGCAGTAACCAAGCAGGGTATTACGGAATTGCTGCGCACTTTGGCTCGTATGGTTGCCGAAGAGCGCGCACGCAAAATAGAAAGTGAGCCCGAAACGTCGGCTATTCCGATCTTGCAAATTCCCACCACACAAGATGCCTGGAAAATCACCAAAGAAGGCAAGATATATGTGGTCACGGGCCGCAAAATCGAGCGATTTGCATCACGAACTGATTTTTCAAGTGAAGACGGCGTGCAGCGCCTCCGCGACATTATGCGCAAGATGGGCATTACGCATGGATTAGTGCGTGAAGGAATTGAAGCCGGTCAGACCGTGCGAATTGCGCACGAAGGCAGCTTCGAGTATTAGTTAGCGGTTATTTTCAACTACTTGCTCGAGTACGAGCCGAAACGAATCAACTCGGACACGTTTATCGGCTCGGTGCTCCGCAGAACGCAGCATGACGAAGTTTTTCGCCTGGTCGATGCTTCTTGTGTCTCGGGGAAATTGCACCATTGTATCGTAAAATCCCTCACCCATAACGCGGTCGAATTCTTCTTTGAGCTGTTCCTGTGCGGTCGGGTTGAATGTTTCGCGGGCTCGCAGCATAGTGTTTAGTAAGCTGGGGTCTTTGCAAATGATAGTGCGGATGCTTTGCGCGGCGACATCTTTTGCGGTAATATCGCGCAAGATGGCGGATTCATCTCTGGGGTTGTCGACAATTGCAAGCGATATTTCTTTTTCAAGTGCGCGTATGAGGCCAATTTCTAAGATACCACCAGTGTCCCGGAGACCGTCTTCTACCTGTTCTAAGTGGTGAAAACCAACATCTACCGCGTGAAATCCTACGCCCTGCGGGGTGCGGCTCAAACGAGTGCGTCCTGCGCCTTGTAAGTTACCATATAAAATTGCACGTCGGGTGTTCAGCGGGGTTTCGCCTCCATTTGACAGGATGATCGTGCTATCGACTTGTGGCAGGAAGTTGGCTGGTGTCCCCTGTAAACTATTCCAAATATCCAGATCAGAGGTGACTTCATTAACCTTGTTGGTGGGCAAAAACACTTGTAGAGGCGGCGTTAGATCGAGAGCGGTAAGGTATGTGTCCATCGCCGCGCTCGAATATGTTTCATGCGGTGGGATTTCGAGTTCTCGGATGGCTGCGAGTGCAGCAGCTTGCTCTTCGACAATCGCCGGATCATCGTGGACGCGTTCGGGAGTGTGCATATGTGTCATTTCACGGATTATGGCATGCAGCTTTAGGCAATGCAAGCTGTGCCAGACGGGCAGTCGATGCTACACTAAGGGCGATGGCAACACCGACATTTTTCTTTTACGATTTAGAGACAAGTGGTTTTAGCCCGCGTGAAGCTCGAATTATGCAATTTGCAGGTCAGCGCACCGATATGGAATTACGGCCAATTGGCGAACCGGTGAACGAGCTCGTTACCATTACGCCCGATATTTTGCCCGACATTGATGCAATTTTGCTCACCGGCATCACCCCGCAAGAAACGATCGCCGAAGGTCGAACCGAGGCAGAATTTTTGCGCCTTTTCCAGGAGCATGTTGCCACGCCCGGAACGATTTTTGTCGGCTATAACACGGTTCGATTCGATGATGAATTTATGCGTTTTCTGCAATATCGTAACTTTTACGATGCCTATGAATGGCAATGGCAAGATGGTCGTTCAAGGTGGGATTTGCTCGACCTCGTGCGCATGACGCGGGCACTTCGTCCCGAGGGCATTCAATGGCCCTTTGACAGTAAAGGCAAACCGAGCAATCGTTTAGAGCTGTTAACGGCGCTCAACAAATTGGAGCACGCCCACGCGCACGACGCGCTGAGCGATGTTGAGGCGTCAATTTCGGTTGCGCGCCTGATTCGCAATCACCAGCCAAAATTGTTCGATTTTTTGCTGCATTTTCGCGATAAACGAAAAGTGAGCGAACTTGTGATGACCAAAGAGCCGTTCGTGTATACTTCCGGCACGTATCCGTCGGACTTTGAGAAAACAACAATAGTGGTTGCCCTTGGTGAACATCCAAAAAAACAAGGCGCATTGGTATGGGATTTGCGGCACGACCCGACGCCATTTAAAAACATGTCGCCCACGGAACTTGCCGATGCCTGGAAATGGAGCCGCGACGAAACCAAACAGCGATTGCCAGTAAAAACCTTGCAGTTTAATCACTGTCCGGCAGTCGCGCCGTTGAGCGTGCTCGACGACGGCAGCCGCACGCGATTACAAATCGACCTCGCCACTATAAAAACGAACCACCAAACGCTCAAAAGTATGAAAGATTTTCCAGGGAAGTTGCGCAAGGCTTTGGAATTGCTCGATACACAGCGCCAGCTTGAATTTGCCTCAAGCGAACAGTCGGTGGACGGCCAATTATATGATGGATTTTTTGATAATCAAGACAAACAGGCTATGCGTGTCGTCCGAGCAGCTGCGCCTGACGAGCTGGGCGAGTCGCTGCATTTAAATTTTGATGATCCCCGCTTAACAGCGTTGTTGCCGCTTTATAAAGCACGTAATTTTCCAAAAGCCTTAACAAGCGAAGAACGAAGGGCATGGGACGAATTCCGCCGCCATAAATTGATGGATGGGGGCACTCATAGTCGGCTTGCGCAATATTTTCAACGGCTGCAAGAGGTGATGGAACGCGGAAAACTCACTGCTCACCAAGAATATTTGATCGAAGAACTAAAATTGTACGGCGAAAGTATTATGCCGTCTGAAGAAGAATTGGAGGAGTAATGAACATAACAGTGGTGCATGTGCAGTCGCTCGACGGTAAACTCACTAAAGGTGATGACCCCAATGTTCATAGTTGGAATTCAAGCGAAGACGCCACGCATTTTATGAAATTGCTCAATGAGGCACGCGTAATTGTTATGGGTCGCAAAACGTATGAGGCTGCCAAGAGCAAGCCGAAACCCGGCACCTTGCGCATGGTTATGACTTCGCAGCCAGAACGTTTTTCTGATCAAGCAGTTCCCGGTCAACTGGAGTTTACAAGTGAAACTCCGGCCGAACTCGTGGCCAGGCTCGAGAAAATAGGTCACCGTGAACTATTATTGGTTGGCGGCGGCCAGGTGTATGGTGCGTTTTTTGCAGCCGATTTAGTAACTGACATATATGCCACGATCGAGCCGGTTTTATTTGGTGTCGGAACTGAAATGTTAGGGAATACGGTCGTTGATGTGCAACTAGAATTACTGCAAGTCGCGCAAATAAATGCGCGTGGAACCTTGCTATTGCGCTACCGCGTTGCTCGATAATTTTGCGTTCCGTCGGTGATCAAAACATATTTCTTGACATTGTATGGCGCTGTCGCGTAAGCTCAGGCCAAAGAGGATAATCCGATGCTACTCAACAAACGCACTGCAACTTGGTCAAGTTTTATCTAAATAACTCTCATCTTACGAACGGGTTTATTCCTAACCTTACCCTATAACTGAGAAAGAGAGAAGACATGAAGATTCAGAAATTTGATCTGTTGGTGGCGCTGTATATTTTTGGTGTAGTGACCACCGAGTTGATGGGTGCAAAAACATTCCCGATTTTGCATATCGGCCATTTTGTTGTGAACGCAAGCGTTGCGATTTTCGCGATGCCATTACTTTTTACGGCGATTGATGTGATTATTGAAGTACACGGCAAGAACAGGGCGCGTAGCGTTGTGTACTCCGGCTTGATCATGGTTGCGTTGCTGACACTGTACAGTACACTTGTCGTGCATTTGCCGGCTTCTAAGCATTTTGCAGGCACAGAATCGGCGTATGATACGGTTTTTGCCGCATCCATTCGCATTTCACTCGCGAGCTTGGCGGCATTTGCTTGTTCGGAACTGCTCGATGTTTTGATCTTTAGCAAACTGCGCCAACTCATGCACAAAAAGGCATTGTGGTTTCGCAATAACGCTTCAAACTTTGTATCGCAATTTGTCGATTCGGCGGTATTTTTGACCTTGGCTTTTTATGCGCTCGGGACATCGTTCGGCGCAAATATGAGCTTTATTGTAGGACTGCTTATTCCATATTGGTTGGTGCGCTGCGCACTATCGGTGTTTGAAACGCCGCTGGTGTATCTCGGTGTTCGCTGGCTGCGCGGGAATAAACTCACTACTGAAAAAGCAGCAGTGCCTGCTAAAATTTAAACCGAAAGGTTAGGCTCGCGGTGCGTTGCCATAACAAACACCGTCATAATCGCGAGATTACGGAACAAATGGCGACGCTTGCCGAACCATACGCCAAAGCCGGCCAAAGCGGCAATGACTCCGATAATCCAGAGTATGAAAGTGATTTGAATGGGGGTGCCTGGAATAAGCCCCAGGATTAAGAAATCTGACATTTGTATCCCTCGCTGCCCGCGCGATAATTTGATTTCATTTAACCTGAAATTTGCTAAAAAAGCAAGTATATTTTAAGCGTGAGCACTATGATTTTAATGTCAGGCAAAATAGGTTGAGCTGAGGAAATCAATTTACATTTAACTATAAATATGCCATAATATTGAAGTGAAAAAGCTGTCATCGGAAAATACTCCAGCCCAAGGAGAAAGATGGACGCGGCGCGGCGCTGCAGCGCTGGCATTGCTCATTGGGTCGCCAGCTCTTGGAGCATGCGGGGTGGTGGGCGAGCATTTTAATGACACTACGCTACCTACTGATATGACCGTCGAGATTACAACCTACAAAGGCCGTGATTTAAAGTGTTTGGCGATGACTCTCCCAAAACGATCAAGTCGTGCCTACGACTGTGATTTTTCAGATTTTTATGCGCACCCTGATTACAGAGCGCCGGCTTCTGCGGCACGCGTCCCTGAGGGAGATCTCGCGGTGCACAATATAGAATATGGGCAAAACGATGTCACTTGCTTAGTCTATGATATAGCGTCTGGTATAAATGGCGCGACTTGTGACTTTGTCGCGTTAGCGCAAACTGAACCGCGGCCAACGCCAACACCAACGCCAACACCAACACGGTAGCACTAGTAATTACTTGATTTTTTGACTATACTATATGGGCTTATGAGTTCGATTATTGTCAAAGGTGCGCGGGAGCACAACCTCAAAAATATCGACGTGACATTGCCGCACGATAAATTGGTAGTAATTACTGGTTTGTCAGGGTCGGGAAAGTCATCGCTTGCTTTCGATACCATTTACGCCGAAGGCCAGCGTCGCTATGTTGAAAGTTTGAGTAGCTACGCCCGACAGTTTTTGGGACTCATGGAGAAGCCGGATGTAGACCAGATCGATGGCCTGAGTCCGGCGATCTCGATCGACCAAAAATCCACGAGTCGCAACCCCCGCAGTACGGTCGCAACCGTCACTGAAATTTATGATTATTTACGCTTGTTGTTTGCCCGCGCCGGTGTGCCGCACTGTCCGATTTGTGGCAAACCGGTTACTCGCCAGACGACAACGAACATCATCGACAAGATTATGGGTTTGCCCGAAGATGCGCGATTAATGATTCTCGCGCCTGTAGTGATTGATAAAAAAGGTGCATTCGAGCACATTCCCGAACAATACAGTCGCGCAGGATTTGCACGCGCCCGCGTTGACGGCGTGGTGTATGCCCTCGACGAATTCCCCGAGCTCGACAAAAACCACAAACACACCATCGAAGTGGTCATTGACCGACTCGTGAATAACGCCGACAGCCTGAGCCGTTTAGCACAGTCAGTAGAACAGGGTCTTGATGTTGCTGAAGGTAAAATCGCCGTCGTTAATGCCGATACTCACGACGAATTCCAATACAGTTTGATGTACGCGTGCATCGACCACCCCGAGGTAACCATCCCCGAACTCGAACCGCGCACTTTTAGTTTTAACAGTCCACACGGTGCTTGCCCGGTTTGTACGGGATTAGGAACGCGGCTTGAGGTTGACCCTGAGCTGGTAATTCCGAATGGTCGTCTGACGATTGCCGAAGGCGCGATTCGCCCCTTCAATCGCATGAATGTCGATGCTTGGTACATGAAAAAAATGCAGGCCGTAGCTGATCACTACAAGTTCAGCCTGCACGTTCCGACAGGGGAATTAAGCCAAGAAAACATCGACCGCATTATGTACGGAACCGGTGGACAAACGTACCGTGTAGCATTAGGCGGCGGCCGCAGCTTCGAGACGACCTACGAAGGTGTGGTACCGAACTTGGAGCGCCGTCACAAAGAAACTGACAGCGATTTTATCCGGACCGACATTGAGCGGTTTATGCAGGAAAAGCCTTGTTACTCCTGTAAAGGTATGCGCCTCAAACCAGAAGTGCTCGCCGTAACGGTTGCCGACAAATCAATCATGAACATTTGTAATATGTCGATCGATGACGCGCTCGACTTTTTCCACACACTCGATTTAGACGCCAAAAGCGCCAAAATTGCTCAGCAAATTTTGAAAGAGATTTGTGCTCGGCTGCAGTTCCTCCGCGATGTTGGGCTGAACTACCTCACTTTGCTGCGTAGTGCGACGACGCTCAGCGGTGGTGAAGCGCAGCGCATTCGTTTGGCGACGCAGATCGGTTCGGGACTTATGGGCGTGTTGTACGTGCTCGACGAGCCTTCGATCGGTTTGCACCAACGTGACAACGAGCGTTTGATTACGACGCTTAAACACCTTCGCGATATCGGCAATACGGTCATTGTAGTCGAACACGATGAAGACACGATTCGCACTGCCGATTATTTGGTTGATATCGGTCCTGGCGCCGGTGTCCACGGTGGTGAAGTAGTGGCGCAGGGTACGCCCGACGAAGTTGCCAAGGACCCTAACAGCATCACCGGTCAATACCTATCGGGCAAAAAAGAAATCGCCGTGCCCAAAAAACGTCGCAAAGGCAACGGTAAGTGTCTGAAGATTGTGGGCGCGCGCGAAAATAACTTACAAAACGTTACTGTCGAATTCCCGCTCGGCGAAATGGTAGTGGTGAGTGGTGTTTCCGGTTCGGGCAAATCGAGCCTCGTAAACGACATCTTGGCCAAAGAGTTACAAGCGCGCTTGCACCGCGCCAACACCGTTCCTGGCCGTCACGATGACATCGAAGGCATCAAACAACTCGATAAAGCGATTATTATCGACCAGTCACCGATCGGCCGCACGCCGCGTTCGAACCCGGCAACATACACTGGTTTGTTCACGCCAATTCGCGAACTGTTCGCGCAAACTCCAGAGGCCAAACTCCGTGGTTACAGCCCCGGTCGCTTTAGTTTTAACGTCAAGGGCGGACGCTGTGAAAACTGTGCCGGCGACGGTATCATCAAGATTGAAATGCACTTTTTGCCTGATGTGTACGTGCCGTGTGAAGTCTGTCATGGCAAGCGCTATAACCGTGAAGCACTCGAAATCTTTTATAAGGGCAAGACGATTAGTGATGTGCTGGAAATGACCTGCGAGCAAGCGCTCGAGTTCTTCCAAAGCATTCCGGCGATTGCCCGTAAACTGCAAACGATGGTTGACGTCGGACTGGGATATATCTCGCTCGGACAGCCGGCTACGCAGTTGAGTGGTGGTGAAGCGCAGCGCATTAAGCTGGCGTCAGAACTGAGCCGTCGCGCGACGGGTCGCACGCTGTATATTCTTGACGAGCCAACGACCGGCTTGCACATCGCTGATGTGGAAAAATTATTGCATGTGCTGCACGCGTTGGTCGACACTGGTAACAGCGTCGTGGTGATTGAACACAACCTCGATGTTATTAAGTCAGCCGATCACGTCATCGATATGGGTCCCGAGGGCGGTTCGGGTGGTGGTCAGGTGATCGCTGAAGGCACACCAGAGCAGGTGGCAAAGGTGAAAGAGTCTTTCACCGGCCAATTCCTCAAGAAAATGTTATAACGCCTTTACGCGGCGTGGGTGAGCTTTGGTGCGTTTGAAGCTGGCTTGGTGAGCAAACGGCGGAAGTGTGCACGAAGTTCGGCGCGAATGATCGTCTTTTCTTTTGCAGTGAGGTCGTAATTCACTGGCTCAGAAAGCTGTTCTAAGTGGCTGCGCAGTTCTACGGACGAAAGTTTAAGCAGGTTAACGGCGTCAAAGGTTCGGGCGTGACGTGCGATTATTTTTTGTGTAGTCATGTTTACCGAGGCGTCAAACAGGGGGTTTTCGAGCAAAATAATTGGTTTGCCAAGTAGCATGGCGTGCATAATACCGCGAGCCATCGGTGCGTTCAAAAATCCATCACTGCTTGCGACAATGAAGACGTTGCTGGTTTTGGTTGCTTCAAAATAATCGAGATTTGATTCATACGTGGTCCAGAGGGCCGAAACGAGGCCGGGCGCACCGGTGTTGTGGGTGAAAATAAACTCATCGTGCAAAGGATGAGTGACCGTAACCCCGGCTTGTGACAACTTACCCGCTAGCTGAAATAGCGTGTCGTCGTTTGTTATATGTAGTCCGCAGATCTGTGCCTTGAGTGCCATATCGTACCTCGTATAACTTGTTACACATAGTATACACACATAAGCCTACGTTACACAAGTCGTGATGAAACATATTTAATGAGGCTTCATGTTTCCATGGCCTACATATGTTTGTTACAGGGGCAATATGTTACTTTTTGAGTAATAAAACGTTTTTGATGTCTTGAATCGGTTGATAACGTTTAGTAGACGGATATCGTAAAAGCTCCTGGCAAGGGACATTAAAAGGAGCTTTTGCAAGATCGAGCGGACGACCATCGCCAAGCGTAATATCACGATTTACGGCTCGTAAAGTAGGAGTGCTCTGTTTGGCACTGCCGCTTTCGTGAATTTCGACTGTATTCGTGACGAGAACGTGTGAATAAGGAGTAAGTTTGCTCAAAAATTTTTGAATAATTTCATTGGGCCAGTGCTGTAACACGTCTTTAATGATTACGAGATCGGCTGGAGGGAGTTCTTCTTCGGTAATGTCCGCATAAATAAAATCGATATTTTCTTTGGCGTATCGCTTTTTAACGTCTTCGACTACTTGCGAGACCACGTCTACGCCGGTGTACCCAAGACCATCCCAGTTCATGAGCCGCGTTGATTGCCAATCACCACAACCGAGGTCCAATATAGTTTTAACATTGTTTTTACGGATAAAATCCTGCAAAAACTTACGATAAATTTCGGTATTTTCAGGGAGCGACCCGGATCCGGAGCCGTTAAACCACCCGCGTCTGAGGTAAATGTTGCGGAAGATCTTTTCCATATCTGGACGGCGTATGTTCATGAATATCTCCAAAATGGGTCCTTCGTCGTGACTTAATTAACGTATTAACTAATAAAACATCTGGAATAGATGTGACTTTGTGGTAAAATACAGTTACCAAATTTGATGCCTGAGACTAGCGAATGCAATTGAATATGGGCAAAACCCATAAGATACAGTATAGGGCATAACTTGGCAAGTAGATTATGAAAGTACATTTCCTTACTTCACGACGAAGCCTTCTCGAAGATATCGACGCGTTGCGGCTTATTGTTGCAACGATCAAAGAGGGCGGTCATGTCATGGAAGAAGATTGGCTCGAAGACGCGTATGCTCGCGAAACCAGCGACATACCCGTACAGCCTGTAATTAAGACGAACTGGTCGGATATTTATAAAAATAGCCTTGAAACGATTGCCCGCGCTGATGTGGTAATTGCCGAAACAACATATCCGAGCTTTGCAATCGGTTACCAGGTAGCGGTTGCCGTTCAGCAAAAGAAGCCGGTTTTGCTGCTCCGCGAAGAAACATCCGACAAGAATGCCTACATCACTGGCGTGGCCGATGGCTGGACACAGCACGAAGCGTATAATCTCGAGACAGTCACTGGTATTATGCAGAAGTTCTTGGACGCAAACGACATTTCGTCCAAAGACATGCGCTTTAACTTCTTTATTGATCGCAAAATCCACAACTATTTGCGTTGGGCTGCGCTTCGGACCGGCAAAACTAAAGCCGAAATCTTGCGAGATCTCGTCGAAAAAGAAATCGACCGCGAAAGCGGCACGACAACTTAACGTCCCAAGCGATTAGACAGATCTAGAATAGGCTCTTTTGGAGTCTAATCTTCGATATTATTCGGTTTTCGTTTGCCCCGAATCATTGCAAATAAGCGATGGCGGGTCTTTTTGTCTGCCAAAAGGTGGAAGATCATCGGTCCGAACGTAAGTAACGTTGCGGCGCCAATAACGGGCAGAATGTAATGGTCGATGTTTGGTATGCGCGATCCGAACCAGTACCCGAGCATCGTGACCGACACGGCCCAAATAATATCGCCAATCGCATCAAAAAGCACAAACGACGGCCGCGGCATTTTTGCGACACCGGCCACCATCGGCGCGAATGAACGAACAAATGGCACAAAGTGGGCGATCAGCATGGTTTTACTGCCGAAACGCTCGTAAAATTGCTCGGCGCGCCGGACGTATTCTTGACGGAAAATAATACCATCTTTTTTACGAAACAGTTTTGGTCCGAGTATACGGCCGATCGTATATCCGGTGTTATCACCTAAAATGGCCGCAAGTGCGATGACAGAAATGGTGAGTGCGAGCGAAAGTTTTCCTTGCGCGGCAAACACACCGGCGCTCAAAAGTAATGTGTCGCCCGGCAAGAAAAATCCGACCATTAGGCCAGACTCAGCAAAAATAACGGCTGCGATCATCAAAAGACCGCCACTTTGCAAAATATGCGAAACGTCGAACATGTCCCGTTTATCTTATATGGTATTTAGTGCGCCGTCCACTGTAATTATTGATTATTCCGGCTTAATTTGCAGCGGAACAGCACCCTGTAGTCTTTCCAGAACGTGAACCTCCGGTGTCCAAAGAAATCTCATGCCCGCTTCTTCTTTTATGTCTAACATCGCAAACACATGTTCTGGAAAGACTACAGGGTGCTGTTCCGCAAACTACTATTTCTGGCGATTGTACGAAGGGTGCATGGTCGTCAAATGCGCTGCTTCAGCGTATTCCCAGCTTCTCGTGTATAATAAGGGTTACTAGACCCACGACAAACCAAGGAGGATAGAGGATATATGGACGCAATTAAGCTGAATCTTGATAAACGTGACGTAACCGGCAAGGCCGTAAAACGCGTTCGCCAGCAAGGCTTTGTGCCCGCTGTGGTGCATGACCATGGCAAAGACTCATTGGTAGTCCAGGTTGAATATCAGGCGATGTACCACGCTTATCAGAAAGCTGGTAAACACCACCCAATCGAAATCAAAGTTGGCGACAAAGCGCACACTGCTTTGATCAAAAACGTTACGCTTGACCCCAAGAAAAACTCGCTCACGCACATTGTTTTCAACGCCGTAAAACGCGGTGAAAAAGTGACAGCACAAATCCCGGTTCATCCTAAATACGCCGAAGACAATGACTCGACTCCTGCGGAACGCGCAAGTCTGATTGTATTGCACAACCTCGAGACGGTTGAAGTTGAAGCAGTTGCATCGGCATTGCCAGACGAGCTGTTTTATGATGCTGAAACCTTAGTAGAAGTTGGCGACAAAATCGTTGTTGGTGACCTTACGGTGCCGAACGGTGTCGAAATAAAAACTGACGTCAACCAAGCGGTTGCAACTGTCTATGAACCGAGCGCATTACAGGCAGCTAACGATGCCGTTGGTGGTGACGCCGATGAAGCTGACCAAGAAAAGGTTCCTGCTGACCACGAAAGCACTGCCGAAGAAGGCACACAGGCCGAAGAAGATCAGCCTGGTGGCAAAAAACAATTCGAAGCCGCTAAGGAGTAATAGCTATTTCGGGTGGTGAGGGGATTCCAAACAGCCCCGAAAGCCAATCAGGGACGGTCGCTGTCGCCAAGCGTCTTGGCAAGGCGGCCCTGAGTACTATGGTAAAGTTCATCTCAAGAGCTTAGGAGTGCCTCATGACGTGGTTCAAGCCAAAAACCCTACTCGATAAAACGTACGAAATCGGCATCATTTTAAAAGGTGTTGATGGTGTATTTGAGTTGCTTGGTGCCGCGGCGCTGCTGTTTGTGCCGGTGCATTATTTTCAGAGCTTTTCGCAGTGGATTACCGATCTGGAAGCCGGTCCCAGCCACCACGGCTTCATAAGTGCACACATCGTAAAAATCGGCCATAGCTTGGCAGATGGCAATCACACCTTTGCTATATGGTTTTTGCTAACGCACGGGCTCGTAAAAGTGGTGTTGGTGGTTTGTTTGCTGCGGAACAAGCTCTGGGCGTATCCGTTTGGGCTCGTGGCACTCACGCTCTTTTTGGTCTATCAGTTGTACGAAATGATTATCCATCCGACATTTGGCATGGGATTTTTGACTGTGCTCGATGCGATTATTATCGGTTTGGTGTGGCGCGAATGGCAACAAGTTAAGCGAAACGGCCCGCCTAATAAATCAAAATCCGTCGCCGCGTGAGAGCCGGCCGGCTTATTCGTCGTCTTCCAAAAAGCCGCCCGATTGCCGAGTCCATAATTTGGCATAGGCGCCTTTTTGTTTAAGCAGTTGATCGTGTGGACCGCGTTCGATCACCGTACCGTTTTCAAGTACAACGATCTGATCCATTTTTTGCACGGTGCTTAAACGGTGGGCGATTACGATGGCGGTGCGGTTTTCCATCAATTTCCAGAGTGCATCTTGGATGAGCGCTTCGCTCTCGGAGTCGAGCGCGCTTGTCGCTTCGTCGAGCACAAGAATCGGCGCGTCTTTGAGAATAGCACGAGCAATAGCAATGCGTTGTCGCTGGCCGCCGCTCAGTTTTACGCCGCGTTCACCCACGAGGGTGTCATAGCCATGCGTGAGGCCTTTAATGAACTCGTGAGCATGCGCACGTTTGGCGGCGGTAATAATTTCTTCTTCGGTCGCGCCCGGCTTTCCGTATGCGATGTTTTCGCGAATGCTGCGGTGAAAGAGCAGCGGTTCTTGTGGCACATAAGCAATGTTTTCGCGAATTTCACCCTGGCGAACATCGCGAATATCTTGATCGTCAATCGTTATGCTCCCGCTTTGGACATCATGGAAACGAAGCAGCAAACGCGTAATGGTGGTTTTGCCGCCACCACTTGGCCCGACGAGCCCAATCCGGTTCCCGGCAGGGATATCGAGCGATAGGTTCTCAAAGAGCTGCTTCGGTGATTCTTCGTCCTTTTCATAGGCAAAAGTAATATCGTTAAATTTGACGGCGCCTTTTTTAATGCGAAGCGACTGTGGCTGGGTGGGATCTTGCGTTTCGGATTGTCGTTCAAACATCATGGTCATTTCGTGGGCATCACCGAGCGAACCTTCCACCTGGCGCACGAGCAGACTCGCTTTGTTAATACTGTCGATGATGCGCAAAATGAACACCTGAAACAGCAGGAATGTCGCGATGTTCATGGTGTGATGCGTGACAGCATAAATACCACCGATAAGCACGGTCATTTGCATGGCGCCGCACATGACTTGGATGGCGAAACTATTGCGAATTGCTAGGTTCCAACTCTTTAAAACGAGTCCGCGGCGCACCTGATTTGTTTCGTTGAAACGAGCTGCTTCTACTGCTTCGCTCGCAAAGGTTTTGATGGCGACGGCATTGGTTGTTGCGTCGGCGAGCTCGCCGGTTTGTTGGCTTTCTTTGGCAACCGCTTTACGACGGGTTGGCATGCGCTGCGTGACGAGATAACCAACCAGAATCATTGAAAGCAACCAAATCGCCCCAATAACGAGCCCAATAACCGGGCTAAACCAAATCATGATTCCAATTGAAATCAACACGCCGAGGTACGGACCGAGAATATCGATGAAAAAGATGCCGTCGAGCATCTCGAACCCTTTTACAAAGCGATTAACCTGCGTAACAAGCGCGCCGCTAAAGTTATTGCTAAAGAAGTCGTAATCCTGCGACAAAATGTGTTGGAAACAGCGATTGTACATCTCGGCGATGACTTTGGCGGCGCGAGGAGCAGAGAACACATAGTCGCCAAAGAAGTACAAAATCCATCCCACTCCATACGAAATGGCAGCGTACCAGATAATATCGGCGTGCACGCCATGGCCGCCGGCGAGTTGCCCAAGTGCTTTGGCTACAAAAAATGGCGCCAAAACGTTTTGCAGAATCCAAGCCGGAGCCATGAGCATACTGCCGAGCAACGTCCACGGGTGTTGTTTCTCGGCTTGCCAGTAAAGTTTGAGAGTTTGGAGGTCCGTCGACATAGGGCTTATTGTATCCGATTATGTTGGTAAAAATGAAGTTACTAGTGGCTGGACGTCTTCACGTAATCTCAGCGCGCGCAGTTTGCGGTATTCTATCCGCAGTGTTTGAGCACGGAGATTACGTGGAGAACGTACAGTCCGCCAATTAATCCTCGATAAATCCGCCGGATTGATGCGCCCATAACTTGGCATACATGCCTTTTTCTTTGATGAGCGTTTGGTGTGAGCCTTCTTCGATGATTTCACCGTTTTCGAGCACCAAAATGCGGTCCATTTTTTGAATGGTACTTAAACGGTGTGCAATCACAATGGCGGTGCGGTTTTCCATTAGCTTCCACAACGCGTCCTGGATGAGCACTTCGCTCTCGGAGTCCAGTGCGCTGGTGGCTTCATCGAGCACCAAAATCGGTGCATCCTTTAGCAGAGCACGAGCAATAGCAATGCGTTGTCGCTGGCCGCCGCTCAACTTGACGCCGCGTTCACCCACAAGTGTGCCGTATTTTTCAGGCAAGAGGTCGATGAACTCGGTAGCGTGGGCTTTTTCGGCGGCAGATGCAACTTCTTCGTCGGTGGCATCTTGCTTGCCGTAGGCGATGTTTTCGCGAATGCTGCGGTGGAACAACAGAGGTTCCTGGGCTACGTAACTAATGCTGCGTCGGAGGTCGTCTTGTGTAATGTGCGCAATGTTTTGATCGTCGATCAGGATTCCGCCGCCATCAATGTCCGAGAAGCGCAGCAAAATACGTGTCATCGTCGTTTTGCCGGAACCAGAGTGCCCAACCAAGCCAATCTTTTCGCCCGGTTTGATCTGTAAGTTCAGTTTGTGGAACAAAGCGTCATCGGAACCTTTGTGCGCAAAGTCGACGGCTTTGAATTCGATTGCTCCAGCACTAATATGTGGTTTTTCGGGGTGCTCAGGGTCCTTAACGCTTGGCTCGATCTGTAGGATCTCAGTCATTTCTTTGGCGTCACCAAGCGCGCGGTTGTATGTGCGAAGCGCATTGTTGCTAAAACCCCATAGCAAGGTAGCGATGCTGGCGGTGTAGTTCAAAATGATGAACATAGTCGCCAGGTCGGCATGAAAGGCCATGACACCAACGACTGCCATTGCCAGCGAGATCGCCATGATGCTGTTGGTCATTGCAGTGAAAAACACTTGCTGTCGCTGTGTGCCGCGCATAAGGTCGAGCAGTCGATCACGCGTATGGTCGGTGACTTTTTCGAACTGCTTACGCTCATAGCTACCACCAGAGAAACTCTTGATAGCCATGACATTAGTAACACTATCGGCAAGATACCCCGTTTGTTTGCTTTCGGCTTCCGCTTGTAGCGAGCCGAGCTTACGAACTTTTTTCGTAATGAATGTAGCACTTACCAGATACGCAATAGAAAATGCCATGAGTATTGCGTCAAAAAGTGGTGCGCGACTCGCCAAAATAATTGCCGAAAACAGCAACATCGAGATGAGTGGGATCATGAAGAAAATCGTCGTGTCAGCCATGCGAATGTAGGCGCCGAGCGTTTTGCTCGTTTGTGACACGAGTGATCCACCGAATCGATTGGCGTGGAAGTCTGCGCTTTGGTGGAGCAGGTGGTCGTAAATACGACGCGCCAGGTCACGCTGTACGTTTCCTTCGAGGCGCCATACTAAAATGTCAACGATACGCCACATCACGACACCACCAAGGAATACCATGATGGCGTACGCGACAAGTTGCCAGCCAAAACTTTCCCAGATATGGTTGGGCTCGAAAGCGCCTTTACTCAGACGATTTAACACATTTGCCACAATGATTGGCGGCAAAACCTGATAGATCAAAATAGTAAGCGGCGTTACCACAAGGACGGCAATTACAAATTTAGGGTACCGCCAGGCGTGGTGCCAGAATAATAGAATCGTTCGTTTGGTTACAGTCTTTTTTTGGGGCATAGGCTAGTTCTCCTCTCGTTGCCCAGGTAATAAAATAGGTTGGTTTAGTGTTTTCAAACTGCTCGTCGTTCGCAGCGTGGTTTTGGTTCGGAGTTACGAGATGGTCGGGACGAAGCCACGAGTCTCGGTAAAATTCAACAGCATAATATGGTCGCCCTTTCCTTTACATGTATTAATTGCTTCCATTCTAGCATTAGTGTCAAGAAGAAAACAGATCTAAAAGTGAAGTGTAATATACAACGGCCATGACAGTCGGTAGGTTTACCGCTGGATTAACAGAGGTAAATTTGCTATAATGGCGAGGTGCAAAAAATCTTACTTTATTATAAATTCACGCCGCTTGCCGACCCAGAAATGGTCCGTTTGTGGCAAAAGGCGCTCTGTGAGCGCTTAGGTTTGCGTGGCCGAATCTTAATCTCAAAACATGGACTCAACGGCACGGTCGGCGGCGATATGGATGCGCTCAAAACGTATGTCAAAGAAACGAAAACGTATAAACCTTTCAAAGATATTGTATTCAAATGGTCAGATGGCGGCAGCGCGAATTTCCCGAAATTACAGGTAAAAGTTCGTGACGAAATTGTAAGTTTTGGTGCAGCCGACGAACTCAAAGTTGATGAAAACGGCGTGGTCGGGGGCGGCAAACATCTCAAGCCGGCCGATGTGCACAAATTAGTTGAAGAACGCGGCGAAGACGTTATCTTTTTCGATGGTCGAAATGCGTACGAAGCAAAAGTTGGTAAGTTCAAAAATGCAGTCGTACCCGATACGCGCACCAGCAAAGATTTTATAAAAGAACTTGATAGCGACAAATATAACGACATAAAAGACAAACCGGTCGTCACCTATTGCACCGGTGGTATCCGCTGCGAAATTCTCAGTAGTCTCATGAAAAATCGCGGCTTCAAAGAGGTGTATCAAATGGACGGCGGCATCGCAAAATATGGCGAAGCCTATGCCGACGATGGTCTGTGGGAAGGTTCATTATATGTGTTTGACGGCCGTATGAACCTCAAATTTTCCGATAAAGCCAAAGATATTGGCGAGTGCACCCATTGCGAAGGCAAAACAAGTAACTATGAAAACTGCGCGCGCAAAGCCTGTAATCGGCTGATCCTGGTGTGTGAGGACTGTGTGAGCCAACCAGGAAAGGACTTTTGTGATGAAATTTGCCAAAAACTCGGGCGAGACTAAGTTCGGTATAAAACCGGCGTATTGGCCGGAGGATTTTCCTGCTCCAAGCAAGGAAACGCTAAAAATTTATAAAGAATATGAGCAAGATATCCGCGCAGGTCGGCCAACAATAGTGCGCGCTAATCATCCGGCTTTGCATGATAGAAATTTGCCGTGGATTACCAACACACAACTGCGAACCGCACCGTGGGTTGGCCAGATTGCACGTGAGCTTATTGAGGTAGAAGCACGAGAAAAGCGCCGTGGCCGGCCCATCGTGGGACTTGCAGCGCCGCAAATTGGCTACCACGCACGCATTGCGCTCATCCGTCTGGGCAGAGACGACCAGCGATTCCTTTTTGCTAATCCAATCGCACTGCCCGTAGCTAACGAGGAAACGGGTGTGGTCGAAACTAATGCTTGGAGCGAGGGCTGTGGTTCACTGCTCGGGTTGGGTGCAGAGGTGGAGACGCCCAATAAGCTGCGTTTGATTGCAACATGCATTGATATGGAAGATGACGGCTCGGTAGGCCTCCGTTCGATCAACCAGGTGTTCAAAGCCACTGACGCGCGTCGCATTCGCCATGAGGTAGATCACACCAATGGCAAGCTCTACACTGATCATGTGCAGGAGCAAGGCGGCGACTTGCGGCATTTACCAGTCGAAGAATTAGTGCAATACGGTGAAAAAATCCGGGGTGCTAATAATGGCTACGAAATCCGTCAAGCGCCCTGGGAATATTACGAAGCTCTTACTGCGGGACAGATTGTTGTGGCTGATTGCGCATAACTTGAGCCGCGAGCGCCTCAAGCGTGAGATATCGAGTGAGGTTAGGTATGCCGGTTGCTGGCATAAGCTCTGGTTGTGTCGAAGCAGTTAACAACCAATCCTGATCGGCGGCAGGGTCGGCCTCTTTAGTGGCTAACCTGGCATTAAATGTATGGCCGCTTTTGACCTCGGCAATATCTACCGCACCGTCTTGGTCAATTTCTGGTGCCTCCTCGCCGGCTGTGTTCGGCTGTTTCAAACATTCCTTTTTTTCGCTCATAGTGTCCTCATTTATGCTATTACAGCGGAGTATAGAGTTCTAAAATGATTAGTCAACCCCAGAGATCACTGTAATTATAATTTCACAGGTATAATAATAGTATGAACGCGCAGCTTACCGAAAAGCTCAAGCAATTACCGAAATCTCCTGGCGTATATTTTCACAAGGATGCCAAAGGAGAGATTATTTATGTGGGCAAAGCGGCACGGCTCAGTAATCGGGTACGGCAGTATTTCCAGAAATCCCGCGTGCGTGACCCCAAGACCGACGCGCTGGTAGCGGAAATTTTCGACACCGATTGGATGGTGGTTGAGAGCGAACTTGAGGCGTTGTTTTTGGAGGCCGAAATGGTTCGCCGTTACATGCCTCGCTATAATATTTTGCTGCGTGACGACAAGTCGATGAGCTATATTCGCATTGATTATGACAGTGATTTTCCGACCGTCGGCACTACGCGTCGGCCGCTTGACGACGGAGCGCGGTACTTTGGGCCGTATCTTAGTGCTTTGAGCGTACGCCAGGCGCTCAAGTTATTGCGCCGCGTGTTTCCGTTTGCCACGCGTCGTTTGCTGAACCAAAAGCGCGCGACTTTGCACTATCATTTAGGACTCGATCCAGGTCTCGAAGAAGGAAAAACCACGCTACAGGATTATCGAGCGAATCTTCGCAAACTTATTACGGTGATCGAGGGCAAGCGCA
>CAZRIO010000001.1:0-8340 GCA_964600185.1 uncultured Candidatus Saccharibacteria bacterium | reverse complement strand
ACGTGAGCTCGAAAAAGAAATGAAACAGCTTGCTAAAGCGCAGGATTTCGAAGGTGCAGCCAAAAAACGTAATCAACTTTTTAGCCTCCGGAGCCTTACGCATCAAGTGATCTTTAGTGATAAAGAATTTTTGGATATTAGCAAAGACCATGCGCTTTCAGAGCTCGTGGAGCTTTTGACGCTCGGTGCATTTCCGCGTCGCATCGAAGGCTACGACATTTCGCACATGCAAGGCACCGACGTTGTGGCAAGCATGGTCGTTTTCACCAACGGCGTGAGTAACAAGGGTGAATATCGCAAATTCAAGACCAAAAAAGAGCACAACAACGATTTTTATAACATGAACGAAACGCTCAAACGCCGCCTGAGTGAAAAAAATCGTAAGATGTGGGGTTTGCCGAGTTTTGTGCTGATCGACGGCGGAAAAGGACAGCTTGACGCGGCGATTAAAGCGCGTGACGAAATGGGTTGTAGCAACATTCCGTTTGTCGGGCGTGCCAAGCGCGAAGAGCAAATCGTCATTCAAAAAGGCAAATCGAATGTCGAACTCGACTTACAAGTGCTGCAAAAACTTGGCGGCTTTACGACTGAAAGCGATGATTTTATTTTGGTGAACGTGCCGCACAACACAAATCTGGTGAAACTTTTGCAGCGTATTCGCGATGAATCACACCGCTTTGCGGTAACGTATCACAGCGTGCTCAAACAAAAACGCCAAACGGCGAGCGTGCTCGACGAAATCCCGGGCGTCGGCCCGGCCACGCGTAAGAAGTTGCTCAGAACTTTCGGCAGTGTCCGCGGAATTATGCAAGCCGAAGCGCGTGATTTAATTCCAATTTTAGGCGAGAAAAAAGCGGCAGTGGTTGCGAAATACTTGGCGACTGATAAGCCGATAGTACCTACCGACAAAGTTATACTATAAGCTGTCCGCGCATCAGAACTGTTTCTTCTTCATTGAGGGCGGTAGCTTATAGTGACGGGTTATATCTATTTCGCCGGCATTATCGGCGGCTATAATAAGTTGAGGCAAGGGCTCGATGCCGGTCGCACTTTTTAACGCGCGCAGAACCTTATACGATCGGCTTTTCCCTAAGCCCGACGTATCGTAAGCGTCATAAGCGCTTTCCCCGGTTGCGAGTAATTCGAGTAGGCTTCGCTCTCCAGGAGCGAGGTCGGGGAATGCGCCCCGTTCTACATTCTTGAAGACGCCGTGTGCATACAAAGCTTGAGCGAGCCCTCTGCGGTTTGGGTAGCCAAATACATGGCTTACGACGCTGGCGCCCGTGTCGATCTCGGCTTCGGTGCTGGTTGGCATGAAGAACTTTTTGGTTTCTGTGCGTTTTAAGCCAAGTGCGGCAAACGTCACCGCATTACAGTCAGCGACCGTCACATGGTCTGTCTCGGGCATATTTGCGATAACTTCATGGTGAACCGCTATAATTCCCGAACCGATTCCGATTTGTCTTATCGGGTCCTGGTTAGGGTCCCATGGGGACTCGGCATATACGGTTATGGGGGCGTTTTCAGGGCCCTGCGGAACAATGTTCATAAAACTCCAGACTAAAGAATAGTTAATTATAACATAATTTTTATGTATGCGCGAGGTTCTATATTAGAAAATTAGAAGGCATCGGGTTTGTTCATGTAATTCAGAATTTGTTCCTGGGTTAAGGGCTCCGGCACGGATTGAGTAAAGGGGATTAAGGTTGCTTCGTCGACAGGCGGAGAAAGCTGATCAATGGAGAGGGGAGGCGTTCTGCGATCATACGCCGGCAAAGTGTTTTCATCACCAAAATCGTGAAGCTCGCCGCTCATCGTAAGATAAAGTTCTAAATCATGCATATCAGAAACACTCGCCGCCACTTTGAAATCTTCGAATCGGTCTTTGATCGTTGACCTGGAAATATCCCTGGCATCGGCAATTTGTTGGAATGTTTTTCCCGCAATAAACTCATTGACGAGCGTAAGTTCTTCGGCGCTCAGGCCAAGTTTCATCGTCGCCCGCTCAATACGACAAAATCCTTTTTCAAGAAATGTAGGTGCGAGCGCTTTGCCGCAAGGTACGTCGAGGGCTTTATGGACATTTGTATTTGCAGTGAGGACCTGTCTGTAGGTCATTGTAAATGCGGTTGCTATTTGGTTATTTGTGACCAAAGCGGTGTGGAGGGCGGCGATGTTCAAAATGCGGGTTCCAAAGGCCCGGATCGTAGGGTCTTCGTAATACACTTCTGGCTGCATAGCGAGTGCGCCGGTAAACATTTCGATTCGACTGAAACGGGCGGTATCGTAGTCGCCGTGTTGGTCGGCTTCGACAACGATACGCGGATATTGTTTAAAGACTCTCTTCATGGTTGCTCCGTATAATCCGAGTCATTTTAAACTAATACGCTAAACACCGCCACCTTCGTCCATGAAATGAGAACGGATTTCGCCAAGTGTGGGAAAAGGCGCGACCGGTAGTTCGGCGATCGGCGCACTTACCTCTTGCTCCGGGACGGGTTCGGGTATGGTTGGCGGCTCATCATGGGGTAGAGAATTATAATCGAAGATCTTAACTTGTTTATTCATCAGTCCGGCTAATGCAATGTGCTGGACATCTTCCCAGCCTGTTCGTTCGCGAAGTTCTGCGAGTCGTTTACGACCGGTGCTGTCGTTCACGCCTAGGTTTTCGTAAGCACTGGCAAAAGATTCGCCATTAAGATAACGCGACAAGAAACGCTGATCGTATTCGGTTAAATCAAGCGGACCAGGACGGGTAAGTACATCAATGAAGCCGCGTTGAAAGAGTTGTCGTGTAAGTACTTTTCCGGGATAGTTGAGGGCTGATTGCGTTTGCCCCAACGGGAGGTCTAGTTTACTGGCCGGTTTGCCTACATGCGGTGACATACGTGCCGTTGTAAATCCGAAGAGTGAGAACGTGGCGATATCTATGTGCAAACTTTCGAGCCGCGCTGTCCGAGGGTGCCGTGCAAGCCGCTCTCGAGATATACGACCTACGCCATTACCGATTTCAAAGCGTGAGATATTGGCAACAGGTCCAGTGCCTTCATGGATTACCGCGATTGTAGGTGACTCCGACAAAACTTTACGCATAGTCGCGTTATTATGACACCGGAACGATCATCTTACAATGATCTTGTAAATTGCTACTTGCTACCAACCGGAAGGAGTTGCTGGGGCGTGCGTTGTAATGTCGCCGCCGACGATGCTTCGCCATATGAGTGCGTCGACGAGTTGCCAGTTTGTACGCCTGCCGATCCGGGTTACAACGGCTCTACTTTTAAGATGAGCTTCACCATATTTGGGCTCAAGTTGTTCGTCGACCGCCTTCATTTGATGACCTTGAGAAAGTCGGTCTACAACATCTGCTTCTTGTTCATCCAATCCGAGCGGCTCGGCGCTCTTCGCCACAGTGTAAAAGCCGATATCCCACATGGTCCTGGTGAGCGCAGTTGCGCTTCGATGCGGTGTTTCGAATGCATCTAAGGCTAGCCTTACATGCTCGCTGATATTTTTGACTCCTGACTCGAAGCCTTTGTCGATAACTCTTTGAGGGGTACAGAGCGTTGCAAGTTTGGCGATCGTGAGAGTTTTGGGGCTTAGTTCTAATGTCGCTGGTCGTTCTTCCAGAGCGTGGGGGTTAACCTCAACAATGGCGTCCCGTCCGATCCGAAATCCGTCGATCTGCGCTCTACCAAAATCATCGAGATCGCTGCCTATAAGCGCAAAAGGTGGCACGTTACTTATAATTTTCTGTTCAAGAGGGTTAGCCATTTCGACAATTCTACTACTTTTAGCACAGAAAACAAGTACATTGCATAGTAATCTTTCAGACGGGTTGGTTGCAGAGAGTGCTATACTAATGGTTTGTAATGGAAAATATATTGAACGCTGAATTCTTCCAGGGCAACCGTGAACGTCTGCGCCAGCTATTTACGGGGACCGCACCTATTGTTATTACGGCAAATGGGCTCATGCAATCATCGGCTGACGACAATTTTTCGTTTCGCCAAGATAGCAGTTTCTTTTATCTCACTGGCATCAACGATCCAGGCATCGTGTTGGTCATGGACAAAAGCAAAGAATATTTGATCGTGCCGCCGCGCGAAGTGGTGATAGAGCAGTTTGACGGAGCCATTGATCCGCTCGAATTGACTCGCATTTCTGGTGTTGAAACAGTAATAACCGAGAAAGAAGGCTGGAGAACACTTTCCGCACGGCTCAAAAAAGCTGCTCATGTGGCGACATTAGGCGCGGCGCCTCGGTACATCGAATTCTTGGGGATGTACACGAATCCGGCTCGCGCAGATCTGATCGCCAAGATGAAAGAGATCAATCCGAAGTTAGAATTACTGGATTTGCGCACGCATTTGTCGCGCATGCGCATGGTCAAACAACCTGTCGAAATCGAAGTGATCCAACGCGCAATTGATATTACCTGTTCAACGATCAAAAACATCACTCGTCCGAGCAAGCTCGCCAAATATGGCTACGAATACGAAATTGAGGCCGATTTAACCCAAGGCTTTCGCCGCCAAGGCGCCTTGGGTCATGCATTTCATCCGATTGTTTCAGTGGGTAAAAACACCTGTACGATGCACTATTTGAAGGCTGAAGCGCCGCTCAAATCAGGTGAGTTGTTGTTGCTCGACGTTGGCGCAGACGTCTCGCACTACGCTGCCGATATTGCGCGCACAATGAGCATCGGGGGCAATCCATCGCGCCGCCAAAAACAGGTGTACGACGCAGTGCTAGACGTACAGGAATATGCATTTTCACTCTTAAAACCTGGAGTTGTATTACAGGAATACGAGCAACAAATCGAAAACTACATGGGCGAAAAATTGCGCGAGCTTGGACTGATCAAAACCATCAACTCCGAAGCGGTGCGACAGTATTTCCCGCACCGCATTTCTCACTTTTTGGGAATTGATACCCATGACGCCGGCGATTACGAGCATCCGATTGAACCAGGCGTTATTATTACGGTCGAACCAGGTATTTATATTCCCGAAGAAAGCATTGGCGTTCGTATTGAAGATGACGTGTTAATTACAGCAGATGGCATAGTGAACTTAAGCGCGCAGCTCCCACGCGCGCTGTGATAAAATAGTAGAAAGCATGAAACACGGATTTATTTACCGACTTTTGGTGCGTTGGGCCGTTTGTAGCCTTGGCCTTTGGATTGCCGCCGGACTTTTGAGTTCGCACATCAGCTATGACCACCGTATTCAGGTTGTTTTAGTTGCTGGATTACTCCTCGCGATAATTAATGCGGTTTTGCGTCCGATCATCGTTATTTTTAGTTTGCCGGCCATTTTATTTACACTCGGTTTGTTCATGGTGGTGATCAACGGCTTCACTGTTTTTTTGGTCAGTAAGCTGTATGAGCCACTGCATGTGACAAACTTCTGGGTGGCAATACTTGCCGGTATGATAATCGGACTGGTAAACTATTTGGTAACGACTATTTTAGAGGATCGCTAAAACTATGAGCATTTGGAACTACATCACAATCGGATCGGTCTTATTGATAACACTGCTTATTTTGGTGCAGACACGCGGCGCGAGCCTTGGTGCTGGACTTGGTGGCGGCGGTGAAGTTAACATCATGCGCCGTGGCACTGAAAAAACTATCTATCAATTGACGATTGTCACCGGTGTCGTATTCGCTGCGTCACTGATTCTTGGCATCGTTGCCGCGTAATCAAAAAGGAGCAAAATGGTGGTAAGCCGCGCAGCTAAGTTACGACTCCGACGTCGGTTGCGCCGCAGCAAGCGGCAAGTTGAAGTCTTTGGTCAGCAGGCCGAAGACCGCTTGGAACGCGATTTTTTTCGCCGCTTGGAACGACTCTTTATTGTAAAACGGTTCATTGGTGCATGGTTGTTGCTCATTTTATTGCTAGCCGGCTGCTTGATTGGGCAGATGTATGGCCTGACTCGTTATTATCAAACATTGCAGCCCGCACCAGGCGGTACGTACAGCGAAGGAATTATCGGCAGTTTCACGAACGCCAACCCGCTGTATGCTTCGAATTCGGTTGATAGTACGGTATCGCGGCTCGTTTTCGCGGGTCTCTTAAAATATGACGCGCACGATAAACTTGTCGGTGATCTTGCGGATAGCTGGACGGTTGACAGTGCCGGAACAACGTATAGCGTACACCTTCGACCGCATTTGACCTGGCATGACGGGCAGCCACTGACTACTGACGACGTGTTGTTTACGTTCCGTTCG
Organism: uncultured Candidatus Saccharibacteria bacterium; assembly: GCA_964600185.1. GTDB lineage: Bacteria > Patescibacteriota > Saccharimonadia > Saccharimonadales > UBA4665 > DATASD01. Next base: position 2,102 of record CAZRIO010000001.1, on the reverse strand, counting down.
ATTCAAAATCCTGATGCGCAGTCACCCCTCAATAGTGGATGGGCAGGTATTAAGCTTGCGGCAGTGAATCCCTCGACTATTACTTTTACACTGCCAAATGTTTTGAGCTCGTTCCCTGAATCGCTAACCACGGGCATTATTCCGAAACATATCCTCGGTGATACACCAATGAGTCAGTTGCGTTCGTCGACGTTCAACACGACACATCCGATTGGAGCAGGACCCTTCTCTTGGGAGGCATTGCAGGTGAGCGGCACGAACGACCAAAGCCGACAGGAGCAGATCGAGCTCTTGCCGTTTGCACAGTATGCGGGTGGTGCGCCGAAGCTCGGAAGTTTTGTAGTGCACTCATATCATGACCAAGCACAAGTCGTGAACGCTTTTAAGGCGCAGGAAATTACCTCGATGGTCGGTCTTACCAGTGTTCCCAAAGAAATCAGCAAGATTGAAAATGTGCAAATGCATAGCTTTTCGCTAACGGCAGCAGTGATGGCGTTTTTCAAAACGACACAACCAGTGTTGAGTGATGTGCAAGTTCGCCAGGCTTTAGTAAAAAGTGCAGATATTTCGTCGATAATACAGGGGTTAGGATATCCGGCTTCACCGGTGACCGAACCGATTTTGCGTGGCCAGATCGGATATAATCGTGCCTACCAACAGAGCGGATATGATGTAAATGCCGCCAAAGCACAGCTCGATCAAGCCGGCTGGGTGGCGAGCGGTGATGGTATACGTGCCAAAAACGGCCAAAAACTAAGTTTTAAACTGTATGCGCAGAGTAATTCTGAATATGCGACGGTGGCTGCGGCTTTGCAAAAACAATGGTCGAAGATTGGCGTTGACGCCCAGGTGGTCCTGCAGAGCGATACCGATTTCCAGACGACGCTCACGCAACACACGTATGATGCGCTGGTGCACGGGATTTCGATCGGTGCAGATCCGGATGTGTTCGTATATTGGGATAGCTCGCAGGCTGATCCACGTGCTTCACACCGTTATAATTTCTCTGAATATAAATCCAGCACGACCGACGCTGCACTTGAGGCGGGGCGCACCCGTCTTGATCCGGTGTTACGAGCAGCAAAATATCAACCATTTTTGCAGTCATGGCAAGCCGATGCGCCGGCACTTGGTTTGTATCAGCCGCGATTCTTGTATATTACCCGCGGCCCCGTTGCCGGATTACAAGAACAAAGCATCAATAGTGAAATCGACCGCCTCAATAATGTGCAGAACTGGATGATACGGCGGGTATGGACCACCGTACAATAACTGGCTTTCGTCGCAGTTCTAACAAATTGTATTGCTTTTCACCACCGGTGATGATCGCCACATTTGTGATTGAAATATGTTTGGCACTGTACACGATATGGCGGTATAAATTGACGACGATAGCACGCTTGGCGGTGTTATTGTTTGTGGCGCTTGGCACTTTTCAGCTGGCGGAATATATGGTTTGTCGTGGAATCGGCGGCGATCCTTTGGCGTGGTCGCGGATTGGGTACGTCGCAATTACCTTATTGCCGCCGGTCGGCATACATCTGATAACGGTGATTGCAGGGGATAAACGGCGCTGGTTAATCTGGCCGGGGTACATTGCTGCGGCCGGGTTTGTGGCGTTCTTTTCGCTGATCGGTCGAGCGATTGACGGCCATGTGTGCCTCGGTAATTATGTGATTTTCCAAGTGGCGCCGGGTTCGGGGTGGTTGTTCGGCTTGTATTATTACGGGTTCTTGATTATGACATTGCTTCTTGGTTGGCGATATACGCACCGTACAAAAGACCAAAAAGTACGTCGCGCACTCGAGGGTGTCATGCTCGGCTACACGATTTTTATCATTCCTGCGACAACCGTGAATTTGGTAGACCCCGTGACGATCGTCGGCATCCCATCGATTATGTGTGGCTTCGCTGTTTTGCTTGCGCTGGCGCTTGCGTTCATAGCGCTACCAGCGGTCGGCAAGAGACGAAAAATAGGCGGGTAAGAGAAAGGCGTGGCTTGCTCTTTTGCGGCCATTGCAGTACAATTACCCCTGTTACAATCCACGCGGACGTGGCGGAATTGGTAGACGCGCTAGTTTCAGGTACTAGTGAGGCAACTC